>CALAGR010000315.1 GCA_937891735.1 uncultured Pseudomonadota bacterium | reverse complement strand
TTCCTGGGGCGATTGGACGCCGCTTGCGCCCCCGGTACCCTCCGCGGCATGTCGGATCCCAAGTACCTCGAGTCGCCCCCGCACCTGTCCACGATGCCGCCGGGCATCCCGTACATCGTCGGAAACGAGGCCGCGGAGCGGTTCAGCTTCTACGGGATGAAGACGATCCTGTTCGTCTTCATGACGACATATCTCGCGTCGTCCGCCGGGCAGGAGGCTCACTTGACCTCCACCGAGGCCCGCGAGGCCATCGCGTGGTTCGTGGCGTCGGCGTACTTCTTCCCGATCATCGGGGCGATCGTGGCGGACGCGGTGCTCGGCAAGTACCGCACGATCCTGCTGCTGAGCAGCGTGTACTGCGTGGGCCACCTCTTCATGGCCTTCATCGACCTGCCCCCCGCCATGCTCGAAGCGACCCTGCAGCCCAAGGGCTGGATGATCGCTGGCCTGCTGCTGATCGCCATCGGCTCCGGGGGCATCAAGCCCTGCGTGTCGGCCCACGTCGGCGACCAGTTCGGCCCCGAGAACAAGCACCTGATCACGAAGGTCTTTGGCTGGTTCTACTTCGCCATCAACTTCGGCTCCTTCTTCAGCACGCTGCTGACCCCCTGGACCCTGAGCCACTACGGCCCGGGCTGGGCGTTCGGGATCCCGGGGATCCTGATGGCCCTGGCCACCGTCGCGTTCTGGATGGGCCGCAAGGTGTTCGTGCACATCCCGCCCGCGGGCTGGGGCTACGTGCGGCAGACCTTCACCGGTGACGGCCTCAAGACCATCCTCAAGCTGCTGCCGATCTATGCGTTCGTGGCGATCTTCTGGTCGCTGTACGACCAGTCGGCGTCCGCCTGGGTGGATCAGGCCGGGCACATGGACCGGGTGCTCTTCGGGATCGAGGTGCTGCCGTCGCAGATCCAGGCCCTGAACCCGCTGCTGATCCTCCTCTTCATCCCGCTGTTCACCTACGTCATCTACCCGTCGGCGAACAAGGTGTGGACCCTGAGTCCGCTGCGCAAGGTCATGATCGGGTTCTTCCTGACCGTGCTCGCGTTCGGGCTGTCCGGTGTGTACGAGCAGTGGATCACCGACGGCATGACCCCGAGCATCCTGTGGCAGGTCCTGGCGTACGTCGTGCTGACCGCCGCCGAGGTCATGGTGTCCATCACCTGCCTGGAGTTCAGCTACACGCAGGCGCCCAAGCAGATGAAGAGCTTCATCATGTCGCTGTACCTGCTCAGCGTGTCCGCCGGCAACGTCATCACCGCCCTGGTGAACAACCTGACGAAGGACGAGGCTGGCAACTCCACGCTGGTGGGCGCCAACTACTACTGGTTCTTCACCGCGCTGATGCTCGTGGCCGCCGTCGGGTTCATCTTCGTCGGCCGTCTGTACGTCGAGGAGGAGCACATTCAGGGCGACGAGGGATAGCGCGGACTTTCCGATCCGGCGTGCAGCCCCGATAATCGCCCGGCCCGGTCGTACCTCACAGGTCGGGCCGCGCGCTCGCCGCGCTCGAAAGGACACCCCGATGACCCTGCTCCTCCGCACGCCAGCCCTGGCGCTCGCCGCCCTCCTCGCCTTCGGGCTGACCTCCGCGCCCGAGCCCGCTCGGGCCGCCGATCCCGTCGTGACCCTGAAGGACGCGGGGGCGGGCAAGAAGCAGGTCCTCCGCTTCAACCCGACCAAGGGGACGAAGGAGTCGATGGTGATGTCCATCGACATGTCCATGGAGATGGCGATGGGCGGCCAGGACATGCCTGCCCAGGACCTGCCGACGATGACCATGGTGATGGACACCGAGGTCAACGAGGTGGCCCAGGACGGCACGTTCACCTACACGTTCAAGTTCACGAAGATGGACGTCGGCGCGTCGGACACGCTGCCCCCCACAGCCGTCGAGCAGATGAAGCTCAAGCTCAACGAGATGCTCGGCATGGAGGGCCACGCCACCATGACCACCCGCGGCTTCTCCCGGGACGGCGACTTCGTGCTGCCCGAGGGTGCCAGCAAGGACATGCAGGACACGCTCGACAGCATGACCCAGTCCATGGACCAGATGGTCGCGCCCCTCCCCGAGGAGCCGGTCGGCGTGGGCGCCGAGTGGACCGTGGTGTCCCAGGTCTCCAGCAACGGCATGAAGATCGACCAGACCGCCAACTACCAGCTGGTGTCGTTCGACGGTTCGCTCCTCTCCCTGAAGGTGGACATCGTCCAGGCGGCGCCGGTCCAGACGGTGGATCTGGGCGCCCAGGGCAGCTTCGAGCTGGTTCGCTACACGGGCTCCGGCGCGGGCACCACGAGCCTGAACTTGAGCCGGATCATGCCGGTTCAGGCGGTGATCGACGTGCAGAACGACGCCGGAATGAAGATGGACATGAACGGCCAGAAGATCGACATGGGCGTGAAGAGCAAGGTCAAGAACTCCATGACCGGCTCGTCGCGCCAGTAGCCGCTCAGTCGGTCCCGGGGGCCTCGGTGGTCTCCAGGAACGACTCCTCCAGGGACTGGCCCCGCTGGCATCCGCGGATCGCGACGCCGGCGGCGGCCAGGATCCCCGCCACCACCACCGCGCTCGCGTCCAGGTCGTCCCCGGGGGGCGTGCGCTGCTGCAGGACCGCCCCGTCGGCGTCGGCTCCGGTGGCCGGATCCAGCCGGAAGTCATGATCCGCCAGGGTCTGCCGGAGGCTCAGGAGCGTGGCGTCGATCAGGCCCGGGCCCACCGTCCAGCGCACGTGCAGGCCGCGTCCGGTCACGTCGGCGACGGTGCCCTGCCGGACCACGCGGCCCTTCTCCAGGAGCACCACCCAGTCGCAGATCCGCTCCAGCTCGACCAGGTTGTGGGACGACACCACGACCGTGGACCGACCCCGCTGGCGCACCAGGGCGGCGCGCAGGGACGCTGCTTGCAGCGGATCGAGGCCCGCCATCGGCTCATCGAGCAGGACCAGCTCGGGCTCCCCCAGCAGCGCGGACGCGGCGGACAGGCGCCGGCCCATGCCGTGGGACAGCGAGGCGATCCGGTCGTCGGCGCGCTCCACGAGGTTCACCTCCTCGATGGACCTCTGCGCCGCGTTCCTCGCCCGCGCGTCGTCCAGGCCCTGCAGGGCGCCCATGTACAGCAGGAACTCGCGGCAAGTGAGGCGCTCGTCGAGCGCGGCGTCCTGGGGCAGAACGCCGATCCGGCCCCGCAGCCGCCACGGGTCGAAGGGGCCCGTGCCGAGGATGTCCACGGTGCCTGCGCCCGGAGGCAGGAACCCGCAGATCACCGAGTACAGCGTGGTCTTCCCGGCGCCGTTGGGCCCCACCAGGCCGCAGATGGCGCCCCGCGGGAAGTGGCACGTCAGGCCGTCCAGGGCCGGGGGGGCCTTGCGGCTGTAGCGCTTGTGGAGCCCGTCGATCCTCAGGGCGGCGTCCAGGGGCATCACAGGTTCCTCCGCCGGAAGAACGGGAACACCGAGAGCATGAACACCAGCCCCAGCCCCGTCAGGACCGTGGCGCTCACGAGCCAGCCGTTGCCCGGCCCCCACAGCCCCGTCATGTAGGCCTGGGGCACGAGGGGCGACAGGATGTCGGACACGATGGGCGCGTGGTCCGTGAGCCAGGGCGCCTTGAGCGTGCCCCACAGGATCCACGTTCCCACCACCGCGCCCAGGGCGAGGGTGCGGGCCGCGTTCGTGTTCGCGGTCAGCTGGGAGCAGGCGACGCCGAGGCCCAGGAAGGGCAGGCTCCAGGCGATGAGTCGCGGGGTCACGAGCAGCAGGGTGGTGCCCTGCAGGACCGGGGGCTGGTTCGCCATGAAGAACACCCCGATCACCCAGGGTCCGACGATGGACATGAGCGTGGCGAACATCATCAGGATCGCCTGACCGCCCCAGCGGCCCATGACGAGCTCCAGGCGCCCCGTGCGCACGAGCTCGAAGCGCAGGGAGCGGTCCTTGATGGCGGGCGAGATGATCTCGGCCCCCGCCGCCGCGGCCAGGAAGGGCAGCGTGCCCAGGGCCATCCAGAAGTGGCTGACGGTCAGGATCGGCAGGTCCAGCGCCCACTGCAGGAGCTCTGGCTCCGGGACGAGGGCCTCCAACGTGCTGGCCAGGTCCCCCTGCTCGCGCAGGGTGTCGATCATCGCGCCGGGGGTGTCGGTGACGGGGACGTGCAGCAGGTTCGCGGCGTTCTTCTCGAGCTCGTGGATGATGCCCCGGAAGATCCAGGCGATGCCCGCCGCGGCGATCACATAGATGGACACCATGAAGATCAGCGTGCGGGTGCGCACCGCCTTGACCACATGGAAGCGGGCGACCTGCGCCGCGTCGCGCATCGAGGTCAGGGTGGAGGCCATCTACTCCTCGGTCTGGCCGAGCTTCTCGAGCACGTCCACGAGGCTCGGATCCACGTAGGAGAAGGGATCCAGGGCCCCGTCCTCGAGCAGGTCGAGCTGGTCGGCGTCCAGGGCCCCGCGCATGGAGTCCTCGGCCACCAGCATCGCGTCGAGGGCCTCGGCGGCGAACTCCATCGCGTCGCGGCGGGTCGGGGTCTCGCCCGCGTTGATCATCTCCGTGAGCTCGCTGGCGAGGCCGTGGAGGGTGTCGTTCATGCCCTGCACGGCGTTGTCGATGTTCTCGAGCTGGGTCTCGCCGGGCTCGGCTTCCTCGATGAGCGAGGCCCGAGCCTGCGCCCGACGGAGCTCCAGGGCGGTGCGGGCGAGCTTGAGCTGGTCGGCGTCGATGCCGTCGGCGAGGTCCTCGCTGAGCTCCTCGGCGTCCCGGGCGTTTTCGGCGTCCATGGAGTTCAGCAGCTCGACGGCTTCGGGATCTTCGGCCGCGATGACGGCGGGGTCGCGATCACCGTGGGGGTTCCGGGGTGGGCGGTCGTTGCGGCCGGGGCGCCGATCCGGCAGGTCCTTGGCGAAGCCGCCGCCCATGAGGGTGGCGAGGTCCGAGCCCAGCGTGGACTTGCAGGGCCCGTCGTCCATGGCGGCGTACTTCTTCTCGAGCTTGCGCATGTCGGCCCGGGGGCCGAGTCCTCCGAGGATCAGGCCCAGGACGAGGGCGATGGCGGCGATGGCGACGTGCTTCATCAGCGAACCGCGCCCGCACCGAAGCGCAGCTCCACGCCGAAACGCAGCAGGATGTCGTCGCGCCGGGTCGAGTAGACCTTGCGGATGTCGCCGTCCCCGGAGCACAGCGACAAGCCACCGGCGCCGTAGCCGATCGAGCACCACACGTCGTCGGGGTCGTCGGGGAAGGTGATGCTGGTCTGCTGCAGGGCCGCGTCGAAGAACGGCCCGATGGCGGCCTCGCCCTTGCCCAGGGGCGCGAGGAGCCCGATCCGGAAGCCGGCGTGCATGCGCCCGCTGCCCGTCGTGTCCGGCTGGTACTCCGGCGGGATCTCCTCGGTCCGGTAGACGTCGTCGTCCGGGTTGGCGGGGGTGCGTTCGCCGTCGATGCGGATCTGTACGGGTCCGCCCTCGCGGCTCCGGGGTGTGCCCGCGGCCCCCATGGGCACGTACCAGGAGAAGCGTCCCTCCAGCTCCAGGATCGTGGCCTTGCCGACCTCGAAGGCTCCACCCAGGGTCGCGGCCGGCCCCACGTGGCGCAGCGCCCAGGTCCCGACGTCGTGGAAGTTCTCGAGATCGTTGATGTACTTCGCCTGGCCGGCCCAGGGCGAGATCCGCCCGAAGGCCGCCGCGAACCGGACCGTGGCCCGGAGCCAGCCTGCGCGCCCGCCGGACGCGACGCTGTTGAGGATGCGCAGCGCCGGCCCCGCCCGGAGCTCCAGCACGGGTCCGGGGGAGCGGGCATCGGGCAGGTTCACCGGAACGCCCTGGTCGAACAGCACCCTCACCCCCATGCCGATGGGGCGTGCGAAGTACCCGTCGACGGAGACATCGAGCCCCAGGGGCGCTGCTGCCGGTCCCACCGCGGACTTGGGGTTCACGCCGCCGATGCAGCCCGAGTCGATGACCTGGCCCACATCGGCCACGCCGAAGTCGGTGCAGGACAGCACCGTCAGGCCGCTGCCCCCCAGGTACCGCACGCCGACCTCCAGGGGGGCGCCCCGTCGAAGGAACGCGGCGGCGAGCCCCTGCCCGATCTCGGCGCCGCCGGCCAGGCGCCGGAGCCGCGTCTCGGCGTTTCGGACCAGGCTCGCGAACATGGTCGACTTCGCCTGGGTGTTGACGAACTCCTGCAGGTCGGCGGCCGCGGGCTCGTCCCGGCCCAGACACTGGGCCAGCGCACCCCGCCAATACAGCAGGTAGGGCGCCTGGGTCTGCTCGTAGACCTCGCTGACCCGCTGCCACACCTCGGCGACGCGCACCGTGGAGGTCGCCGCCGTGTCCACCCGCGCCGAGAACAGGTTCGCGCAGTGCTCCTGGTTGACGGTGTCGGCCTCCATGGCCACCTCGGTGGCGGGATCGAGGGCAGAGGAGCGAGCGGGCCACGCGGCGAGCACCAGGGCGGCCAGCATCGCGGGGACAGTCCTGTGGATCGACATCAGGGGGCCTCTCCCGCGTCGGACACGGGTCCGACGAACAGCCGGTTCGTCACGTCATCGCCGTCGGGATCGCCCACCGCCACCACCGCGAGCCAGTCCACGGCCCGGCCCGAGGTGCTCGGGTAGCTGTGGGCCGCCACCTCCTGGTGGCCGGTGGTGGTCATGGCGACGCGCTCGGCGGGGCCGCCGTCGGCCCGCAGGCGCACGATGGGGTTTCCGGCGGCGGGATCCGCGCGCACGTAGTAGATCCAGCCCGACGCGGAGGCCGCCGGCACCGGGGCGACCCCCGGCGGCAAGAACCCGTCCGAGGCCAGCACCGCCACCGGACCCGCCAGATCGATGAGCAGCAGCACGTACCGGTCGCCCTCCGCGCGGCGAGCCCACGCCAGCAGGCGCCCGTCGGGCAGCGCGGTCAGGGAGAGCAGCTCGTCCTGGATGGCCACGGCGGCGGCGGTGGCGCCCGTCTTGCCCAGGAGCATGAGCTGCGTGCCTTCCTGGGAAGCGACCAGGAACGCGACCCGTCCGTCCGGGAGCGGGGTGATGGCGTGCTCCACCTGACCCCGGGTCGTGGTCAGCCGCCGGGGCGACGCGGCCAGATCCGTGCCCGGGAAGCGAAAGAGGTCCAGCCCCTGGTCGTCCTCCATGGAGACGAGCAGGCCACCTGCGGGGTCCCGGGCGATCTCGGTGGGTCGCCCCCCCGGAGCCTCGAGGTCGCGCAGGATGCCGTCCCAGTAGTGGGCCGTCACCGATCCACCGGCGCTGCGCACGAAGAAGAACCCCTCCGCGTCCCACCACGTCGCTGCTCCGTCCGCGCGCTCCGCGCCGGCGCCCATGGCGGCCAGCCGCGAGGACCGGCTGGCGGGGATCAGCACCGGATCGGCGCCGAACGTGATCACCCGCAGCGCGCTCCGGCGGCTTCGGTCGGTGGACTCGTGCACGAGCCGCGGGACCGCGCCGGGCGCCCACACCGGTCGCTGCACCTGCAGGCCCGCGAGCTCCGGGGCTTCGGGGACCAGCTCCACGGCCATCGTCGCGGCCTCCGCCGCTTCGGGGAGCAGGAGGCACGCGAGCGCAGCGATCAGCGCGCGGCTCATGGTCGCGGATCCTCGAAGCGTTGACCGGGGTTGATCACCGCTTCCCTCTCCTCGATGAGGTAGGTCCCGGGGAAGACCCAGTAGCCCCGAAGTCCCTCCTCCAGGATCACCCCGCGGCCGCTGCGCACCGCCTTGAGCTGACCTTCGGTGGCCCGGTCCAGGACCGGCCCCTGGTGCTCGATCCGCATGCCCCCGCGGCCGTCCCGTGGCGACGTGATCAGGCCGTAGGTGGCCGCGAAGGACGCGATCCGCTCCTGGAGCCGGCTGCGGGCGGCCCCCTCCTCCACCACCTGCTGCAGGGCGACCTGGCCGACGCTCCAGGCCTCGTTGAGGCGTCCTGCCTCTTCGTACACGTCGAGCGCGAGCTGAAGGAAGGGGGCGGACTGCAGCGCCTCGTCGCACAGCACGAGCCCGTCCACGTACAGCAGCGCCTCTTCCACCCGGCCCTTGTCCAGGCGGGCCCGGGCCGTCGCCACGTCGCCGTGCACGCTGCGTCCGCAGTCTGCGGAGCCGGAGGACGTCGTGCTCGACCTGGGGCAACCGGCCAGGATGAGCAGGACAACGAGGAGCAGGCCATCAAAGCGCACGAAGCGTTCCCCCCTCCAGGAGCAGCCGGCGGTCTGCGAACCGTCGGGCCAGATCCTGATTATGCGTGACGAGCAGGCAACCCATACCCAGGTCGCACCTGCTGCGGAGCAACCGAAGCGCCACCAGCCGCGCTTCGGCGTCCAATCCGGCGTCTGGTTCATCGATGAACGCAAACACCGGGTCGGCCAGGAGCAGGCGGGCGAGCCCCGCGCGGCGCTGCTCTCCCCCCGACAGATGCCGGGGATTCCGGTGCAGGAGCCCGTCGATCCCCAGCGAGGCCGCGGTCTGCTGCGCGGCCAACGCGGGATCCGGCGCCCGCGCGACGTGGCGAGCCGTCTCCAGCAGGGCCTGCCCCACCGTCATGTAGGGCGGCAGGCTGGCCCCGGTGTGCTGCAGCAACGCCTGGTGCCGCACGCGCAGGGGCCGCAGGGCCCGGGCCGACAGCGCCGTGACGTCCACGCCGCTCCAGGTCACCCGGGCGGCAGTGTTCGCCCGACGCAGGCGCAGCAGCAGCGTGCCGAGGACCGTCTTGCCGATCCCCGACGCTCCCTCCAGGGCGATCATCTCGCCCTCCTGGACGGTGATCGACACGTCCTGCAGCACCGCGCGCCTCTCGGCGTGCCCCGTCTGGAAGCCCAGCCCGGTTCCCGTGAGCACGGCGGTCACGGCGCAGCCCCCAGGGTCGCCGCGGCCCGCACGAGGTGCCCCAGGGGACCGTCCGTCTCCAGGCTGCGGGTGCTCGCCACGGGCGCTCCGTCCCGCACCAGCACGAACGTGTCGGCCAGGGCCCGGGCGAGGTCGAGGTCGTGGGTGGCGAACAGCAGCCCGACCTCCCGGTCCTGCAGCGCCGCGTCCACCATCTGCACGACCCGGGCCCGCGACTCCGCGTCCAGCCCCGAGGTGGGCTCGTCGAGCACCACGAGATCCGGCGCCCCGCTCAGGGCGAGGGCCAGCAGGAACCGCCGGATCATCCCCTCGCTGAGCTGGAGCGCGTGCAGGGGCAGGACCTCGGCTGGCTCCAGATCCAGGGTGCGCATGGCCTCCAGGACCTCCGCCCGGCGCGGACCCGGGGCCAGCCGCTCCAGGTGCCGGTGCAGGGACCAGCCCGGCACCAGGCTCTCACGCCCGCCCTGGGGCAGCCAGGTGATCCGGCTCGCTCGCAGACCGGCCAGCGCCGCCGGCTGCACGATCTGCCCGTCGAGCTCGATCCGGCCCCCATGAGCGAGGGGGGGCGCCGGCTCCATGCCCAGGCAGAGCTTGCACAGCAGCGACTTGCCCTCCCCAGAGCCGCCGATCAGCGCCACCCGGTGGCCCGCGCCCAGCTCGAGGTCCACCGGCGGCCGTTGGGGCCGGTCCGGGAGCACCGTGTGCACGCCGAGAAAGCGCAGGCGCAGGCTCATCGCTCCTGCCCCCGCAGGGTGCCGCCGAGCAGCACGAGGCACGCCGCCAGGAGCAGCAACGAGTGCATGGAGGCGACCGATGACCCACAGGTGACGTCCGGCAGGCAGGCGCCGGACCGCGCGGTGGACACCCAGGCCGCGTACCGCTTGAGCTCCATGCCCCAGGACACGCCGATCCCCGGCGTGATGGCGGCGGCTCCGAAGACCCACGCGAGGGCGATCTGGGTGAACGCCACCTGCACGAACAGCATCGCTCCGTGGCGCTGGACCGGCTCCGCGAGGTGCCCCCCCAGCAGATGGCGGGTCACGATCCGGGGGGCCGAAAGGCCGTGGCCCACCAGCCCCGCCAGCACCTGCTCCTGCTGCAGGATCCGCAGCCGCGCGCCGATCTCGTTCAGGGCCACGGGCAGGTACAGCGCGGTCACCACCGCCGCCGCGGCGAGGGGCGACGGCTCGTCCAGGAGCAGCATCGCCAGCATCACGACCAGCAGGCGGGGAGGCGCCGAGAGCAGGAACCAGCCGGGCCCGCGCGGGCGGGGCACCTCGTCGAGCACGGGTCGGGCGGTGGCGAACCAGGACCGGGACGCGACGGCCGCCAGCAGCACCACCACCGCGAGCAGCCCGGGGCCCACGAAGTCCGCCGCGCCCTGGGCCAGCACCCCGAGGAAGTCGCGGCCCAGCACGTCGATGCCGAGGGGATGGGCGAGGCTGGGCCAGCGGGCGCCGTCGTGCTCCGGCACCGCCCGGCGCCCCGCCCAGGACACGGCGGCCAGCGCGGTCAGGGTGATGGGCCCCCCGAGCTGCAGCAGACGCTTCATCTGGCCCGCCCCGCGATCACGCCCTCGAGCGGCACGAGATCGATCACCAGCACCGCGAAGGCGAAGCAGCCCAGCACCCCCGCGAGCAGCAGCGGATCGACCCCCTGCCGGTCCACGACGAGGTCCTTGAGGGTCTCGCCCAGGCCGTTGACCCCGAAGATCGCCTCCACCACGATCAGCCCGCCCAGCAGCGCCACCAGCGCGCCGCGGATCTGCGCCGCCCGCTCCGCGGCGGTGACCTCCGCCACCGCGGGAGCCGGATCCACCCCCCACAGCTCCTGGTGTTCGGCCCAGGGCCGCGCCCGCTCCCGCTCCCGCGCCGCCCGCAGTCCATCGAACAGCAGACGCCCCACGCCGTCGGCCAGGGCCAGGGTGAGCCCCGCCCACAGGACACCGGCGCGGTCGTAGTCCAGGGGCGAGCCCGGAGGCGTGAGCCGCAGCACCGCCGCGAACACCGCGAAGCCCGCGATGGGCAGGGGCAGGCCGCCGGGCAGGGGCACCCGATGGGCGGTGGCCGACAGGGCCCCCAGGAGCAGCACGGCGATCCCCAGGACGGCCAGGCTCCGCCGCCCCCGGGTCCACAGGAGCGACGCGAGCGAGACAGCGGCGTCCTCCCTGCTGCGCCCCGAGCGCCCCACCAGCGCCCCCGCCGCGGCGGTGGCGAAGAACGCGGCGCCGTCGATCAGGCCCGGAGGCTCCTCGCAGCGGTCGGGCGCGGGGCGGTAGCCGACGCCGGGCTCCCAGGTGTAGGCCCGCAGACACATGCCGTCACGGGCGACGCAGACTCCGCAGAAGAGCAGCCCGATCAGGCCGGCGAGCAGCGCTGAGCGCCATGCGGCCCGCGCCATCCAGGCGCGTGGGCCGTCCACGTCACTGTTCCGGGGCCTTGAGCCAGGCCGCTCGGTCGATGTTCGTGAAGTAGTAGAAGGGCGCCGGCCGGAAGCCGACCACCCGATCCCGGCGGATCACCGACTGGATCTGCACCGTCCACAGGAACAGGTACGGGCGCTTCTCGCTGACGGTGCGGTGCAGCTTCTGCATCAACGCCTCGCGCACCGGACCGCTCTTCTCGCCGTAGAAGTCCTTGAGGATCTGCTCGATCTCGGGATCGGTCCATCCGAACAGGTTGGTGCTCGGGCCGGTGCCCTCCCGCGCCCGGAACAGCTCCAGGGCGGCCTCCTCCCGGTCCAGGTTCCAGCGTCCGAGGATCGCGTCGAACTCCTCGCCGGCCCGTCCGGCTTCGATCTTCGCGGTCCAGTCCGGGGCCCGGATCCCCCGCACGCGCACCTTGAAGCCCAGGTCCTCCCAGCCCGCGATCACGCCGTACACCACGTCGTTGAAGTCATCGAGCAGGTCGGCCTGCACCCCGAGCCGGATCTCCACGGCCTCGGCGCCGGCGCGCCAGCCGGAGGCGGTCCTGGTCAAGCCCGCGGCCAGCAGGTGGGTAGCCGCCGCGTCCCGGTCGAAGGGAGTCGGAACCTGGTCGGTGGGGGTCCACGCAGACCCGGGCAGGAAGGGGCCGCTGGTGGGGCGTGCGCTGTCCACCCCGAACTTGGCGACCAGCTGCTCCCGCTGGATCACGAGGTCCAGGGCCTGGCGCACCTCGGGCTTGCCGAGCCAGGGGTGCTCGTGGTTCAGCGCCGCGTACCACCACTGGTTCAGGTCGTAGCCGCGCACCGCGTACCGCTCCTTCTGGTTGCGGTAGGTGGGCAGGACTGCAGGCGGCGGCGTGACCCACAGGTCCGCGCGGCTGCCCTCCATGAGCTCGTTCTGCCGCGCCGCGTCCTGGTCGTACAGAAGCCGCATGGCGCGCACGGGCTCCCGATCATCCTTGCCCTCGAGGGCCTTGGGGAGCGGACGGTGGGGGTTTCGCTGCAGGCGGATGTCGTCGAAGTTCTCGATGGACGTGGCGGCGTGGAACGGCCCCGTGCCCACCGGGGTGCGGCGGGTGGCCTCCAGATCGACGCGGCCGTTGGCCGTCAGGGCGTTCTGGGAGAGCAGCGCCGTGGTCAGCAGATACCGCTCGGCGCCGGTCTCGGGCATCTGCACGAGGAAACGCACCGATCCGGTGGTGGGGGTGATCTGCTGGGCGTCGCCGAAGACCCGGGCGTACCAGGTGGCGAGCCCGTGCCCGACGTCGCTGCGGCGGTAGACGTCGTTGACGGTGAAGGCGAGGTCCCCGAAGGAGGCCGTGGTGCCGTCGGAGAACTTCAGGTCGTCCTTGAGCGTGAACGTCAGGTTGGGTGGCCGCGCGATCCAGCCAGGCTCGACGATGTTGGACTCGATGTCCCCGCCCGTGCCGTGGATGAACATCCGATCAAACAGCAGCTCGGAGAGGCGCTGCTCGGCCATCGTGCGGGCGTTGAAGGGGTAGGTGGTCTGGGGCTCGTCCTCTTCGAGGACCACCAGCTCCTGGGGGGCATCCTCGGCCTGAACCTGATGCCCGCCGCGCCCGAGCGGGAGCAGCACCGCGAGCCCCCCCAGGGCCAGCGCCACGCGGGCAGATTGGCGGCTCCAACGACTCATCGACGTACCCTCGGGTCGGTTGCGGAGGGTATCACGGCGACCCTGGCGACCATCTCGGCGCAGAGCTGGGCGACCTCCCAGCCCGGCTGGCTCGCGATGTCGGTGAGCAGCTCCACGGCCCTGTTGTACTCACCAGCCCTCCATCGGGCGACAGCCACCCTGGCCAGGAGGACCGGATCGAGGCCGGGTCCCGGTCGAGGACGCGCCACGCCCCCGGCCGCCTCCTCCAGCAGGACCAGCGCGATCTGCGGCGCGGAGTCCAGGCGGGTCCGGCCCAGCTCCTCGTACAGGGTGGTGCGCACCCAGCCCATCACGACGCCCCGCAGCGACGGCTCCAAGGTGGCCGGAGGCAGCGCCTCGACGCTCGTTCGCCACCCCGCCAGGGTGCGCTCCGCCTCCGCCTCGATGGCCGCCAGCGACGTGAGGCCGACGCCGGGCGACGAAGCGGGGCGGGACGGATCCCACCGCACGGTGCGCGCGGCCAGCTCCACGGGGACCGCGGACGC
>CALAGR010000314.1 GCA_937891735.1 uncultured Pseudomonadota bacterium | reverse complement strand
GTCACTGCCAGCAGCCCCCGTGGCCCCCGTGGCTCCGTCGATGCCCGCCAGGCCGGCGTTGCCCGTCGCGCCGGTGGGGCCAACCGCGCCGGTCGCGCCGTCGGCTCCATCCGCGCCGGACGCGCCCGTCGGACCCGCCACCCCATCGAGCCCATCGACGCCGTCCAGTCCATCGATGCCGTCCAGCCCATCGGCGCCCGTCGCCCCGTTGGGCCCGGTCTCGCCGGCGGGCCCGGTGGTGCCGATGCCTCCCACGCCGACCCACTCACCAGAGGAGTTGATGACCTCGCCAACCCCGGCGATCGACACCGACCGGGGGTGGATGTCGCAGTCCCACACGTCCGCCGCCTGGAGCGCAAACGGCACGCTGGTCAGCTTCTGGCGGGGCGCGAGGGCTTCGCCGTCCAGGGTGAACTCGAGCCACGCGTCGGGGTTGGTGGTGAGCACCTCGGTGAGATCGGCGTCGCCGAAGTTCAGCTGCAGGATCCCGGCCGTCACGCTCACCGTGCCCGCGTCCTGCTCCCACAGCGCAGCGCCGTCTACGAGCGCATCGAAGACCTTGATCTGCACGTCGACGTCGCCCTCGAAGGGCTGGCCGTCGCTGGAGCCGAGGTGCCCGTGGTAGCCGATCAGCGGCGTGACATCGGCGCCCGCGAGCGACGGGCTGAGCAGCACCGAGCAGGCGAAGAGGAGCGTCAGCCAGGTCAGCCGGAGCGTTGGTCGCATCTAGGGTCCCCCGGTCAGCTGGAAGCTGGAGCTGGATGTGGTCTCGCCCGCCGGCCCGACAGCGCCCGTGAGCGACCAGTTGGCGCTCTGTGAGGTGCCGCCGCCGCCGACGATCCCCTGCAGATCGGTCGGCGCCGCGCTGTCGTCGTCGTCGCCGGTGGTGTCGTCGTCGTCACCGGCGGTGGTGTCGTCGTCGTCGCCGGTGGTGTCGTCGTCGTCCACGGGCGTCGAGTCGTCGTCGTCCTTGGTCCCGGGGCAGCCGCCCAGGAGGAGCGCGAGCGCGAGGGGTGCGACGAGGTGCCACCCTAGACGTGCGTGGTGCTGCAGCCAGGACATCCGCCGATCATTCCCCTTCCCCGGAGGTGGGACAAGGGCCGGCCTGGGCGTTGGTCTACGATTCGGCGATGTCTGCCCACCGACCCCGGGTCCCCATTGCCCGCACACGTCCCCGATCCCTGCTCCTGCTGGCGCTGCTCCTCATGGGGTGCGGGGGGCTCGACTTCGTGGGCTCGTCGCCGCCGGTCGGCACCCTGCTCCCGCCGCGCGAGGTGAGCATCGAGGTGCAGTTCGACCACGCCGTCGCGCCGGAAGCCGCGTCCGCTGCTCCGGTGGTGCTCATGCAGGGCGATGAGCGCATCCCCATCCGGGTGAGCGTCGCGGGGGACGGACAGGGCCTCCGGGTGCAGCCCCTCGTGGCCCTGCGTCCCGGCGTGGACGCGACCCTGCTGGTGGGGGCGGGGGTGACCGGTCTGGGCCGGCGCCGGACCAGGGAGCCTGTCGAGCTTGCCTTCGCGGTGCGATCCGGTGCGGAGGCGCCGTCGCCCATGAAGTCGCCTTCGTTCCAGCTCCAGGGGGGCGTCGGACCAGCGAACCGCTGATCAGGGCGCGGCGGCGGGCGCCGGGATCGAGCCGGGCTCCTCGACGGCGGGGAGCAGGGCCTCGTACCTGCCGCGGGCCGCCTCGTGCCCCGGATCCACCTGCATCGCCCGGCTGTAGGCCGCCAGGGCCGGTGCCGTCTGTCCCAACGCTTCGTGGGCGAGTCCGAGCTCGTACCAGCTCCCCGCCCGTCGGGGGTCCTTTCCTAGCACGGGCTCGAGGTACTGGAGCGCCCGCGCCGGATCCCCGAGCTCCCGCCACGTCACGCCGAGGTTGTGCCGCGCGTCCAGGCTCTCGGGGAGCAGCTCGAGCGCCCGCACATAGGCGTTCAGCGCCAGCGGATGCTGGCCCAGGCGGGAGTGAGCGATGCCGAGGTCCAGCCAGGCGGCGTGGGAGTCCGGCGCCAGCAGCGTCGCCTGTGCGAACGCGGTCGCCGCTTCGGCCGCGCGTCCCTTGTTCAGGGCGACGAGGCCCAGCTCCACCTGCACGGTCGCCAGCCGGAGCTGGTCTGCGCTCTCCGTGTCGCCGTCAGCCGCGGTGGGCGTCAGGCGCTCGTCCGACACGAAGATCAAGAGCAGGGCGGCCACCGCGATCAGCCCCGCGACGATCAGCTCCGCGGTGCCCCCTCCAGTCGGGCCGTCATCGACCGGCACCTCAGCCTTCGTCTGGCGTTCCATCGCCAACCACCCTGCCATGGCCAGCAACGCGAGGAGTGACAGCAGCCGGCTCACTCTCCGAATCGGCGTCAGCCTGAAGCGCGCCTCCACGACGCTGTGCCCCGCTGGCACGTCGAACCGGGGCAGCCCGCCGGAGTCCACCCAGGTGAGCTCTGCGGTCAACCCGTTCACCTGGACCTGCCAGCCCGGGAACCAGAACGTGGCGAGCTGGAGCCGCGCAGGCCCGTCGGCGTCCACCTCAAACCGCTGCCGGGTGGGTGTTCGGTGCACCGTGCGCAGCTCCGCCACGCCCGACACGACCTCGAGGCGGTCGGACTGGTACCGGGGCTCCGCGTCGACCCAGATCGGCTCGAACTCCCGGAACGTCGTCGTCGTCTTGCCGGCCCGGGCGATGGCCGCCGGCGCGAACTCGTCGTCGTCGAGCGCGCTGTGGTTCGACGGAGCGAGGTGCAGCACGCCGGCCATCGTCAGCGTCGCCACCGTCAAGGCCGGCCCCAGGACGCTCCAACGCAGCCCCGAGGTGGGCAGGCGCCGGTCCAGCGTCGCCCACAGCGGCACCGTGGCGGCCGCCGCGAGAGGCAGGAACACGCTCACCAGGGTCAGGAACCGCCAGGGGAACTGCAGGTACTGCAGCAGCTCGAGCGCCGCCCAGGCCGGCTCCGAGACCCAGTGGGTCATGCACACCGCCAGCGCCGTGACCGCCACCGCGGCCGCGACCATCGCGCGGGGGACCGGATCTGCCCGGCGCCGCGACACGGCCGCGACCAGACCGATCATCGCGAGCACCAGGAGGGGAGCGCCGATGGCGAACGACATCCCGTCGTCTGGCCCCGGGCCCGATACGCCGTAGCCCCACTCCGATGCCCACAGCTGCCGGGCGTCCACGAAGTTGCCCTCCCAGCGGGTGTGCCCTTCGAGCAGCCGGTGCACGTGCGTGAAGCGCTTCTCAGCCAGGGTGGGCAGCCAGAACCAGGCCGACAGGGCGAGCCCGCCGACGCCGGCCGCGGCGCCCCGTCCCAGCGTGCGCAGATCCCTCCTCGCCGAGGCGATCAGCACCACGAACAGGGCCAACGCGGGCGCCGCCATCAACAGCACCGCGTTGTGGGACAGCGCCACCGCGGCGATCCCCGCCGATGCCGCCGCGAACCGGCCCGCCCCCGGTCGCTCCAGGCAGCGCAGCAGGAGCACCAGGGCCAGCGGCAGCAGCGCCAGGCCCGAGAACTCCATGGCCGCGCCCCGCACGTACAGCTCCAGCTGGAAGTACCCGCTGAAGACGAACGCTGCGGCGGCGACGATCCCGCCCGCCGGCCCGCTGACGCGCCGCCCCAGGCCGTAGCTGCCGAACGCGCCGAGAAGCGCCAGCAGGATCACCGCCCCATTGAGGGACGCCCCCAGTCCGAAGCCCGCGACGTGTACCAGCTCCGCGATCATCAGGGCCACGGGGGCCGCGAAGCCAAAGAACGGCTGCCCGAAGCCCGCGCCCAGGTCCGGTGCCCACACCGGCAGCAGGACGCCGTGCTGCCAGCTCTGGTGCAGCTCTGCGAGCCGCGTGGGGTACTCCGTGGCGTCGTGCCCGAGGACCAGGTCCCCCCGAAAGAACGGCGCGGTGGCCAGCACGGTGATCGCGCCCACGGTCAGCAGCGGGCGGACATCCGGCAGCGACAGCCACGTCCGGATCAGCATCCAAGGCGCGTTGAGTCGCCGGCCCAGCCGCCGGTCGAACCGGTCCAGGGCCTCCCACCGCTCCGCCCTGCGCAGGCCCAGGAAGCCCAGCAGCCCGAGCGCGAGGAGCAACGGCTTGAGCGGCCCGGGTCGATACCGCAGCCGGACGTCGTGCCGTCCAGCGGGGAGATCGAGGGCCATGAACCCGGGCACCACCGAACGGATCTCCGACGGCACCCCATCGACGGACGCGGTCCAGGCCGGGTGGTAGCTGCTCCGAAAGACGAGCACCCCGTCCGCCTGCAGCTCGACCAGGGCGCCGTGCTCCGCGCCCTGCCGGCGCTCGGAGAGCACCTGTCCCACTGACTCGGGGGCCGGCTCCGCCAGCCAGCGCCGCGCGCACGCGAGCCGCGCGACCGGGTCCGAGTCCGGCTCACACGCCCAGGCGGCCGACTGGATCCCGAAATAGCCGCCCTCGGGAACGCTCCACAGCCTGAACCGCCCCGCCCGCCCCACGTCGGTCAGCCCGGGAGCCGGTGTCCGGTCCATGTCGCTCAGCACGTACCGGACCCCGAACCGGCGCAGGTGGTCGATGGAGGTGTCGTCCATGGCCAGCAGCGCGTCCGAGGGCAGCGACATCGAGTGCCACAGGTGCGAGGTGGCGTCGAGGCCCCGCAGGCCCACGGCGTGGAACGCGGGCGCGCTCCCTACGTGGAAGTCGGCGCCCCAGCGACCGGCGAGGCCCGCGAAGGTCCGGCCCGGAGCGCGCTCCAGCTCCGCGTCCAGCAGGTCGAAGATGGCTGTCAGCTCGGCCTGCTCCCCTTGCACGGCGAGCCGATGCTCGGCCCCCAGGGCCGCGGTGGCCCGCAACGCGTCGGCGCGCTCCCGAAGGACCGGCGTGAGGCCTATCACGAGGGCCGTCGCGGCCGCCATCGCCCACCGGGGCCGGTCTGCGATCCAGCGCCCGCCGATGTCCACGCCGACCCCGATGAGGAGCACCGCGCACGCCTGGAACACCGCCACGAAGCGATGCATGTGGATGTGCTCGTTGAACAGGGCGTGGGGAAGGAGCGCCCCCCAGGTCTGTCGCCCGAACGCGAGCAGCAGCCACAGCGCGGTGAGGCCGAGCAGGGCCCGCGCGGGTCCCTCGCGCCAACGAGAGCAGGCCGCCAGGGCGCTCGCCCCGAGCAGGACGGACAGGATCGGCCAGCGCCCGGCGTCGAGCAGGTCGCCGTCCAGCAGGGCGCGGACCAGCGTCGGCCCCCCGTGCGAGGTCCACTTCCAGGCCGGCTCCCAGGTGCTGTGGTTCACGAAGGGTCCGTCGAGCAGGGCCGGCACCACGACGAACGCGCACAGCGACAGCGTGCCCGCGCCCACCGCGAGCAAGCGCGCGAGCCGACGGGGTCCGGCGTCCGGCTCCTCTCGGGGGGGCAACAGGAACGTCAGGGCGACGGCGGAGAGCGCCGCCGCGAACCCGAAGATGAGGTGGCACAGCGCCGTCAGGCCGATGAGCAGCGCCGCGCGGGTGCGCCCCCGACCCTGCACCAGCGCCCCCGGCGTCGCGGCGATGGCGAGCACGAGCAGCGGGACCGCCCACAGCTGCGTGCTCAGCCCGGAGCCGCTCCAGACATAGGATCCGTAGCCCACTCCGAACGCGTTCAGGTTGCCCAGGGCGACGGGCGCGAGGCACACGAGCGCGGCGACCCCGGCTCCGAATCGGCCCACTCCGAGCATGCGGGAGGCGACGAAGTACGCGGGCGGATGCAGGCACAGCATCAGCCAGGTGAGGAACCCGAAGACCGCGCCGCTGCTCGCGAAGGGCGCGCCCAGGGCGATGGCGGTGGCGGTGGCCCAGTGCACGAGGGGCTGGTACGAGCGCCAGACCGGGTACCCCATGGAGGAGAACGAGACCCAGCAGTCCAGCGGGTTCTCACCGGCGCGTACCGCCTCGATCAGGCGCAGGGCCAGGGCGTGATGGAAGGTGCCGTCGTGCACCGAGAACGCGCCGAGGCCGATCTCGGTCCAGCAGAACACGCCCTGGAAGAGCACCGCGAGGGAGAGCAGGAAGAGCCCGAGCCGGTCGAGCGCCCGCTCTGCGCTGAATCCTGGCGTCGCGAGCAAGGTGTCGCCTCAGGAGCCGGCGATCAGCTTGTGCAGTCGGAGCAGCTTGCGCAGGTGGTGGCGGGTGAGCCCCACGTCTCGGGCGGTGCGGCTCAGGTTCGCGCCGTTGCGCGCCAGCGCGGCCCGCAGGTACTCCAGCTCGAACGACGACACCGCCGCGTCCTTCGCCTCCTTGTAGGGGAGCGAGAAGTCCACCGGCGGCAGCATGCCGGGCCGCTTGCTGACGGGCTCGTCCCCCATCATCGGGGCGAGCCGGAGGGGCAGCTCGTCCAGCGACGTGGCGCCCGGAGCCGCGAGCAGCAGGCCGCGCTCCAGCACGTTGCGCAGCTCGCGCACGTTCCCCATCCAGGGGTGCAGCCGCAGCTTCTCCAGCGCCGTGCCCTCGGCGACCTTCACCGCGTTCTGCCCGATGATCTCGAGGAGCTTCTCGGTGAGCAGCGGGATGTCGTCCAGGCGATCCCGCAGCGACGGCAGCGTCACCCGCACCACGGCGAGGCGGAAGTACAGGTCGCGTCGCAGCCCGTTGCGAGCCACCGCCTCCTCCGGGGACTTGCCGCTCGCGGCCACCAGGCGCACGTCGATGGACCGGGGCTCGAACTCCCCCAGCCGGGTGACGGTGCGCGACTCGATCACCCGGAGCAGCTTCGGCTGCAGGTCCCGGGGCAGCGAGTCGAGCTCGTCCAGGAACAGGGTGCCGCCCTTGGCGGTCTCGAAGACGCCGGGCCGGTCCTGCATGGCCCCCGTGAACGCGCCGCGGCGGTGGCCGAAGAGCTGCGATTCCACGAGCTCGGGCGCCACGGCGGAGCAGTCGAGCACCACCAGCGGGCCCCGGGAGCGCCCCGAGTTGGCGTGGATCGCCCGGGCCGCCAGCTCCTTGCCGGTGCCCGTCTCGCCGTCCAGGAAGATGTTCACGTCGCGCGGTGAGGTCCGCTCCAGGATCGCGAACACCTGCCGCATGGCCACCGAGGTGCCCCACAGCTCGCCGAAGTGATCGGCCTCGGAGGGGGTCAACATCTCCGAGGTGTCGTCGGCCCGCAGATGGATCCGGGTGCGGCCCACCAGCACCACGGAGCCCGCCGGCACCAGGGATTCGATCACCTTCGTCTTGCCGATGTAGGTGCCGTTGGTGCTCTGCAGATCGCGCACGCGGACCGAGTGGCCCTCCAGCGTCAGCTCGAGGTGGCGCTTGCTCACGGCGCGGTCCGTCAGGACGACGTCGCAGTCCCGCGCCTTGCCGATGGTGACGGTGCGGGCGCCCAGGGGGAAGGCCAATCCCAGGTCCGGACCGTCCACCACCGTGGCCGTTGCCCGGACCAATGCCCCGGTATCGACTTGAAGATCACCGCGGCGGACTCTGGCGGTTGCGGCACCGCTGCTGCGCGACTCGGGCATGCGGCTGGCAGAATAGCAGCGTGCCGGATGTGCTCGACCGTCAGGGTGTCCGTTCGATCGACGGGCGCTACAAGCTCCTCCGCTTCGTTGGCAAGGGCGGGATGGGCGAGGTATGGCACGCCGCGGACCAGCGACTGGAGCGCGACGTCGCCATCAAGTTTCCGCGAAAGGCCCTGGCCGACGCGAAGGCGGAGCACTGGCTGGCGGCCGAGGCCCACACCGTGGCCCGCCTGTCGCACCCCCACATCGTGTCGCTCCTCGACCGCACGTCGCTGCCGGGACCCGACGGGCCGCTGCCCGCGCTGGTGTTCCAGTACGTGTCGGGCAAGCCGCTGAGCCTGTGGGTGGACAAGCCGCGCCCCTGGATGTGGACCCGCCGCATCGCCGAGCAGGTGCTGGCCGCGCTCTCCCACGCGCACGGTCGCGGGGTCGTGCATCGGGATCTGAAGCCGTCCAACATCCTGCTGTCGGGGGATCCGCGGGATCCCTGGGTGAGCCTGCTCGACTTCGGGATCGCCGCGTGGACCGGCCGGGAGCGCAAGGAGGACGCGATCCGGGTCGGCGACAAGGACGAGTTCATCGCCGGCACCCGGGCGTACATGGCGCCCGAGCAGGCCCTGGGCAGCCGCGGCGACGTCGGTCCCTGGACCGACCTGTACTCCCTGGGGGTGGTCCTGACCGAGCTGCTGATCGGCACCTGCCCCTTCCCCGGGGAGAGCGCCGAGCTGCTCTGGACCCTGCGGGTGCACAACCACTTCGCGCCGCCCAACCAGGCGCTCGCCGACCTCGGCGTGCCCCTCCGGCGCTACCTGCTGCGGCTGCTCGCCCCGGACCCGGCGCAGCGGTTCGGCTGGGCCGCGGACGCCCGGCGCAGCCTGCCGATGCCCACGGTGGACGATCTCACCACGGGCCTGCGGGACTTCAGCCCCGAGGCCACGGACGTGCTGCTGTCCGCCGTGCGCCCCGCCGATGAGCGCGACACCGACGGCGATCTGCACGACCCCACCGATCCCGACGTCGGCCCGGACACGGACGACGCGTTCGAGGCGGAGGAATTCGGGGCGCGGTCCTACGGTCCCGAGGCGGACGCCATCCGCTCCGCGGGGGGCTCGGTGACGCTGGAGCTGGCCCCCGCGGACGAGCAGGCGGTGAGCCTGCCGCCCTCCTGGCAGATGGACCGGCCGGATCCGGCGGCCTGGGAGGAGGGCTACAAGGCCCTGGAGCAGGGCAGCGACTCCCCGCCGATCCCCGCCGCGTCCTACGCGCTGCTGTCCATGCGGGAGTCCCCGCTCCAGGGCCGAGAGGAAGCCTGGCGGCTCGCTTGGAGCCACCTCGCCCACGCCAACGCGCAGAACCAGCCCGCGCTGCTGCTCGTGGAGGGGCCGCAGGGTCGCGGCAAGACGCGCTTCGCGAGCGAGCTGGCGGCGGTGGCGGAGCAGCTCGGGGTGGCGCGCTCGCACCACGTCCGGTTCCGGGCGGATGGCTCCGGAGTGGGGGCCCTGCGGCGTCTGCTCCTGCGGGTCTTGCGGGTCGCGACGCTGCCCGAGGCGGATCGGGAGAACCGCGTGCGGCGGGTGCTCGCGGAGGCCGGCTATCCCGCGGATGCGGACCTGGTGCCGCGCCTGCTTTCGCTGCTGACTCCGTCCCAGCACAGCCGCCGACCCGAGCAGGAGGAAGCCGCCACGGCGGTCGAGCTGTTCCGGGTCCTGGCCCGGCGGCGCCCGCTGCTCATCTGGCTCGAGGACATCGGCCGCGCCCGGGACAAGGCGCTCTCCACCCTGCTCCGCCACCTCTTCGAGGCCACCGGTCCGCTGCCTGTGACGGTGCTGGCCACCGCGCGCAACGACGCCGAGACCGGCTCCGACGACTGGCCCCCGGAGTGGATGATGCTGCGGACGGATCCGCGCACCCTCATCCTGGAGATGGAGCCCCTGGAAGACGACGCGGTCGCCTCGGTGCTGGGGTTCACGGCGGGGCTGTCGGCGGACCTGGGGCTGGAGATCGCGCGCTGGGGGCGGGGCGATCCGCGGGCCGCACAGCAGATCGCGCGGCACCTGCACGAGACGGATCGCCTCAAGTGGAGCCCCGCGGGCTTCACCCTGAAGGGGAACACGCCATCTACGGCAGGCCACCTCAAGCTCGACGCGATCCTGGAGTCTCGCGCGCGGGACGCGATGCAGGCCTCTCCGGATCCCGCGGCGGCTCGGGTGGTGCTCGATCTGCTGTCGCTGGTGACCGAGCGGGCGCGCCACGACGATCTGGTCGAGGCCGCGTCGCGGGTGGGCATCGACAAGCGTCGCCTGGAGGGGGCGTTGGCCCCGCTGGTGATGGCCGCCATCGTGGAGGTCCGCGACGAGGGGCCGCGGCTGGTGCACCTCGCCCTGGCGGAGCGGATCGCCGGGCGGATGGAGCTGAAGTCGAAGATGGCCTACCACCGCTCCTGGGCGGGGGTGCTGGAGGCGGGCCCGCACGGTCCGGGGGCCGCGGAGCGCCTGCTGGAGGCCGCGCGCAACCGACACGCCTGCGGCCAGAACGCCCAGGCGGCGCGGGACGAGCTCGCGGCGGCGAAGCTGCTGCGCGAGCGCTGGGAGCTCAAGAGCGCGGCGCGGGCCGTCGAGCGGGCGCTGGCGCGGATCGCGAAGGGCTCGGATCTGTTGCGTCCCGAGGAGGAGGCGGAGCTGTCGGTGTTGGGCGCGATCCTCGACCATGAGACCCGCGAGCCGGCCGGCACGGCCTCGCAGCTGGCGGCGTCCCTGGACATGCTGCAGCCCCTGTGGGTGGCGCTGGAGCCCACCGTGGAGCGCTGTCGCTGCGACATCGCGCACGCCGAGGCGCTGCGGGCGGCGGGGCGACCGCGGGAGGCGAAGGAGGCCCTCGAGCGTGGCCTCGCCGGCGCGCGGGCGGTGGGATCTGCGTGGTGGGAGTGCCACGCGCTGACGGGCCTCGCCGAGATGCACCGGCTCGAAGGGGAGTTCGCCCGGGCCGAGCACGTGGCCGAGGCGGGCTGGCAGATCGCGTCCACGCTGGGCGACGGCCAGCTGTCCCTGGCGGTGCTGGCGGCGCGGATCCCCCTGGCGGTGGCGCGCACGGACGTGGACCGGGGCCGGCTCCTGCTCGACAAGCTGCGCAGCCTGCTGCGAACCCGCGCGTCCTGGCAGGATCTGCAGAACCTGTGGCGCTTTCGGGGCAACGTCGAGCGATGCGCGGGCAACGACTCGGCGGCGCGTCAGGCCTACCGCACGGCGCTGGTGCTGGGCGAGCGGCGCGGGCTGCCCAACGCCCGGGTGCACCTCGCGCTGGCGTCGATGGGGCTGTCGTCCGGCGATCCGGACACGGCGCGGGCCTCGCTGGACTCCATCGCCTCGCCCGATGCGTTCCGGGGCGACGCGGCCCACGAGCTTCGGGCCACGGCGGCGATCCTGCGGGCGGAGCTCGCGGTGCGTGACGAGCGCCCGGCGGAGGCCGCGGCGGCGCTGCAGGACGCCGAGATCCTGCAGAGACAGTCGCTCCTGGTGGACCCGGAGCTGCAGTGGTCGCTGGAGCGGGCGATGGCCGCCACGTCCGACAAGCTGCTCAAGAAGCGGCTGCGCGCGTTGTCGGACCTGATGGAGCATGCGATGGAGCGCGGCATCGATCCTGCGCGGCTCGGAGGCGACGCGTCGTGATCCCGCAGGGGAGGAGCCTGATAGGATCCCCAACCCCAGGTGGCTCTTGAGGAAGAGCCCAGGGCTGGAGCGCACCGGGTGACCGTTCAGCAGGCATTCGAGGCGCCGATTCCGACCGTCCCCGGGCTCAGTGACCTCGTCCTCGTGGGCGTCGGAGGCATGGGCGCGGTCTATCGCGCGGTCGATGACGAGGCGGGCGCGCTGCGGGCCGTCAAGCTGCTCCGGCTCCAGCCCGGCAGCACCTCCCCCACCCGTCGCTTCCGGCGCGAGTTCAACGCCGTCGCTCGACTGCGCCACCCCGGGATCGTCGCCGTGTACCGCTACGGCGTGTGCGAGGCGGGCGAGTTCATCGTCATGGAGTGGGTGCCCGGCGGGGATCTGTGGCACGTGGCGGGGCGGCGGACGCGGCGGGACGAGGGGTCCCGGGCCCTGCCCATCGCGTGGGTGCCCCCGGTGATCGCGGTGGCGGCCCAGGTCTGCAACGCGCTGAGCTACCTGCACGCCCACCGGATCCTGCATCGGGATCTGAAGCCCGAGAACATCCTCGTCGATCTCGCGGGGCGGGCCCGGCTGGTGGACTTCGGCATCGCCAAGCCCCTGGCCCTCGATCCCGTGGCGCCCCTCACCGCGGTGGGCGAGACGGTCGGCACAGCGCGCTACATGAGCCCGGAGCAGGCGCGGTCCCTGGACCTGGACGGGCGTTCGGACCTGTACTCGCTGGGCGTGATCCTGTTCGAGATCTTCGCCGGCCAGCCACCGTTCACGGCCCCGTCGCTGTTCGACCTCCTCATGGCGCACGTGACCGAGCCCGCGCCGCGGCTCGTGGACTTCTGCCCGAATCTGCCCGCGTCGCTGTGCGATCTCGTCAACCGGCTCCTGGAGAAGGACCGGAGCGACCGGTTCCCGGACGCGGGCGCGGTGCGGCAGGAGCTGCTGATGCACCTGGCGCCCAACTGCGCGCTGCAGGGCAGGTCGTCGGTGTGTGTGGATCCGCGGGATCTGCCGCTGGCGGTGGTGGGCGCGTTGGAGGCTGCGGAGCGGGCCGAGCAGGTCATCGCAGCGGCGGGGGTGCCGCCCCGGGCGGGCGGTGGCGCGCGCCAGCTCATGCCCGGCGGGATGGTGCCGACCCCCGAGCCCACGGCGGCGCACAACGCCTTCGGCTCGGCGGCGCCGGGCCGCAAGAAGAAGCCGTGGCGTCTGCTCGGGGGGCGCAGCCCGGACGCGCGGGTGACCCGGAACCTCCCCACCTCGGTGGATGAAGAGGCGATCACGCCCCAGGCCGAGATCTCGCCGGACGCGCCGGGGGCCACGAGCACGTTCTTCGCGGAGAACGACGACGTCCTCGAGCTGAGCGACGTCGCGGAGCTGTTCGCGCCGGCGTTTCGCGGCCAGGACGCGCTGCTCTCGATGGCCGTGGCCCGGTTCATGAGCGAGGAGTCGAAGGCCGGCGTGTACTGGTATCGCGGGGTCTCGGGCTCCGGACGCACGCGGCTGCTCGCCGAGCTGCGGGACGTGCTGCGCTTCGAGATGGGCGCCCTCGTCCTGACCGCCCGCGGATACGACGCCGCCGCGGGCTTCTCTGCGGTGCGGCTGCTCTTCGACCCGTCGGCCTGGTATCTGGCGACGGTGCAGGCGGCGGATCTGAAGGCGGCCCTGGGGGCCTCGGCGTGGGCCGCGCTGGAGCTGTGCCCGCCGCTGGCCGAGAAGCTGGCGGGGTTCATCGACGTGGAGTCGATCCCCCAGGACGCGCCGTCGCGTCGGGTGCTCTTCTACCAGGCGGCGGAGCGGCTGCTGGCCCTGCTGTCGCGGTTCGCGCCGGTGGCGCTGCTGCTCGACGACGCGGACGACGTGGATCCTGACTCCCTGGATCTGCTGCGGTACCTGTCCACGCTGCCGCCCGACGACGGCGGCGGCCGGGGCCGTCCCCGGATCGTGGCGATCGCCGGGTCGATGACCGCGCCCGCGTGGGCCGGGCCCGTGATGGAGATCCCCCCGCTGCTCGGCGTGGACGTGGCGGTGACGCTGCAGACGGCCCTGGGTTGGGCTGTTCCGCCGACGCGCCTGTCCAAGCGCGCGGTGCAGGAGCGGGTCAACGAGACGCCTCGCGGTCTGCTGGAGTGGGCGCGAGGGCTGCTGCAGCAGGCAGGCCGGACCTCGGGCCGCGAGGCCACCGAAGAGGATCTGCTGGCCGTCGCGTCGGGGGATCCGCGCAAGCGGTGGATGGCCCGGCTGACCGGTCTGGGGGACATCGCGCTGGAGGCGGCGGGGGTCCTGGGCATCGTCAACCGGCCCGTGGTGCTGGAGTGGCTGCTC
>CALAGR010000313.1 GCA_937891735.1 uncultured Pseudomonadota bacterium | reverse complement strand
GCACGCCGAGGGCGGTCGCTACTTCGAGCTGAAGGACGGCCGCTGGGTGGTGCCGGAGGTGGACAGCGACGGCGACCGGTGGGATCCGCGGTGGCCGCTCCTCGGGGTCAGCTGGGACGACGCCATGGCGTGCGCGGCCTGGGAAACGGCTCGGCGCGGCGAGGCGGTGTGGGTGCCCACGGCCCTGCAGCTGGAGAAGGCGATGCGCGGGGTGGACGGGCGGATCTGGCCCTGGGGCAACCGGTTCGACGCGACCCTGGCGCAGATCCGCGACTCCCGCCCCGGCCGGCCCCAGCCCGAGCCCGTGGGCGCCTTCGCCACCGACGTGTCCGTCTACGGGATGCGGGACGCCTGCGGATCGATCCGCGAGCTCTGCGGGGATCCGGACTGGCGCGGGGATCCGTCGCGGCGGCCGGTGAAGGGGGCGAGCTGGAACCACCTGCCGGACGCGGCCCGGTGCGCCAGCGCGTTGGGCACCTCGCGGGGGAACGTGTCCGCGTTCATGGGCTTCCGGCTGGCCCGGGGGCTGCCCGTCAGCGGGACGGAAACGCGATGACGTTGCCCGGGTAGCGGGCTACCAGCTCCTGCATCACGGCCTCCTCCGAGGTGGGGTGCAGGTATCCGAACGCCTCGGACGCGCGCTCCCAGGCGGACCAGCCGGTGGGCTCACACAGGGCGCTGATCCAGGCGTCCGCGTCGGGGCCCGCGACCCAGATCCGCATCGTGTCCACAAGACCGCGCTCCTTGAGGTGGAACAGCACGCGGGAGGCGCCCAGGTCTGCCCGCCCGCGTCGGCCCGACCACACCGCCGACGGCAAGGCGGTGTTGATGCGCTCCCGCACGTCCTCGGCGCGCCCGAGGGGGAACCGGCGGAACAGGCCCTGATCGTCCTGAACCGGGGCGCCGTCGAGGTCGTACAGCACCACCTCGCGCCAGCTGCGGCGCAAGGACTCGGGCAGCAGCATCATGGCCAGGGTGCGGCGCTGGGGCAGCGCGGGCGCTGGACCTCCGACCCAGGAGGAGCCGGCGGGGTCGTCCAGATCCACGAAGCAGCCGGTCTCGTCGTCGAACAGGGCCCAGTCGGTCTCCTGGCACACGTCCACGAGGACGCCGAGGGGGTCGCCGTCGCCGATGACCTCGATCTGGATGGCGTCCACGCCGCTGCGCACGGCCGGAGCCATCCGGGTCCAGAGGCTGAGCTGCATGCGCCAGCCGTCTCCGACCACCCAGCCCTCCCAGCCGTGGCAGTACAGGCCCGGGAGCAGGGGCCGCAGACGTCGCCAGACCGCCTCGGTCCCCCCCAGGATCCGGGGCTCGATGCCGTACCGCTCGGCGTTCGCTTCGTCGTCGACGCGATAGATGGTGGCGGTCCATGCCATGGGCGAGGTCGGCTCCGATCCGGGGGCACTCCATGAGACGTCGTGGTGCCGCCGATGTTCCCACAATGCGCGCTCCTGCGGCCCGAAATCCGCAGGGCGGTGCGGAGCCCGGCAGGCTGCGTAACTCCGCGCTGCGTCACTCTTTCACGGCGATTCTTTGTGGAAACGAGCCAACCGATCAGGCAGGGTCCCCCGTCGCTTCAATCCGGGGTGCCGTGGGCACCCGATCAGCCCCAGGGTGTTCGCCGATGCACACTGCTCCGCCTCAGACCGACTCCGCGCCCGCCCGCCCCGTCGTGGACGTCACGACCTCGGGCCCGGACCCGCGGCCGTTCTCCGTGCGCTACCTCGACAACCCCGACCAGACCGAGCTGAAGGCGCTCACGCGTCAGCACACGCCCGGCGTGCTGACCACGAAGGCCGGCTCGCTGAACAAGATCACCCGCAACAAGAGCCGGGTGGCGCACTACACCTACGTCATCACCGAGGAGCCCGGCCGCTGGTCCCAGAAGGCGATCACGCCCGACAAGGCGGCGGGGCTGATCGCGCGGCAGCAGGAGTACATCGAGGCCCGGGGCGAGCTGATCGCCATCGACGGCTACGTCGGGCTCGGTCGGCGGGCCTTCGGGGCCACCTGGCTGTACACCACCGAGGGCGCCAACATCGCCGGCATGCAGCAGGTGCTCGCGTTCCCGCGGCACGAGGTGGAGTCCGACAGCCAGCTCGGCGAGGGCTTCCGGCCCCACTTCCGGCTCGTCTACACGCCGGACTTCCGGCCCGACGACATGCCCGGGCGGCAGTGCATCCTGGTCGATCTCGCGTCGTGGACGACCTACGTGATGGGCCCCGACTACTTCGGCGAGTCCAAGAAGGGCGTGCTCCGCATGCTCAACCACTTCGTGTTCGAGCAGGACGGCCTGGTGCTCCACGCCGGCGGCAAGGCGGTCACGCTGCCCGGCGGCGAGCGCATCACGATGACCGTGATGGGCCTGTCGGGCACGGGCAAGACGACCACCACGTTCAGCAAGCAGGGCGACCTGACCGAGCCCATCCAGGACGACATGGTCGTGCTGTGGCCGAACGGCGAGCTGTCCATCACGGAGAACGGCTGCTTCGCCAAGATCGAGAAGCTGAACGCCGAGGCGGAGCCCGTCATCCACGCGGGCACCACGAGCCCCGAGGCGTGGCTCGAGAACGCCTGGCTGGAGGTGGACGGCGACTTCGACTTCTACAAGGGCGCGCTGTCCCCGGCCGAGGTGGCCCGGGTCCGCGACGTGCTGATCCTGACGGGCGCGGACGCCACCAACGTGGACGCCTACATCGCCGGCTCGGTCACCCAGGACGCGGTGCTGGACGCCAACGGGATCCCCGCGGACGGCTGGGACTTCGTGGTCTGGACGGGCAACGGGCGCTCGATCCTGCCCATGTCCGCGGTGCCCGGGGCGGCGGATCTGCACACCATCCCGCCGGTCAGGAGCATGGGGATCCTCAACCGGGACGAGGGCGCCGACGCGGCCATGCCGGGGATCCTGCGCTTCACCTCGCCGGCCCAGGCCGCGGGCTACTTCATGCTGGGGGAGACGAGCAAGACGTCAGCCGCCGGCAAGGACCGCGGCAAGACGCGCTCGCCGTTCACGCAGCCCTTCTTCCCGGCCCAGTACGGGCTGCAGGCGGCTCGGTTCCGGGAGCTCGCGGCGACGATGTCGGGCGTGCCCATGTGGCTGATGAACACCGGCTACGTCGGCGGCGACGCCCGGAGCGTGGAGGCGGGGGTGGGCCTCAAGGTCAAGATCCGCCACTCCAGCGCGATGCTCGAGGCCCTGCTGGGGGACCGGATCGTGTGGACGGTGGACCCGGACTTCGGATACGAGGTCGTCGATCTCGCGGCCCCGGAGAACGCGGCCCTGCTCGCGCGGGTGCCGACCGCCATCCTGTCCCCGCGCAGCTTCTACGCCGAGGCGGGGCGGCTGGACGAGTACGAGGCCTGGGTCCGGCAGATGACCGCCGAGCGGCGCGCGTTCCTGAACAGCTACGCGGTGGACGCGGACATCATCGAGGCGGTCGCGGGGCCCGCGTAGCGTCCCTGCGGGGCCCGAGTAGCGTCCCTACGGGGCCCGAGTAACGGTCCTGCAAGGTTGCCCGGCGGGGGGAACTGCCCCTGAACGCGACCAGCTCTCCGAGCTCCCCGACCTGGGGGGTGTTCGGCGGGGGGAACTGCCCCTGAACGCGGTCAGCTCGGCGAGCTCCCCCGACCTGGGAGCGTTCGGCGGGGGGAAATGCCCCTGAACGCGGTCAGCTCGGCGAGCTCCCCCGACCTGGGAGCGTTCGGCGGGGGAATCCGTTCGCCCTCGGCATCACCCCGGTCTGAACAAGATCGTGGTGGCAGCCCGCTGGGTGAGACAGCGCCTCTGGCGCCGTGCCGTTTCACATGTCCGGTATCGGGAGCTGTGGCCATTCGTCCACCAGGTAGGCCCCTGGGTAGTCCCGGGGGGCAGGCTCAAGAACTCCGTGCGAAGAGGCGTAGCAGTTCCTCAGAACCGCCTCCCCCGAGCGGGGGATGGGCGAGGCCGCCGCCTGGGTGGGAAGCTAACCACAAGGTTCACGGCTCTCTCGCGAGCCTCAGGGGGCTGACGGTGGCAATGAACGATATCGAACGCACGGCCGGTCCTACGCAGGGCGCGGAAGTCCCTCGAGAGGGCCTACGCCAGAGGTCAGCACCTGCGCTGGGAGACACGTTGACGCGGCGGACCCGACACGTCGCCGCAGCCACGCTCCTTGCAACGAGCCTGGTCGCCTTCTTCGCACACGCCGGCGGGTACGAGGCCGGAGTCTACTGGGAAGGGATCGAGGGCACGGCGGTGGTGACCGGCGACGAGAACTACTCGCTTGCACGGATAGAGAACGCATACGCCCGCAGCGCGAACGACTTCGTCCCAGGGGCCGCGAGCACCGGCAGGGTGGCCTACGCCCGTTGCGACTACTACCTCGCCAACGCGGCCGCGCCGCGGGAGTTCTTCGGACAGATGATCCCGCCAGGCGGCTCGGCCGTCCGCGTCTCTGCGGCCTCGCAGGGGGTTGGTGAGGTCCTGAGTGGCGGTGAGGGACCGGTGGTGACCGCACAGAACGGCTGCTCCACGACCACTGCCGACGTGCGCCAGTACTACGGCAACAACACGAGCAATGAGCCGGTCTACGAATACTCCACCGCGGCGTTGAGTTGCTGCCTTCGGTACCCGATCTGCGGAATTCCCGAGCCGTCACCCACATTTCCTGACGTGTTTCCTGCATTCGGGTTTGGATTTGCGCTCCCCCAGATTCCCGGACCGATCCCGCTCGAACCCATCCTCGAGGTTGAGGCGGACGCCTCGTGGGAGGACCAGACGGGGAACTCGCTGGATTCCTGCAGTCACAGGGGTACGGGTCAGGTCAAGGTCACTGCGGGAGTCCGGACGTGGGCGCGGGCCGCGGGCACCGGCGTGTACGACGAGATCACCGGCGAGGTGGACCTTCAGGCGACCGCCACCCGCAGGACCTCAACCACCTGCTCCGGCGAGAGCTACATGTTCTCGTGTGACACCGCGAATTCCTGTCTCAGAACCGACATGGACCAGGGACTCGCCGTCGAGTTCGAGAAGGGCGTCCAGGTGAGCCTGGGGGGGCTCTCCGCGGGAGTCGCGGCGTCTCTGAGGGTCTCCGTCGACCAGGATTTCCGCGCAGTCTCACGCTCCGGGAGCTACGACCCAGACAGCTGCAGCGAACTGTCAGAGGAAACGACGGAGATCACCTTTCTCGCGGAGGGCGACGGCTGGATCGAAGCGAGTCTGGGAAAGGCCTTCGGCGTCAACGTAGGGCTGGACTACCGAATTGATCTGAGAGTCGCACTGTGCAGCGGGTTTGGCTTCGCAGACGCCGAGGGCGAGGAGCCCGAGGCCCCCTACGCCTCTGCGGGATTCCAGTTCACCCCCCTCGAGGGGGCTGGCAACACACGGATCTTCGTGGGGGCAGCGGCGTTCAAGCTCCCGGCGGACCCGATCTACCACCACACAGGACGTCCTCTGGAGTGCCTGCAATGAAGACGAGCACAGCGCTCTCGCCAATCATCGCCTCCCTGATTCTCTCCGCCTGCCCAGGCCAAGGTGGTTGGGTCGGGCACGAACTCGAGCCGCCCCCTCCAGCGACCGCGGCCTTGGATCCCCTGCCGGAGGGCGACGTCCCGGGAGGAGCCGTCCTCCCCGCGGACTGGGTCGCGTTCGACGTGGAGCACGAGGTGCTCGTCAGCGAGGCAGACGATGCCGGGGTCACCGCCGAGCTCCGCCTGGTCGGCGACGAGGGCCGCCGGACCCTGTGGCTGAACTTCGGGGACGACTCCGTCGAAGGTGTTCAGCCCGTGGTGGACGCGAGCTTCATTGGACCGGTCGATTGGGTGACGGTCGGTGGCGAGACGAGCATCTGCTGGAACGAGTTCGTGGGAGCGTCGAGCAGCCGGACGCTCGGCGCCGCCCCCGATCCGACGGGGGGTGTCGATCTGCTCTGCCGCACGCTGCGCGCGGGGCCATGGAGCGAGGTGCAGCGCTATCGCGGCGAGCGGCGAGCGGCGTGGTTGCTCGGGTTGCGGGAGGCCGCGCAGGGCGCCGAGGCCGACCTCTATGAGGACGATGGCTGGATGTTCCTGGGAGCTGGGGCAGACGCCCGGGTGCGCTGGACCGGCACAGAGTTCGAAGAGTCATCCGAGGCCCGGTAGGACTGGCCGCCGGAGTGGGCGCAAGTCCCCGCCGCTACAGGAGGGGGGAGAACAGCGCCCAGAGGTTCTCGAAGGCCTGGATCCCCAGACCGCGCATGCGCCAGGCCGCCGGGTCCAGCGGGATGGAGCGTGCGCTCTGTTGCTGCACCCAGGCGGAGATCTCGGCCACGTCCTGCTCCCCCGCGATGCCGAGGTTCAGCTCGTAGTTGAGCCAGTAGCCGCGCGGATCGACGTTGCTGCTCCCCACCAGGGCCCACAGGTCGTCCACCACCGTGACCTTGGCGTGCACGAACGCGCCGGGCGTCTTGCGGATCTGCACGCCCGCGTCGAGCAGTGGTCCCAGGTAGGAGTTGGTGGCCTGGCCCATGAACCAGTGATCCAGCCGCTCCGGCAGGATGAGCGTCACCCGCACGCCGCGCATGGCCGCCACCTTCAGCGCCATCGACACCGCCTCGGACGGGATGAAGTACGGGGTGACGAGGTCCAGGCTGGTGCCCGCGCTGTGGATCGCGGCCACGATCAGCGTGTGAAAGGCGCCGTAGTCGCCATCCGGCCCCGACGGCAGCACGCGGCACACCGAGCTGCCGTGCTGCTCGGTAGGGGGCAGGTACAGCTTCTCGTCCAGGGCCTCGCCCCGCGAGGAATGCCAGTCCTCGGCGAACACCGCGCTGAGCTGGGTGACGGCCGGGCCGCGCACGGCCACGTGCACGTCTTCGGACCGGCTGCGCTCGGGGGTGGCGGCGAGGTGCAGCGCCGAGACGTTGGTGCCCCCCGTGAACCCCAACGCCCCATCGACCACGAGGATCTTCCGGTGGTTGCGCAGGTTGAGCTGGAACCGCCCTCTCAGCAGCGAGCGCTGACCGAAGGCGCGGATCTTCACGCCGTGCTCGCGGGCCCGCTCCAGGCGCAGCGCGTCCAGCTCCAGCGAGCCCACCGCGTCGTACAGCAGCGCGCAGAGCACCCCGCGGTCGGCGGCCCGCTCCAGCGCATCCAGGAACCGCAGCCCCACGGCGTCGCAGTCGAAGATGTAGGTCTCCAGCAGGACCGAGGTGTGTGCCGCGTCGATGGCGGCGACCGCCTGATCGAAGTACGCATCCCCGCCCACGATGAAGTCGACCTTGTTCCCGGCGACCGCCCGGTAGCGCCCCAGCCGCGCCAGGAGCTGGGCGAACGGATCGAGGTGATCGGGGAACGGCTCAGCCTCCAGGGGCGCGCGGGCCGTCATGTCGGGGTCGTCGCTGCGCAGCGGGCTCGGCAGCAGGCTCGGGACCAGCGGCGCCAGATGCTTGCGCACGGCGAGGTTGTGCAGCTCCTTGATGGTGGCGCGGCGCCCGTGTCGGTCCACCCCGAACGCGACGTAGAGCAGCGTGCCGACCAGCGGGACCAGGATCACGACGTTCAGCCAGAGCAGCGCGGAGGCGGACCTGCGCTTGTACAGCAGGATGTGCCAGGCCGACAGGACCACGGCGAGCACATCGAACAGGACGAGGATCGTCGTCCACAGTGGGTCCAGGGGCGGCACGCGCTCAGCCTACGGGCTATCCGGGGCCGGGACCGCGCTGTCCAGGACGAGTTCGTCCTCGCGCAAGGCGGACCGGGTCAAGGGCCCATCTCCGGATTGACGACGCGCCCAGCGCACCGCGAACCGCCCCGGCCGCCGCGCGAAGTACGGAGCCTTCGCCGAGTGCGACAGGAGCCGCCGCCACGCTCCGGGCAGGCGCTGGTCCACGAGCGTCGCTTCGCGGTGCCGTACGCAGTCGAACAGGTCGGCGCCGCGCTCGATGGCGAGGCACACCGAGCCCAGCTCGGCCAGCGTGTGGCCGTCGGAGCCCGCGGTGCTGCCCAGGTGCGTTCGCCGGGCGAGGGCCGCGGACTGCTGGTTGCCGCCGTCGAGCTCCTCGCCGTTCATGATCTCGATGGCGTCGAGGTCGCCCAGCAGGTGCCGGACCTCCTGGTGCCGCTCCCGCACGCTCATCAGCCCGTTCTTCGCTACCGCGTAGGGGTGCGCTGCGGAGGTGATGTGGTCGTAGCGGCGCAGGACGTCCAGGAAGTCGCCGATCGGCCGCTCGATGGCGGTCGTGGCGGTCGCCCCCCGGGGCCGGAAGGGCACCACGTGCCGGTGGAAGAAGTTGTGCAGGTCGTCCGGTTTGCGGAAGTACACCAGCAGGTGGATGCGCTCGGCGGTGGTGAGCTCGATGCCCGGGACGATGAGCTTCGCCGCGTCGTCGCCGGCCAGTCGCCAGCTCTCCAGGGCCCCCTCGATGACGTTGTGGTCCGTGATGGCCACCTGCACGCCGAGCTCCCGGGCGCGCGCCACGGCGTGGCCGGGGGCCGCGAGGCCGTCGCTCCAGTAGGTGTGGAAGTGCAGATCGACGAGGTCGTGGGAGCGCCGCAGCTCTGGCAGGCGCTCGGGTTCGTCGAGATGGGGCAGGGGCATTGCCACCAAAGATGGGGCGCCGCGCTGCCATGTCAACTCGCGGGGCCGGTCAGGGGCCGCTCAAGAGAGGCCGAGGATGCCTTTCTTGATCCCGGCCCGGATGATCCCGAGGAAGGCCTGATCGTCCAGATGGGGGACGAGCTGGCGCAGCCCGCGCAGGCTGGTGTTGCCATCGACGAGCACCAGCAGCTGGATCGCGTCCTGCCCGAGGTCGCCGGCCTGGAAGAGGGACGCCTGGCCCCCCGGCAGCTGAGCCACGCGGTCCCACATGGCCGCTCCCA
>CALAGR010000312.1 GCA_937891735.1 uncultured Pseudomonadota bacterium | reverse complement strand
CGAGGGGTAGTCCGAGGTTCCAGCCAGCACAACTCCTTCTGCCCAAGTACGTTGCCCGTACTCGCGGAGCGAACTCCGGCGACCTGGTGAAGGCCCCGCGTTCAAGTGGTTGCAAGCCGAGGGCTCCCTCAAGGAAGCTGCAATCAGAGTCGATCATCGGATCTCGCCTGGGAGGGCCAGTGGAAGCCAAGTGGACACTCAAGGGGTGGACGACGGGCATTGCCCGCGCCATCGAAGACCAGATTCAGGAGATCGACGGCTACCCGATCGAGGTCAAGCCTGGAGAAGGGCCTCGGGTATTCGTCTGCTTGAAAGGAGCAGAGGGAGACACGACGGCGGCGCGAGCGGCGCGAGCCGCGCTCACCCCCATCGTCGAGGCCGCAATACACGCCGAAAGCCGCCTCATCGACCACCGGATCGAATCGAGCAACCGTGGGGATGACTTGCTCATGACCTGCCTCCTACTGTTTCCCTAGGAACCCTGGCTCAGCCGCCGGACGTCGGTTGCATCCTCGCGCGCACTCGGCCCCATCCGCTGGGGTCAGGACGCGCTGGGCTCAAGGCCGAGCGCCCCGCCTCTTTCGCGAGGAAACTGGAGCGAGAATGGCAAAACGACGAGATAGCGCGGACTCGGCGGGAGGGATCATTGTCCTGCTGCTGGCGATTTGCCTGGTCGTGTTCGTTCCGCTGGCCTGGGTTATTCTCGAGATCCGTCGGCTGGCAATCCGCAAGCCGGCCCAGGGGTTCGTTCTCACCGACGAGGAGTACCGGCGAGCGGAGGGCCTGCGTGACAGGCTCAGCGCGGCAGAGCAGCAAGTCTCCGAAGTGGAGACCGAGGCGCTCTACGCCGGGTGCTCAAGACGCGCCGATGGGATGCTCGACGAGCGCAACCCCAAGGCCCCGGCTTTGAACGACAGGCTCGCGGCGGCGCAGACGGAGAGCACGCTGGCAAGTTCGGCTCTCCTGGAGGCGCTCGCGGGACCGGAAGATCGGTTCGATGCCTGGTCGAGCGCAGTGGAGTACGTCTGGGCAGTCCGGCTGGTGCTTTCAGCGTGGGTCGGGTTAGCGTTCGCTTTCCCGGCGGCGCGTGACGCCGTCTGGGCGAGTCTGTCCTCGGGAGATGGATTCGAGGCGTTCGTGACGACCGGGTTCGCCGCGATCCCGTTGATCGTCGTCGGTTTCTGCGCGGCGATGGCGGGGCTGGCTATCGGCCACTCTCTCGTCGAGGACCACCGCGCACCGGTTGCCGAAGAGCTGATGAGGATCGGAGCCGCCGGTGCGAATCGTGGAGCCACCGACCGAGGCGGCCGGGAGGCGGACGAGACACTGGAGCCGAGGACTGCGCTGGCCACCATCATCGCGGCGACCCTCAAGTGGGTCGCTGCAGCTGATGGCCGGATCAGCGAAGACGAACGGAAGCTCTTGGAGCTCATCCTGTCGAACTCGTTCCAGTCGTGGCCCGATCTCTGCCACTTGGCGATCCTCACGCTGACGACCGCCCCCGCAGATGACCAAGCCGTCGTCGAGGAGGGCTGCAAGCTCGTGGCGAGCAACGAGCCGCAGATGGCTGCGACGATCTTCACCTTGTCCCTGATGATGTCGGACGAGGGCGGTGGACCCGAGCGAGCGCGGGCGGCCCAGGTCGGATCCTGGCTCGGCCTCGACTCCAGCGAACTGGCGCGCATCACCTCGGAGGTGAACGCTCAGGGAACGGATGTCGGCCCATGACGTTTCGCTTCTGGCGGAGGTTCAAGATCACGCCCGGAGTCCACGTCAACGTGAGCAAGTCAGGACTCTCCCTGTCCATCGGCCCCCGCGGAGCGAAGCTCACGGTGGGGCCGGGAGGATACAGGGCCACGCTCGGCCTTCCCGGAACCGGCCTCCACTGGACGAAGGTGCTTCCGCGCGACCAGCCTGACAGCTCGTCACCCTCCCAGATCGATGGCGGCCCCCTGGCAGCTGAGACAAGTCCCCTTCCGCAGGGGAGCCCGGGAGGTTCTACGCCTCCAGACTCCGCACCCGAGCAGGTGATTCCGATTGGGCTCGACCGTGGTCTCGCTGCCCTGGATCGCGGCGATGAGGTCGAAGCGATCGAGTACCTTCGAACCTGTACCGACACGTCCGATGGGGCGTTCCTCTGCGGGATCCTCGTCCTCAAGAGCGAGGGCAATGTCGACGAGGCGATTGCGCACCTGTCCTCTGCAGTCCGAGGCGACGGTGAACTCGGGCGGCTCTTCCTGGCGATGCACAGGGAGGTGAGCGTGCGGGTCGCCATCACGGACGACGCCGAGGTCGACCTCCGGCCCGATCGTCTCGGCGCTACGCTCGCCCTCGTCGAGGCGCTTCAGCGGGCGGGGCGGGTCGATGCCGCGATGCGTCACCTCGCCGAGCTTCAGATCGAATTCCCGATGGACGAACTGGTTCGCCTCTCAGTCGATGATCTGCTTGCCGTTGCCACGCCCTGACCATCCACCGACAGCATGGAACTCCGGGCATCCTGTCGGCCAAAGAGCGAGACTCAAGCGAGATGGCCTAGGAAGCGGCGTCTGAGGCACTGGTGTCGGGCGAGCGTGGCGGCGTGATACGAACATCAGGGGTCCCCTCGACCTGGGCAAACCACTCCTTGAGCTTGTCGCCGAAGTGCCGCCCGAGCTGGCGCCGGCGCGAGGGCCGCCGTGGGAGGAGTCGTGGGCGTCG
>CALAGR010000311.1 GCA_937891735.1 uncultured Pseudomonadota bacterium | reverse complement strand
CGGAGAGGTCGTCGCGATCACCATGCGCTCCACGCGGCTCGTGACGCCCGACGGGAAGATGCTGGCGATCCCCAACTCGACGATCCTGAACACGACGGTCGCGAGCTACACGAACTTCCCGAACCTGCGCATCGACATCGACATCAGCATCGGAGTCGACGTGGATCCGAAGCACGTCCGGGGACTCCTGCTGGGGATCATCGCGGACGACCCGGCCTACCTGAAGGACCGCCCCGCGGAGGTCGTCGTCACCGCCCTGGGGGACTACAACAACACCGTGCAGCTCAGGGCGTGGTTGAGGGACGAGAAGAAGCACCGCGGCGCCCGGTTCGCGCTGCGCGAGCGCGCCTACGCGGTGCTCCAGGCGGAGGGCGTGGACATGCCGATGGAGACCCTGGCGATCACCCCCATCGAGGTCCGCGGCCCGGTCTCGGTGGCCTAGTCCGCCGGCCGGATCTCCGTGACGATCTGCACGTCGATGTGGTCGGGACACTCCGGGTCGCCCTGACACGACGGGGCGATCACCCTGCCGTCGCCGATCTGCACCACCACGGATCGTCCGACGAGCTCCGTGGCCGTCTGGCACAGCTCGAAGTCGCCGTACCAGCTCAGCTCCCCGAGCGGCCCGTCCAGCGCGATGTAGCAGGCGACGTCGCCGTTCTGCAGGGACGACAGGGTCCCCGTCGTGGCCAGGGGCGCGGCCGGACCGCTGAGCCCCGGCGCGAGGTCCGGGAGCGAGTCCTCCACCGTCGTGCTGCGACACGCGACGGTGCGCCCATCGGGCAGCACGGCGCCGGCCCGGGCTTCGCCCTCCGGCTCGTCCGGCAGCACGGTGAAGACGGCGGCGCCATCCCCCAGGTGCATCGCTCTCGCCACGGCCCCGGCCACCACGAACTCCTCCCACCCGGCGCCCTGGGGACCGTCCATGGTCGCCGGCGCCATCACGTCGGCCGCCATGGGCGGTCCGAGCCGGAGCTGCAGCCAGGTCGGCGTCGCGCCCGGCCCCGCCGGTCCACAGACGGACAGCCACGCGCCGTCGGTGGTGGCGCAGTCGAACCACGACTGCTCGGTGTCCGGCAGGCACTGATCGCGGATCGCCTGCTCCTGCGCGGGCTCCGCCGATGGTCCCGGCTCGGGAGGCGGCACCACCGCGGGTTTGTGGGTCGCGCCGCAGGACGCTGTGAGCAGGGCCGTCGCGAGCAGGGCGGCGGGGAGACAGGAGCGGTGCAGACGAGACATCAGCCGCGCTTCTCGTCGCGCTTCTTGAGCTTGGCCAGGAGCTTGCCGTCGCGCTCGGTCACGAGGTTGACCACGAGCCCCTCCCGGCCCGCGCGGGCGGTGCGCCCCACCCGGTGCACGTAGTTGTCCACGGTCTGGGGCAGGTGCACGTTGATGACCCGCTCCACCCGGTCGATGTCCAGGCCCCGGCTGCCCAGGTCGGTGGCGAGCAGCACGGTGACGTCCCCGTCGCGAAAGCGAGCCAGGTTCACGCGGCGCGCGATCCGGTCCATCTCGCCCTTGTAGATGGCGTGAGGGATGGCTTCGGTGTCGAGCCACTCACTGATCTCGTCGCACTGCGCCCGCGTGTTGACGAACATCACCGTGCCGGCCGTGGCGTCTTCGGCGAGCACCTCGCGCAAGACCTCGAGCCGGCGCCCGTCCACCACGGTTCGGTGATCGGTCCGCAGGGTGGGCAGGATCTGCGCGCTGCCCCGGGTGCGCACCCGCAGGGGCGAGGTGTTGAACAGCTCGCCGATGAGGGCGTCCAGGCTCTGGGGCAGGGTCGCCGAGAACATGGCCAGCTGCACCCGGCGCGGACAGTCCCGAACGACCCGTCGGGCCACGGGCGCGAACCCTGCGTCGAGCATCTGGTCGGCCTCGTCGATGACCAGCATGCGCAGATCGTCCAGGTACAGCTCGCGGGCATCCAGCAGCTGCACGAGTCGCCCGGGGGTGGCCACCAGGATCTCGAAGTTGGCGGCGACGCTCTGGCGCGTGAGCTGCTTCGGGGTGCCCCCCAGGACCGTGCGCACCCGCAGGCGCGTGCCGTGGGTCAGGCCCTTGAACACCTTGCTGACCTGCTCGCCCAGCTCGCGGGCGGGCACGAGCACGAGCCCCCGCGGACGCCCCGGGGTGGACACCGACGAGCCATCCATCTCGAGCTGCTTGAGCTGATGCAACATCGGCAGCACGTAGGCCAGGGTCTTGCCGCTGCCCGTCTCGGCCACGCCGACGACGTCACGCCCCTCCAACAACGCAGGCAGCGTCTGGCTCTGCACCTCGGTGGGTCGCTTGAGGTTCTGTTCGGCCAGGCTGTCGAGCAGGGACGGAAGGAGGGGAAGATCAGCGAAGGACGACACGGGAGCTCCACGGGGCGGCAGGGTCTGCAGGCGGGCCGGAGACTACGTCGGCTGGCCTGCGACGGGGCGACCCGGAGCACCAAGACCGTCCGAATCGCCGTGACGCGAAGGCCGCCGACCCCTATGGTCCCGCCATGTCAACGATCAGGATCAGCGAACTTTGCATGGCCTATGGCGAGCAGGTGCTCTTCGAGAACGCGTCCCAGCAGTTCGATCCGGGGCGCCGCTACGGGATCGTGGGCGCCAACGGGTCGGGCAAGTCGACGCTGCTGCGCGCCCTGTCCGGCGAGGAGGAGCCCACCAGCGGGACGGTCGAGAAGGCCGCGCTGACCCGCGTGGGCAGCCTGGACCAGGATCACTTCCAGTACGACGACGTGCCGATCCTGGACGTGGTGCTCATGGGCATGCCCGAGCTCTGGTCGGCGCACCTGGAGAAGGAGGAACTCCTGGCCGCCGCGGACGCCACGGGCACGCTGGACCTGGATCGCTACGGCGAGGTCGAGGACCAGTTCGTGGCCTGGGGCGGCTACTCCGCGGAGTCGGAGGCGGCGGTGATCCTCGAGGGGCTCGCGATCCCCACCGAGGTGCACCGCATGCCGCTGTCCACGCTGTCCGGCGGCTTCAAGCTCCGGGTGCTGCTCGCCCAGCTGCTCGCCAGCCAGCCGGACGTGCTGCTGCTCGACGAGCCCACCAACCACCTGGACATCGTGTCCATCGCGTGGCTCGAGCAGTTCCTCCAGGACTTCAAGCGCTGCGCGATCATCGTGTCCCACGACCACCGCTTCCTGAACACGACCTGCACCCACATCGTGGACGTGGACTACCAGCGCGTCACGATCTACCCCGGTGACTACGACGCCTTCGAGGTGGCCAAGGCCTCCGACCGCGAGCGCAAGGAGGCCGAGATCGGCCGGGCCGAGGCCAAGAAGGCCGAGCAGGAGGCCTTCGTGCGCCGGTTCAAGGCCAAGGCCAGCAAGGCCCGCCAGGCCCAGAGCCGGGTCAAGCAGATCGCGAAGATGCAGATCGACACGCTGCCCCCCAGCTCGCGCCGCCATCCGCACTTCCGACTGGGAGCGCGGCGGCAGACGGGCAAGGAGGTGGTGGACGTGCGCGGGGTGAGCAAGGCGTACGACGACAACCAGGTGTTGAGCGACGTGTCCTTCACCGTCCAGCGCGGAGAGCGGGTCGCGGTGATCGGCGCCAACGGCATCGGCAAGTCCACCCTGCTCAAGATCCTGGTCGGCGAGCTCGACGCGGACGAGGGGAACGTGGAGTGGGGCCACGAAGCGACCCCGGGGTGGTTCCAGCAGGACCAGGCCGACATCCGCGCGTGCGGCACCGCGACGTTGCACGACTGGCTGTGGGACTTCTGCGCCGACCAGCCCACCGGCTTCGTCCGGGGCAAGCTCGCCGAGGTGTACTTCCGCAAGGACGACGCCGACAAGAAGATCGAGGCCCTGTCCGGCGGCGAGCTGACGCGCATGTCCTTCGCCCGTCTGGGGGTGCAGCAGCCGACGGTGCTGGTGCTGGACGAGCCGTCCAACCACCTCGACCTGGAGGGGATCCAGTCCCTCGCCGACGGGCTCATCGCCTACCCCAACGCCATCCTGTTCGTGTCCCATGACCGGTGGCTGGTGGAGAAGGTGGCGACCCGGATCCTGTCGATCTCCCCTGATGGGGTGGACGACTTCGCGGGCACCTACACCGAGTTCCTGGCCCGCACGGAGGGCCAGGACCACCTGGACGTGGGGCAGGTGATCGCCGATGACCGCCAGTCCCGCCGGGACAGGAAGCGCAGCAAGCGGTCCGAGGCGGCGGCCGGGTAGGCTTCGTCGGGCTGGTGTGAATGGTGGAGGCGGCGGGAGTCGAACCCTCGAGCGGCTCTAAGGCTCGCCGTCGTATCCACACACGCCCATGCGCGGCGAGTTCAGGACGGGCAGCGCGCACTCCTCCCAGCTGCACTCGCAGGTGGAGCACTCGGGGGTCTCGAGCATGCAGGCGTCGCACACCAGAGCGCCGCAGTGCATGCAGAGCGCTGTCGCCGGCTGCTCGCAGTTGCAGGTCCACGGGATGTCGCCGTTGCGCGCGAGCACTTCGACCTTGCTCCGGCCGCCCCGCACCAGGCCGATCATCTGGCCCGCCAGCCTGGTGGTGCTCCCGAAGTCGTACTCATGGATGAACTTGACGCCCTCGCTCAGCACGGAGTTCATCCCCGTGTCCATCGAGCCTGACGGGGGCCCCCAGTCGTCCAGGTCAGGCAGCGCGTCGTAGCGGACGTGGCCGATCGTGAACGCCGAGAGGTGCCCGCAGCACTCGAGCCAGATCGCGCGCAGGAACTGGTCGACGTCCCGCAGTGTGGCTGTCGGTGCCACGGCGAGGTGCAGCCACCACAGCGGGCTCGAGGCGTCCGCGAATCTCAGGTGCAAGTGCCTGCCCTGGCCCCGACAGGCCGCGATGTGCCGGGACATGCCGCGGCTGGTCCAGGTCTTGCCGCAAGTGGTGCAGGCCCCGCGGGGGGTAGGCATGCTCATGTGTTCCTCCTCACGAGAGCGTCAGGATATCCGACCGTGAGGTCGGCGAGCCTGAGCGCGTTCTTCTCACCCTCTCAGCAGGCCTCGCCGGACTCGGCAAGATGAGCAAGCTCAGTTGCCGATCACCACCGTCGCTCCCTGCTTTTGAAGCCACGCGCTGGCGCCGTCGCGCTGGTCGCCCTGCAGCACGATCCGTCCGCCTTCGACCCGGGCGCCGGTGCCCAGGGCCTTGCGCATCGTCTTGGCGAGGGCGTCGAGATCCGCCACCCGGGCGATCGCCGCGCCGTCCACCACCGTGACGGTCTTGCCGCCCCGCCCCTTGCGCTCCTGGCGCACGACGGCCTTGCCGCGCAGCGCGGACGGCGGAGGTGGTGCCGGGACACGGCAGGGTGGCGTCGACGGCGCCGGGCCCGGGTCCGCGCTGGCCGTGGGGGTCAGGCCCTGGGACGCCAGCGCCGCCGCGAGGCCACCGAAGCCGGTGCCGGGCTGCTCCACCGGCGCCTTTGGACTCTTCGTGCTCTTGCTCATGGGGACCCAGTCTGCCAGGAAGTGGGACCCGATCTGTAACGTGCGCGCGCCGTCGCCGTCCTGAGGGGGGCGCGCCCGCTCCATCCCGAAAGAACCATGCCTGACCGAGTCCTGCCCCGCCTCCTGGCCGTCGCCGCCTGCCTGCTCCTCTTCGCCACGGGCTGCGGCGAGTCGCCGCGTCGGCTGGTCCTGACCGGTTCGAGCACGGTGGCGCCCCTCGCGTCCGAGATCGCGCTGCGCTTCGAGGCGCGACACCCCGGCGTGAGGGTGGATGTGCAGAGCGGGGGCTCCTCCCGGGGCATCGCCGACGCGCGCGACGGCTCGGCCGACGTGGGCATGGTGTCCCGCGCCCTGAAGGACACCGAGAGGGACCTGGTGGCGTCTGCCATCGCCCAGGACGGGATCTGCCTCATCGCCCACAACCACAACCCTGTCACCAGCCTGAGCGACGAGCAGGTGATCGGGATCTACACCGGCCGGATCACCCGCTGGTCCGCCGTCGGTGGCGCCGACGCGCCGATCACGGTCGTCACCAAGGCCGAGGGCCGCTCCACCCTGGAGCTGTTCCTGGCGCACTTCCGCCTGACCGTGAGCCAGATCGAGGCGGACGTGGTCATCGGAGACAACGAGCAGGGCATCAAGACCGTCGCCGGCAACCCCGACGCGGTGGGCTACGTCTCCATCGGCACGGCGGAGTACGACGCCGCCCACGGCGTGGGCATCAAGCTGCTGGGCCTGGGGGGCGCGGTGCCGTCCACCGCCTCGGTGCGCGCGGGCACGTTCCCCATCTCCCGCCCCCTGAACCTGGTCACGCTGGGGCCGGCGACGGGCCTGGCCCGGGAGTTCATCGAGTTCGCGGGCTCGGACCAGGTCCGGGACCTCGTGCAGGCGCAGTCGTTTGCCCCGCCTGCGCGCTGACCGGCTGCTCGCTGTGGGGTTGCGCACGAGCGCGGCCCTGTCCGGGGCCATCGTGCTGCTGGTGGCGGGCTTCGTGCTGTCCGGGGCCCTGCCGGCCCTGCGGGGCATCGGACCCTGGGCGTTCCTGACGGATCCGTCCTGGCACCCCACCGAGGGCACCTTCGGGCTGCTGCCGATGCTCGTGGGTACCGTCCTGGTGACCCTGGGCGCGGTGCTGGTGGCGGCGCCCCTGGGCGTCTTGTCGGCGCTCTTCGTGGCCTGGTATGCGCCCGGCTGGGTCGCTGGCCCCTACCGCCGCATGGTCGAGGTGCTGGCCGGGGTGCCGTCGGTGGTGTTCGGGTTTTGGGGCCTGGTGGTCCTGGTGCCCCTGATCGCGGCGGTGCGCCCCCCGGGGGCTTCGCTGCTGGCGGGGGTGCTGATCGTGGCGCTGATGGTCCTGCCGACGGTCGCGCTGCTGTCCGCGTCGGCCATCGAGGCGGTGCCGCGGGAGCTTGTCCTGGGGGCGGCGGCCCTGGGCCTGGGCCCGGCGGCGACGGTGCGGGGGGTCGTGCTGCCGGCGGCCCGGTCCGGGATCATCGCCTCGATCCTGCTGGCCACGGCCCGGGCGCTGGGGGAGACCATGGCGGTCCTGATGATCTGCGGCAACGTGGTGCAGCTGCCGTCGAGCGCCTTCGATCCGGTGCGCACGCTCACCGCGAACATCGCCCTGGAGATGGCCTACGCCATGGGCGATCACCGCTCGGCGCTGTTCGTGTGCGGCCTGGTGCTCATCACCTTCGTGCTGGGCCTCGTGCTCGTCGCCGAGCGCACCCCGGGGCTGCTCCGTGCCTGATAAACGCCGCGGGGCCGGCGCTGATCGGGTGCTGGTGGGAGCGGTGTGGAGCGCCGCGGCCGCGGTGACGGCTGCCTTCGGGTGGATCGTGATGGACCTGCTGATCGGGGGGCTGGGGAGCATCGACTGGACGTTCCTGACCGCGCCGGTGGCCGACGCAGGGCGCGCCGGCGGCATCGGCCCGGTGCTGATCTCGACGGGGTGGATCGTGGCGATCAGCGTGATCGTGGCGGGACCCCTGGGCCTGGGCACGGCGATGTTCCTGAGCGAGTGGACCCGCCGGGGGGACCGGTTCGGGGGCGCGGTGCGGCGCAGCCTGGAGGTCCTGGCGGGAGTGCCGTCCATCGTGTTCGGGCTGTTCGGCAACGCGCTGTTCTGCAAGGCGCTGGGCATGGGCTTCTCGATCCTCGCGGGGGGCCTGACGCTGGCCTGCATGGCCCTTCCGCTGGTGATCCGCGCCACGGAGGAGGGCTTCGCGGCGGTGCCCGAGCCCTACCGCATGGGGGCCGCGGCCCTGGGCATGTCCCGGACCTCGACCCTGTTCGGGCTGCTGCTGCCGGCCGCCGCGCCGGGGTTCGCGGTGGGGCTGGTGCTGGGGATCGGGCGGGCGCTGGCCGAGACCGCGGCGTTGATCTTCACCAGCGGCTCGGTGGCGCGCATGCCGGGGTCGCTGCTCGACTCGGGGCGCTCGCTGTCGGTGCACATCTTCGACCTCTCCATGAACGTGCCGGGCGGAACGGACAACGCCTATGGTGCGGCCCTGACCTTGATCGCGCTGCTGCTCCTCGTGAACGCCGCGGCCCACTGGATGACCGCGCGCTGGCTCGGAAGGGGCATCGTGACGACATGAGCGAGGAGCCCCTGCATCTGCGCTCGCGGCCGTGGTTCGCCCGGGAGCATCGCGCTCCGTGCTGCGAGCCCTCCCCGCTCATCGAGGTGTCCGGGCTGTCGCTGTCCTACGGGGAGCACGCCGCGTTCACCGACGTGAGCATGGACATCCCGCGGGGGTGCATCACGGCGCTGGTGGGCCCGTCCGGGTCCGGCAAGTCCAGCTTCCTGATGGCGCTCAACCGGCTGGCGGACGAGCTTCCCACGACCACGGTGCGCGGCTCCGTCCGGCTCGGCGGGCAGGACGTGCGCGGGGCCGACGTGGACGTGATCGGGCTGCGCCGGCGGGTGGGCATGATCTTCCAGAAGCCCAACCCGTTCCCTTTCTCCATCGCGCGCAACCTGGCCTATCCCCTCAAGGAGCACGGGGTGCGCGGCAAGGCGGACCTGGACGCCCGCATCGAGGAGGCGCTGACCGACGTGGGGCTGTGGGACGAGGTCAAGGACCGGCTGCACACCTCCGCGCTGGCTCTGTCCGGCGGCCAGCAGCAGCGCCTGTGCCTGGCGCGGGCGCTGGCCCTGCGGCCCGAGGTGTTGCTGCTGGATGAGCCGTGCAGCGCGCTGGATCCCCTCGCGGCGGGGGTCGTGGAGGAACTGATCGAAACACTGCGGGGAAGGCTGACGGTCGTGATCGTGACCCACAACCTCGCCCAGGCCCGGCGCATCGCCGACTACGTGGCGCTGCTGTGGAGGCGCGACGCCGGGGGCGAGCTGATCGAATACGACACCGCCCGCCGCTTCTTCGAGGATCCCCAGCACGAGCTGACGCGGGCCTACATCAGCGGGCTGCGCGGCTAGGAGGCCTCAGTCCAGGGTGCCTGCGGCCCGGGCCTGCTCGATCAGCTCGAAGATCCCGGGCTTGTCCGGCTCGCCCTCCATGTACGGCGCCGCGGACAGGAACCCGACCGTGCCCAGCCCGCGCACGAGGGTCTTGCCGTTGTCCGGGTAGAAGCAGACCTCTTGCGGGTCGTGGGGGCCGATGGCGAGGTAGACGAGCACCTCGTCGAAGGGGTTGGCGATCTGGTGGGCGATCTTCGTGCCGGCGGGGCAGGACACCGTGTCGCCGGGACGCAGCACCCGCAGCTCGTCGCCGTAGCGCAGCACTCCGCGGCCCGACTGGATGAAGAAGATTTCGTCCTCGCGCATGTGGAAGTGGAACGGGCAGGTGGTGTTGCCCGGCCGCAGGCGATTCTGGGACATGCCCAGCGATCCGCCGCGCGCACGCATGCTCGGGGTCAGCACCTTGAACGGGCAGCCCCACTGGCCGGTCTCGTAGACCGTGTCCGGCACGTCCTCCACGTTCACCACGACGTCATCGATCAGCGACATGTCGCCTCCTCAGCGGGACGGTCCCTGTTCACGGACCCGTCAGATGGGCGGGTTGAGGACCCTGATCAGCTTCCACACGAGCCACACCACGGCGCCGGCGCCGGCGAGCCACAGGCTCAACTCGGCGGGGGAGCGCCTTCGGGTCAGGAGGGTGTCGCCGGAGCGGCCGCGGCCCGGCGTGACCCCGCGGCGGATGGCCCCCATGGCGCCGCCCCCGTCCTTCGCGGCCACCGCGTCCACCACCGGCTCGGGCTCGAGCGCGGCCTCCGCGGGAACCCAGCCGTGGGTGAGCAGCTCGGGGGGCGCCGAAGAACGGGGCTCGGCCAGCGCCCGCTTGCGGACCACCTTCTTGCGCGCGTTCTTGTCCCGCTTCTTCGACACGCCTGCTCCGTTGTTCGCTCCGCCCCGACCCGGGTTCTACACCACCGCGTCCGCGCCGCCGACCGCCCCGGGCCGGTGCGGTGATCGAGCGCGCCGTCGCGCGACGCTCGCCAGGTGTGCGCCCAGGTACCAGGCCACCGCACCGAGGCGGGTCAGGCCCATCGAGGGGGCGAGGCCCTGGCCCATCCTGCGGATCTGCCGCCCGTACCAGGCCCCCACCACCAACCCGTCCAGGGACTTCGAGCCCGTGGCGAGGTGCACCACCCGGGCCGCGGCCCCGGGGTCGGCAAGCAGGCGCAGGGGAAGGTCCGGCTCGACGGCCAGGGGCCGGGCGAGGCCCGCCACGTCGATGGCGCCGCTGGACACCGCCTCGGTCATCGCGCGTCCGGACCGGAACCCCCCGGTGAGCAGGATCGGCAGGGCCGTCCGGCCCCGCACGCCCTCGGCGTACTCCAGGAAGAACGCCTCCCGGGTGCGGGTGCTCTCGGCCGCGTTGGATTCGGTGAACAGGATCGAGCGTTCGTAGGTGCCGCCGGAGATCTCCAGCAGGTCGATGCCCGCCGCGTCCAGGGCAGCCACCACCTCCATGGACTCCTGCTCATCGAAGCCGCCGCGCTGGAAGTCGGCGCTGTTGAGCTTGACCCCCACCGGGAAGTCGGGACCCACCGCCGCGCGGACCGCCGCCACCACCGCGAGCAGGAACCGTCGCCGCCGCTCCGCGTCCCCGCCCCAGCCGTCGGTGCGCAGGTTGGTCAGCGGGGAGAGGAACTGCGAGATCAGGTAGCCGTGGGCCGCGTGCAGCTGCACGCCGGTGAAGCCCGCCTCCTTCGCCCGGGACGCCGACTCGGCGAAGCGCACGATGATCGCCTCGATCTCCGGCTCGGTGAGGGCGCGGGGCGTTCCGAACACGCCGCCCATCTGCACGGCCACCGCCGACGGGGCCACGGGCTCGACGCTGAGGGAGCGGGGCACCTGGCGTCCGGGGTGGTTCAGCTGCACCCAGGCCTGCGAGCCGCTCCGGGTGGCGGCGTGGGCCCAGGCCTGCAGGGGTCCCAGGGGGTGCTCCCGGTCGAGGACCACGTTGCCCGGCTCCGCGACGGCCTGGGGATCGACCATCACGTTGCCCGTGATCAACAGGCCGGCGCCGCCGTCGGACCAGCGGCCATACAGCCGGGCCAGCCGCTCGTCGGCGTGGCCCTGGGCGTCGCCGAGGCGCTCGCTCATGGCGGACTTGGCGATGCGGTTGGGCAAGCAGACGCCGCAGGGCAGGGGGAGGGGCTGGGACAGGGTGCTCATGGCGTGAACTCCGTGGGGGGAAGCAGGCGGCGCACGAGGTGGCGGGCGCTGCGACGGGCCACCTCCTCGTCGGTCGAGTCGATGTCCCGCACGTTGGCTCGACCGGACAAGGCCAGAGAGGCCAGCCGGCGGGCCCCGAGGGTGTGCGCGGTCCGGGCGCCGGCCGCGAGCGCGCCGCACACGGTCTGCGCCTGTTCACGGCTCATGGGCTGGTTGGACCGGTGTCATGGTCGGACCATGACGCTGTTTTGTGCGGCGTCAACGAGGATCCTCGTGCGCCTGCCGTGGCGCGCCGCGCCCCCTTCGCGCCCCCTTCGCGCCCCCGCGTGCGGCCCCCGCCGCGTCGCATGTAGAGTCATTCCTTCAAGGAGGACCCGATGACCCGCACCGCGCTTGTGTTCCTGATGCTCGCCCTGGGGCTGCCGCTCCTGCCCGGCTGCCCCCCCGAGAGCGACGACGATGACTCGGCCGTGGACGACGACGACACCACCACGGGTGACGACGACGACATGACCGCCTCGGACAACGTCGCCGACTCGGAGCCCAACGACGTCTACCCGTTCCAGGACATGGGCGTGCTCGACGTGGGACGCACGGTCATCACCGGCACGCTCACCACCGCCGGCGCCAGCGCCTCTCAGTTCTTCGCCGGCGACATGGACCTGTTCACGTTCCAGCTCGTGAACGCGGCTTCGGTCGACTTCTCGCTGGCCTGGAACACGGCCGGCGACGATCTGGATGTGCTGCTGTTCGCGAGCCTGAACGACACCTCGGTCCTGAGCTGGGACAGCCCCAACAAGATCACCGAGAGCGCGAGCACGGGCCGGCCCGAAGAGTTCACGTCGCCGCTGTCGGGGAACGTGGACTACACCGTCCTGGTCGGCAACTTCGACGGCGATCCCAACGCGGCCTACACGCTGACCATCGACGTCAACTGACGCCCCCGGACAGCGCCGTGCGCCCCCCGATGTTCATCCTGTACGTCGCCGACCAGGCGGTCAGCGCGGCCTTCTATCGCCGGGTGCTGGCCGCCGAGCCGGTGCTCGACGTGCCGGGCATGACGGCGTTCGCGCTGCCCGGCGGGGCCCAGCTGGGGCTGATGCCCGAAGCGGGGATAGAGCGGCTCCTGCCGGGCCTGCGCGCCACCGGAGCGCAGCACAGCCGCGCCGAGGTGTACCTGTGGGTGCCGGATCCCGCAGCGTGGCACCAGCGGGCGGTGGACGCAGGCGCCTTCGAGCTGAGCCCCCTGGCGCCCCGGGGGTGGGGGGACCGGGCGGCCTACAGCCGGGACCCGGACGGGCACGTGCTCGCCTTCGCGGAGCCGCTGAAGGGGTGAGGGCGCCCGATGGGTGGAGACCCGGCGTCTACAGACGGCGTCGGCGCAGCATGGCGCCGCCCAGTGCGATCAGGGCGAACGCCGCGACCCTCGCGGAGCCGTCGCCAGCGAGGTTGGAGCGGCACCCGCCGCGCCCGCTGTCGTCGTCGTCGCCGGTGTCGTCGTCGCCGGTGTCGTCGTCGCCGGTGT
>CALAGR010000310.1 GCA_937891735.1 uncultured Pseudomonadota bacterium | reverse complement strand
AGTCGTCGTCGTCGCCCGAGTCGTCGTCGTCGCCCGAGTCGTCGTCGTCACCCGAGTCGTCGTCGTCACCCGAGTCGTCGTCGTCGCCCGAGTCGTCGTCGTCACCCACGAAGCAGTCCAGGTCGGCGCCGTCGATGGCTCCGTCGCAGTCGTTGTCCGCCCCGTCCGCGCACGCGCCCAGCTCGGGCAGCGACGGGTTCGCGAAGGGATCCAGGTCGTCGCAGTCATCCGCGCAACCCAGGAAGCCGTCGCCGTCCTGATCGCTCTCCGCCAGGAGCACCGCCCCATCACAGTCGTTGTCCTGGCCGTCGCAGATCTCGCTGTTCCCCGTGAAGTTGGCCGGGTCGGCGTCGTCGCAGTCCGAGCAGGCGAGCTCGCCGTCCCCGTCTCCGTCCGCTTCACCGGGGGTCAAGCCATCGCAGTCGGAGTCCAGGCCGTCGCACAGCTCCGTCGCCCCCACGAACACACCCGCGTCGGAGTCGTCGCAGTCGCCTTCGCAGATCCGCTGCCCGTCCCCGTCGTCGTCCGCTTCGTCCGCCGGCACCGCGCCGATGCAGTCGTTGTCGATGCCGTCGCACAGCTCGGGCAGCCCGGGGGCCACGGTGGCGTCCCCGTCGTCGCAGTCGCCGGCGCACAGCAGGACGCCGTCGGAGTCGCCATCGGTCTCCGTCGCCCCCGCCGTCCCCGAGCAGTCGTTGTCCAGGCCGTCGCAGATCTCCGCCGCGGCCGAGTACACGCTGTTGTCAGCGTCGTCGCAGTCCCCCGCGCAGCCCGCCTCGCCGTCCCCGTCGCCGTCGACCTCGGTGGAGGGCACGGCGCCGTCGCAGTCGTTGTCCAGCCCGTCACACACCTCCGCCGCGCCCAGAGACACGGTCGTGTCGGAGTCGTCGCAGTCGCCTTCGCAGATCCGCTGCTCGTCCCCGTCGTCGTCCGCTTCGTCCGCCGGCACCGCGCCGTCGCAGTCCGTGTCCAGCCCGTCGCACAGCTCGGGCAGCCCCGGGGCCACGGTGGCGTCGCCGTCGTCGCAGTCGCCGGCGCACAGCAGGACGCCGTCGGAGTCGTCGTCGGTCTCCGTCGCTCCCGCCGTCCCCGAGCAGTCGTTGTCCAGCCCGTCGCAGATCTCCGTCGCCGTCGAGTACACGCTGTCGTCAGCGTCGTCGCAGTCCCCCGCGCAGGCCGCTTCGCCGTCCCCGTCGCCATCGACCTCGGTGGAGGGCACGACCCCGTCGCAGTCGTTGTCGAGCCCGTCGCACAGCTCGGGCAGCCCAGGGGCCACGGTGGCGTCCCCGTCGTCGCAGTCGCCGGCGCACAGCAGGACGCCGTCGGAGTCGCCGTCGGTCTCCGTCGCTCCCGCCGTCCCCGAGCAGTCGTTGTCCAGCCCGTCGCAGATCTCCGTGGCCGTCGAGTACACGCTGTCGTCGGTGTCGTCGCAGTCCCCCGCGCAGCTCGTCTCGCCGTCCCCGTCGCCGTCGACCTCGGTGGAGGGAACGACCCCGTCACAGTCGTTGTCCAGCCCGTCGCACGCCTCGGGGATCCCGGCTCGAATCGTGGCGTTCGCGTCGTTGCAGTCGCCCTCGCAGATCCGAAGCCCGTCCCCGTCGTTGTCCGCTTCGTTGGCAGGGACGGCGCTGTTGCAGTCGTTGTCGAGCCCGTCGCACAGCTCCGGGGCGCCGGGGAACCTGCTCGGATCGGCCGGCCCGCAGTCGCCGGCGCAGGCGCTGGTGCCGTCGCCGTCCGCGTCCACCTCGACGCCGGGCACCACCCCGTCGCAGTCGTTGTCCAGCCCGTCACACCGCTCGTTGGCGCCGGGGAAGGTCGTGTTGTCGGTGGGGCCGCAGTCCCCCGCACCGAGGACCGAGGTCGGCGGGCTGGCGTTCGGATCCAGGACCGCGCACGCGAGCCAGCCGTCGCTGTCCGCGTCCTGCTCGTCGGCGGGCAGCACCCCGTCGCAGTTCGTGTCGCGCCCGTCGCACAGCTCGGCGGCGGTGGTGTTGATGAAGGGGTTGTTGTCGTTGCAGTCGATGCACGAGCTCTCCCCGTCCCCGTCGAGGTCCGTGCCCTCCTGGGTGCTCGCATCGCAGTCGTCGTCCAGGCCCCCGTTGCAGACCTCCACCGCGCCGGGGTTCCGGGCCGGGTTGCTGTCGCTGCAATCGCCGCCACCGAAGGCCGCGTTGCCGCCGCTGATGACGTAGGTGCAGGAGAACCAGCCGTCCCCGTCGGCGTCCACCTCCACCGGGCCAAGGGCGCCATCGCAGTCGTTGTCCCAGCCGTCGCACAGCTCCGGTGCACCCCACGCGACCGTGGCGTTCGCGTCGTTGCAGTCCCCCTGACAGACCCGCTGCCCGTCCCCGTCGCTGTCCGCCTCGGCCGCCGGGAGCGTGCCCCCACAGTCGTTGTCGAGCCCATCGCACAGCTCGAAGGCGCCCGCGTAGGTGTCGGGGTTCGACTCGTCGCAGTCGCCGTCGCAGGGCCGCAAGCCGTCGCCGTCGACGTCCACCTCGTTTGCGGGCAGCGCCCCGTCGCAGTTGTTGTCGAGTCCGTCGCAGGACTCGGGGGCGCCGGGGAACGACAGGGCGGTGGAGTCGTCGCACTCCTGGCAGGCCAGGAAGGAGTCGCCGTCCGCGTCCGACTCCCACGCGCCCAGGGTCCCACCGCAGTCGTTGTCGAGCCCGTCGCACAGCTCGGGCGCGCCGGGGAAGCTGGTGGGATCACCGTCGTCGCAGTCCCCCGCGCAGGACGAGACGGAGTCGCCGTCCGCGTCGATCTCGACCCCAGGCACGACGCCGTCGCAGTCGTTGTCGAGCCCGTCGCACAGCTCGGGCGCCCCCGGGAAGATCGTGGCGTCGTCGTCGTCGCACTCCTGGCACGCCACGAGCCCATCGCCGTCGCCGTCCTGCTCGGCCGCCGGCAGCAGCCCGTCGCAGTCGTTGTCCACCAGGTCGCACAGCTCGGGCGCCCCGGGGTAGCTCGAGGCGTCGTCGTCGTCGCACTCGGCGCAGGACAGGACAGAGTCGGCGTCGAAGTCCGCCTCGTCCGTGCCCACCACCACCTGCACGTAGGAGGCCGAGGCGTCGATCACGAGGACCGCCCCGCTGACGACCCCTCCGCTCGTCTGGGAGCCGAACGGCGTGGCGACCGGGAACCCCGGGAACGCCAGGGAGTAGGTGGCGCTCCCGTTGAAGGTCGTCGCCAGGGCGTACACGCCCCCCGCCTGCAGGGGCAGGCCGCCGAAGCTGGGGGACTCGTACAGCGCGAAGCCGGCGTCGGCGTAGCTGCCCGAGCGCGTCGCCAGGGCGACGAAGCCCGCCCCCTGATCGACATACACGACGAAGTCCATGGACAGGGGGCCGTCGGGGTCCATCTCCACCGCGAACGTGTCGAGCCCGAAGGTCGCCGCCACGGCGAGGACGTTGCCCACGCCTGGGTGCCCGGCGCCCGCGCCCGCGCCCGGCGCGCTGGCCCAGAACAGGCCCAGGGGCCCCGCGGTGCAGTCCGTGTCGACGCCGTCGCAGGCCTCGGGGGCCGCCGTGTTGATGCCCGGATCCGTGTCGTCGCAGTCGCCGTCGCAGGCCAGCTCCCCGTCCCCGTCCGCGTCCACCTCGCCTGGGAACGCGGTGCTTCCGTCGCAGTCCGTGTCGATCCCGTCGCACACCTCGGCAGCGGAGGTGTTGATGCCCGGATCCGCGTCGTCGCAGTCGCCGCCGCAGGCCAGCTCCCCGTCCCCGTCCACGTCCACCTCGCCGGGGAACGCGGTGCTTCCGTCGCAGTCCGTGTCGATCCCGTCGCACGCCTCGGCAGCGGAGGTGTTGATGCCCGGATCCGTGTCGTCGCAGTCGCCGCCGCAGGCCCGCTCCCCGTCCCCGTCCGCGTCCTGCTCCCCCGCGGTGCTCCCGTCGCAGTCCTCGTCCACCCCGTCGCACGTCTCCTGGGCGTTGGGGTACACGCCCGGGTCACCGTCGTCGCAGTCGGTGCTGTCCGACACCCAACCAGGCAGCCCCACACACTGGCTCACCGCCCCGGCGAGGTCGCCGAAGCCGTCGCCGTCGGTGTCCGGGTACTGGGACACCAGGGTCAGCCCGTCGTCGGCGTTGCCGTCGCAGTCCTGGTCCACGCCGTCGCACACCTCGGCCGCGGCGACGTTGATGCTCGGATCGGTGTCGTCGCAGTCCCCCGCGCAGGACGGCCAGAGATCGCCGTCCAGGTCGAAGCCCTCGTCCACCGAGCCGTCGCAGTCGTTGTCGAGCCCGTCGCAGGTCTCGGTGGCGCCGGGGTTGACGCCCGCGAGGTTGTCGTTGCAGTCCCCCGCGCAGTTGGGGTAGCCGTCGCCGTCGTCGTCGGTGGTCTGCCCCATCCCGAAGATGTCGTGCCGGTTGGTGGGGCCGGCCCCGGTGTCACCCCCCAGGAAGTGGAAGTCGCCCCAGGCGTCGGTGGTGCTGGACATCTCCCGGTTGCCCCCGGCGGGGTTGAGGGGGTTCCAGGCCGCCTCGAGCCAGAAGTCACCGCTCGGCAGGTAGCCGACCACCTCGGAGCGGTAGGGGGGAGCGCCGTCCGACCAGGTGGCGGACCCGCCGAAGTACCAGTACAGCCCCTCCATCGGGCTCCAGGCGCCGTCCCCCTGAAACATCGTCGTGGGAGGGCCCGCGAGCACCGCTCCGACGCTCCACAGATCGGCGCTGGGGTCGTACTGGAAGGCGCCGGGGTTGGCCGCGCCGGCGGCGTCGTTGCCGGCCCATCCCAGCAGCAGCACGATCCGACCGCCCCCGGCCCACCAGAAGCCCCGCGCCCCCACCAGCGGCTGCGGCGAGGGGGCTGCCGTCGTCCAGCTCTCGCTGACCGGATCGAACACGAGGTGCTCGGCGCCGGCGCCCTCACCGCCGATGCGGTGCAGCAGGCCGGTGCTGTCGTCGGACACCCAACTCGGCTGCCAGCCGGTGCTGGCCGTGGGGGCCGCCGTCAAGGGGGTCCACAGGTCCCCCGCGGAGTCGTAGCGCCACGTCGCGCCGCCCAGGCCAGCGCCCCCCGTCAGGTAGATGAAGCCATCGGTGGCGAGCACCGCCCGGGCCCCGTGGGAGGGGGCGGGCATGGGGGCGCGAGGGGTCCAGATGCCCGGGCAGGCATCGTAGGCCCACACCGAGTCGGTGCTGGTGGTCGCGCCGGCCGGCCCCGTGCGCCCGCCGAACAGGTAGACGAGGCCGTCACCCCCCTCGATGGTCGCGGCCTGGGCGAGCCCCGCGGGCATGGTGCCGCTGCCGCCGGTCCACCCGTGCGCCGCTGCGACCCCCGGAGCGACCGCCAGGAGCACGGCCGCCAGGGATGAGAGCGCGCGGAGGTGAAGCAGCACCTTCATCGGGAGACACTACCCCCAGCGCGCATCGAGCCACGTGACGTCGGCCCGTCATTGATCCTGGCGCGCCACAGGAGTATTCAGTCCCCTGCGAGGCATCCGCGGCGCGATCCCGGGCCCCGCCCACCCCCTTCAATTCCGACCCCGAGGCGAGCGACATGACGGCGAAGATCATCTGGACGAAGATCGACGAGGCTCCGGCCCTGGCGACCCACTCCCTGCTCCCGATCGTGCAGGCCTTCACCCGCGGCACCGGCGTGGACGTGCAGACCGCCGACATCTCCCTGGCGGGACGGATCCTCGCGAACTTCCCCGAGCGCCTCACCGAGGCCCAGCGGGTCCCGGACGACCTCGGTCAGCTCGGCCAGCTCGCGCTGAAGCCCGAGGCCAACATCATCAAGCTGCCGAACATCAGCGCCTCGGTCCCCCAGCTCCAGGCTGCTCTCGAGGAGCTCCAGGGCAAGGGCTACGACCTCCCCGACTTCCCCGAAGATCCCCAGACGGACGCCGAGAGGGCCCTGCGCGCCCGCTTTGCGGTGTGCCTCGGTTCGGCCGTCAACCCGGTCCTGCGCGAGGGCAACTCCGATCGCCGTGCCGCCCTCGCGGTGAAGCGCAACGCCCAGAAGAACCCGCACCGGATGATGAAGCCGTGGCCCGAGTCCGGCTCGAAGACCCGGGTCGCGTACATGGACGGGAGCGACTTCTACGGCACGGAGGTCTCCACCACGGTGCCCGGCGCGATCAAGGCGCGCATCGACTTCCTCAGTGAGGACGGCGACACCGTCACGGTCCGCGAGGAGATGAACCTCGAGGACGGCGAGATCATCGACGTGGCGGTGATGAACGTCTCCGCGCTGCGTCGCTTCTACGCGGACCAGATCGAGGAGGCGCGCAAGGACGGCGTGCTCCTGTCGTTGCACCTCAAGGCGACGATGATGAAGGTCTCCGACCCGATCATGTTCGGCCACTGCGTGTCGGTGTACTTCGCCGCGGCCCTGGACAAGCACGCCGACGTGCTCCGGGAGATCGGCGCGAACGTCAACAACGGCCTCGCGGACGTGCTGGACAAGCTCGACCTGCTGCCCGCGGACAAGAAGGCCGAGATCGAGGCGGACATCGAAGCCGTCTACGCCGCCCAGCCGCCCCTGGCCATGGTCGACTCCCGCAAGGGAATCACCAACCTGCACGTGCCCAACAACGTGATCATCGACGCCTCGATGCCCAACGTCGTGCGGGACGGCGGGCGCATGTGGAACCGGGACGACGAGCTGCAGGACTGCATCTGCATGGTTCCCGATCGCAGCTACGCGACGATGTATGCGGAGATCATCGAGAACGCGCGGCGCTTCGGCCAGTTCGACCCCGCCACCATGGGGAGCGTGTCCAACGTCGGCCTGATGGCGAAGAAGGCCGAGGAGTACGGCTCCCACAACAAGACCTACGAGGCGACCGAGGCGGGCAAGTTCCTGGTGGTCGACATCACCGGCCGCGTGCTCCTGAGCCGGCGGGTCAAGCCCGGTGACATCTTCAGGATGGACCGGGTCAAGGTGGCGCCCGTCCGGGACTGGGTGAAGCTCGCCGTCTCCCGGGCCCGGGCCTCCGGCGCGCCCCTGGTGTTCTGGCTCGACGAGAACCGGGCCCACGATCGCCAGCTCATCCGGAAGGTGGAGCACTACCTCGAGGAGCACTACACGGAGGGGCTGGACATCCGGATCCTGGATCCCGTGCACGCGATGCGGTTCTCGCTGGAGCGCATCCGCCGCGGCGAGGACACCATCTCGGTCACCGGCAACGTGCTGCGTGACTACCTGACCGACCTGTTCCCGATCCTCGAGCTGGGCACCAGCGCGCGCATGCTGTCCATCGTGCCGCTGCTCAACGGGGGCGGACTGTTCGAGACGGGCGCGGGCGGATCGGCGCCGAAGCACGTGCAGCAGTTCGTCAAGGAAGGCCACCTGCGGTGGGACTCCCTGGGCGAGTACTGCGCCCTCGTGCCCTCCCTGGAGCAGGTCGCAGCGAGCACGGGCAACCAGACCGCGGCGCTCCTGGCCCGGACGCTCGACGAGGCGATCGGCAAGTACCTGGACAACGGGCGGAACCCGTCCCGCAAGGTGAACGAGATCGACAACCGCGGCAGCACGTTCTACCTGGCGACCTACTGGGCCGAGGCCCTCGCCGCCCAGGACGAGGACGCGCAGCTGAAGGCGCGCTTCGCGGGGGCCGCCACGGCCCTCGTCGACAACGAGGCCCGCATCAACGAGGAATTGCTCGCCGCCCAGGGCGCGCCGGTGGACCTCGGCGGGTACTACCTGCCGGACCCTGTCCGTACCGCCCAGCACATGCGGCCCAGCGCGACCTTCAACGCGATCATCGACGCGCTGTAGACGCCCCATGCGCGTGATCCACCTGGCCTCCGAGGTCGCCCCGTTCTGCAAGACGGGGGGCCTGGGGGACGTCGTCGGAGCGCTCCCCGCGGCCCTCGCCGCCGCGGACGACGTGCAGGTCACGACGTTCCTGCCGCTGCACCGCACGGTCCGGGAGTGGCTCGGCACCCGCGACGCGGACGTGCGCGACACGGGGCTGCGGGTGGCCGTGCCCCTGGGGGGCGGACGGATCACCGCGCGCCTGCTGGAGCTGGCCCCGTCCGGCGGCCCGCGCACGATCTTCGTGGACATCCCCTCCTTCTTCGACCGACCGGGGCTGTACGGCCACGGGGACGACGGCCTTCGCTACGGGGCGTTCTGCCGCGCGGTGCTGCTCGGCGCCACGCCGCTGCTCGGGGAGCCGCCGGATCTGGTGCACGCCCACGACTGGCAGACGGCCCTCGCGCCGGTCTACCTCGAAGCGCGCCGTCCCCCCGCGCTGGCCCGGACCCGCAGCGTCCTGACGATCCACAACCTCGCCTACCAGGGCGTCATGCCCGCCGATCTGATGCCGCTCCTGGATCTGGACGAGGGGCTGATCCGCTTCGACATCATGGAGTTCCACGGCGGCGTGTCCTTCCTCAAGGGCGGCATCGTGGCCTGCGACGCGGTCACCACCGTGAGCCCGTCGTACGCCTCGGAGATCCTGACGCCGGCGTTCGGCTGCCACCTGGACGCCCACCTGCGGGCCCACGCCGGCAAGCTCGAGGGCATCATCAACGGCCTGGACGTGCTCGAGTGGGACCCGGCCACCCAGCCGGCGCTGCCCGCGCACTTCTCGGCGGGAGATCTCGCGGGCAAGGCCGTCTGCCGCAGCGCGGTGCTCGAGGAGATGGGCCTGGCCGACGACCCGGACTCCCCGGTGCTCGGGGTGGTCTCGCGGTTCACCGGACAGAAGGGGCTCGATCTCGTGTGCGACGTGATCCCCGCCCTGGTCCGGCGCGGCGCCCGTCTGCTCGTGCTGGGCACGGGGGAGCCGGCCCTGGAGGGGCGCTTCGCGTCGCTGGCGGCCCGACATCCCCGCCAGGTCGCCTTGCGGGTGGGCTTCGACGGAGGGCTGGCCCACCGCATCGTCGCGGGCAGCGACCTGTTCCTGGTCCCATCCCGCTTCGAGCCCTGCGGACTCACGCAGATGCAGGCCATGCGCTACGGCGCGGTGCCCATCGTGCACGCGGTCGGCGGCCTGCGGGACACGGTGGCGGACCCGGGCGACGAGCGCCTGATGCAGGGCCAGGGTCAGGGCTTCCGCTTCGAGCACGCGACCGCCCAGGGGCTGATGTGGGCCGCGGATCGGGCCCTGGCGCGCTGGCGCCACGACCGCCAGGGCTGGGCTCGGCTGGTGGCCGCGGTGATGTCGCAGGACCTGTCCTGGAGCCGGCCTGCCCGGGCCTACCTCGACCTGTACCGGCGGGTGCTCGCGGGTTCCTAGAGAGTTGAACCGCGTACCGAGGTTGAGCACCGGTGAGGATGCGGATTCAGTGGCAAGAAGCGAAGAGGGAGCGGGGCAGAGCCCCCGTGACCGATGAGTGACGCGGCCAGTGGATTCGCAGACCAGCGGAGCGACCCGAGCGTATGCGGTTCACCTCTCCAGTCACCGCGCGAACAGGTGCAGCCCTCCGATCGCCTGATCGACCATCTGGTGCAGCACCCCCAGGTCCGGGTGCCGCATCGCCACGAAGCCGTCGGACAGCAGCGTCTGCTTCCAGTCGCGGCGGGGGTGACCGATCGGCAGCAGTTCCTCGGCCACGAGCCACTGACCGCAGGTCGCTGCGAGGTCCTGCAGCCCCTCGATGCGCGCGATGCGCCCGGTGCCCGCGGCGCGCTTGAACACCATGCCCACGTTGTAGCGCCGGCTCGGGGAGGGCGACACGGGCAGCCCGCACACGGCCCGGGCCCACTCCACGAACAGGTCGATGTCGTTGGCCCAGTTGTGCATGTCCACGAAGTGCCCGCCGCCGTTCCGGCACGCCACCTCGCCGAACACCACCTCGCCGTCGTGCTTGCGGTACCACTCCATGTGGGTGAAGCCGGAGTCCATGCCCAGCACCCGCAGCACCTCCTGGCCCATCTGGATCCCCCCGGCGAGCTTCGGCATGTCGTGGGGGGTGGAATAGACGATCTGCGCGGGGCTGATCCACTCCTCGGTGCGGAACACCAGGGGACGCGGGAAGTACTGCGCGACGCTGTCGAAGGCGATCCGCCCCTGGGCGCAGACGGTGTCGTAGGTGAACTCCTCGCCGTCCACGAACTCCTCGACGCTGGCCTCCGCCACGTGTCGGGACAGCGCCAGGGCCCGCTCGAGCTCGACCTGGTCGTCGCAGCGGAACGTGTCCGCGGAGCCCGCGCCAGCGATGGGCTTGAGGATCAGCGGGTACCCCACCTCCTCCGCGGCGGCCCACGCCTGCTCCGCCGTGCGCACCCGGGCACTGCGCGGGACCCGCAGCCCCGCGGCGGCCAGGCGCTCCTTCATGACCTGCTTGTCGCGAAAGCCCAGGGCCACGTCCCGCGTCATGCCGGGCAGGCCGAGCCGCTCCCGCAGCGTCGCCGCGAGCAGGATCAGGGGCTCCCAGTTCGAGATCACCCGGTCCACGCCGGCGCGGGCCAGGACCGGCACCAGGAAGTCCGCCGCGGCCTGCTCGTCGAAGAGGTTGGGCACCTGGATCCAGGCCGACAGGAGGCTCCGCGTGGCGGGATCGACCCCCGCCGCGGGGCCGTCGCCCACGCCGATGACGGTGGCCCCGATCTCGGCCAGGCCGCGGGTGAACGCGCGCTGTTCGGGGGGATAGGCGGGGGACAGGAACGCGACGCGCACGGCCTCAGCCCGCCCGCACGCGCAGCAGCGCGCCCACTTCGCCCAGCATGCGCCGCAGCTCGTCGTAGTCCGGATGCTTCATGCGCACCCAGGCGTTGGCCATGTACCCCGCCTCCACGGGCTGGGTGGGCGTGCCGGGGGGCGGCAGGTGCGCGTCGATCACCCACTCCCCGAACCTGCGCTGCAGCTCATCGGCGCCGTCGTAGCCCTGGATGCGCCCGTCGCGGTCCGGCCGCAGGTTGACGATGCCCGCCGCGAAGCGCCGCGAGGGCCCCTGATCCAGCCGGCCGTGCACGATGGCGGCGGCCCACTGGCGGTAGATGTCGAACTCGTTGCCCTCGGCGTACAGGTCCCACTGGCCGACCCCCGGAGGCCGCGCTCCGATCTCGGAGAACTTGAGCCCCTTGCTCCCGAAGAACCACTCCATGTGCGTCGCCGTGGTACCCAGGCCCATCTCCTGCACGACCTTGGCGCCCATGGCCCTGAGCTCGTCGTAGCCCGACTCCGCCATGCGGTTGGTGGCCACGATGGTGGGGCTCACGGAGCGGTTCCGCATCGCCGGCAGCACGTTGGGGTAGTAGTGGCTCACGAAGTCCAGGGCGACCTCACCGCCGATCGTCAGGGTGTCGTAGAAGCCCTCGTGCCCTTCGATGAACTCCTCCACCGCCACGTCCCGCCCGTCGCGCACGCCCGTCGCCGCCAGGACGGCGGGCAGCTCCGCGGCCGAGTTCACCCGGAAGGTGCCCGCGGCGCCCGCGCCGTCCCGGGGCTTGAGGATCAGCGGGTAGCCGTGCAGCGCCGCGAACTCGAGCACCTCGGCCTCGCTGGACGCGCCGGTGCTCGCCGCGCAGGGGATGCCCTTGCTGCGCAGGAACGCCTTCATCTCGGGCTTGTCACGACACAGCACCGCCTGACGCACCGTGAGCCCGGGGATCCCCGTGGCTTGCCGGGCCTCCGCCGCGGCCATGACGTGGGCCTCCACCGTCGCCTCGAGCCGGTCCACCCAGGATTTGTTCTGGGCGGTCTTGACTGCCCCCACCAAAGACGGAACATGGCAGACCGAGGGCACTCGGATGTAGTCATGCAGCCGGTTGCCCAGCTCGCCCAGCGCCTCGCGGGGGCGCTCGCCGATGCCGGTGACGCGGGCCCCGACCTCGAGCAGGCCCTGAACGAAGCGGCGCTGGTAGTGCGGAAACTCAGGAGCGACGAAGAGAACGTGCATGGATCTGTCTTCCCAGCCCCTGGTTCCGGCGGAGCGCCCGTGAGCCGTGTCGTGGTGCTCGGGCCCCAGCGGCTCCGTCCGACCATCGGGCGGGAGGTGCTGGAGGCGGGACCCCCTGCCGGACCGCTCGCCGTCATTACGGCCGGCTGGCAGGAACGCGAAGACGAAGACCAGGACCTCCGAGCGGTCTTCGCACCCAGAGAGCTCGAGAACCTCCGGCTGTACTCCCGTTGGGAGGCCCTGGCGAAGGCCGACCCAGAGTATTTCAAGCTGCACCGCGAACGCCAGGACCGGCTGCGAACCCTGCAGCGCATCTACAAGCAGCGCCTGTCTCCGGCCCTCGCGGTGGCCCGCACGTTGCTGACCCAGCCCGGCCCCCCCGACCTGCTCGACCCGGAGCGGGAGGACGCGATCCAGACCGCCCGGACCCTGGACGAGCACCACCTCGACCGCGTGCGCGCGGAGCTCGCCGAGTTCGAGGACCGCGTGCGCCCCGGCGAGCGCGAGGCGGTGGCCCGACAGCGGGAGGAGGTGGCGGCCCTGGTCCGGCAGTGCAGCGCCGTCCTCGTGGCCGGCGGGCACGTCGCGGTGCTCCTCAATCGCCTGGAGCTGTTCGACCTGTCTCCGCTCCTGCGCGAGCGCCCGGTGTTTGCCTGGTCGGGCGGGGCGATGGTGCTCACCGACCGGGTCTTCCTCTTCCACGACTCGCCTCCCCAGGGGGCCGGCGACGCCGAGCTGCTCGGCCCCGGGCTGGGGCTGGTGCCCGGCGTGGTGCTGCTGCCCCAGGCCCGCC
>CALAGR010000309.1 GCA_937891735.1 uncultured Pseudomonadota bacterium | reverse complement strand
TCGAGGACGTGCCCCGCACGCTCCTCGCGGGCCTCGGGGGAGAGCGTCGCCTGACCAACCTGAATCACGTCGCGGAGCTGCTTCACGCGGCGGAGGCGTCCGAGCACCTGCACCTGACGGGTCTGTCGAGCTGGCTGCAGCGCGCCCGGGACGAGGCGAAGGAGGGGGTGGACGAGTCGGAGCTCCGGCTGGACCGGGACGACGAGGCGGCCACGGTCCTGACCATGCACAAGTGCAAGGGGCTGCAGTTCCCGATCGTGTTCGCGCCCTACCTGTGGGGGGCCCGGGTGCCCAAGCCGACCGACGCTGCCCACATCGTGCCGTGTCGGGACGATCCTGCCCGTCGCTCGATGGACCTTCGGGCCGACCGTGAGGACACGCCCCAGCGCGCGATCACGGAGTCCCGCAAGGAGGCGCTGCGCCTGCTGTACGTCGCGATGACCCGGGCGAAGCACAGGTGTGTGCTCTACACCGGTCACGTGAACCTGCTCGCGGACGCGCCCGTGGCTTCCGCGCTGCACGGTGAACCAGGAGATCGCTTCGACGGCCGGCTGGACGCGGGTCGTGCTCGCGCCGAGGCCGGGCCGACGGCGCTCCTGGGTGACCTGACCGCGCTCGCCACGACGTCCGCAGCCTCGGCCTCTGACGGCGCCCCGACCATCGCCGTGAGCGTGTGTGAGCCGGCGACCGGACTGTCCTGGGAGCCCGATGATCGCGGGCCTGGAGCGCTGCAGACCCGTGAGTTCCTGCGTCCGGGGCTCGACCGGCTGTGGCGCCGCTACAGCTACACCGCGCTCACGTCCGGCAAGCACGCCACCTATGCCACGGTGGAGCCCCAGCAGCCCGAGGGGCTGGATGTGGACGCCGAGGACGATCCCGGAGCGGAGGCCGATCCCGGGGCTCCCGGCCCGTTCGCCCCCACCTACGACCTGCCCGAGGACGTGGCGTCCGTGCCGCTGGCGCAGTTCCCCGCCGGTGCTCACGCCGGGACCTTCCTGCATGCGGTGTACGAGCTGGCGGACTTCCGCCTGGCGGACTTCCGCCTGGCGGATCCCGACGGGGAGCCGGGTGAGGGCGAGGCCGCGCTGGGTCATCTGCTCGATCAGCTGCTGCCGGAGCACGGGTTTGATCCCGAGCCGTGGCGTGAGTTGCTGACTCACGGGCTCACGGAGACGCTCCGAACCCCCCTCGGTGGTCCGCTGGGTGAAGTGCGTCTCTGCGACATCCCCCGCTCCTGCCGCTTCGACGAGCTCCGCTTCGACTTCCCCATCGCCGGAGGCGACGACCACGGGGCCCCGGAGCACCGGTGGCGGCTGCGTTCGGACCAGCTCATCGCCGCCCTGCAGCTCCGCGCCGCGGACGACCGCATGCGGGCTCCCTACCTCGATGGCCTGCGAGACCTTCACCTCGGGCACCTCGCGGGCTTCATGACGGGGAGCATCGACCTGGTGTTCGCGCACCCCGTGGATGGCCAGCGGCGGTGGTTCGTGGCCGACTACAAGAGCAACCGTCTGGACCCCCAGCGGCAGCGGCGCCATCCCCAGCAGCACTTCTGCCACGAGGGCATGCGGTACGAGATGGAGCAGCACCACTACTTCCTGCAGTACCACATCTACGCGCTGGCCCTTCACCGGTACCTCCGGCTGCGTCTGGGGCCGGACGGCTACGACTACGACCGTGACTTCGGTGGCGTGTACTACCTCTTCATCCGGGGGATGACGGGGGCGGACACCCCCAGGGAGCAGGACCGTGTGCACGGGTGCTTCCACGACCGGCCTCCCCGCGCGGTGATCGAGGCCCTCGACCGCGCCTTCGAGGACCCCCAGGGTCCAGCCGAGGGGGATCCCCGATGACCTCCCCGAACCCCGTGCTCGCTCCCCTCACGCTGCCCGATCCCCGCGCTCGCGAAGCCCTGCGCGCCCTCCTGCAGCCGTTCTTCGGAGCCGGGGCGTTGGCCTCGGTGGATGTGCACGTCGCAGACCAGCTCGGTCGGCTGTGCGGCGAGCAGGATCCCGAGGTGCTGCTGGCGCTGGCCCTGGCGGTGCGCGCACCCCGGCACGGGCACATCTGCGTCGATCTCGGGGTGCTGGCGGACGTGGACGTGCTTCCGGCCGACGCCGAGCCCGACGAGCCGCTGCAGGCCGCCCGAGAGCCCTTGCCCTGGCCCGCGGATCGGGCCGCGTGGCGATCACGGGTCGCCGGGAGCGAGCTCGTGGACGCCGTCGGGGTGGTGGACTCGGCGCGCCCCTTCGTGCTCGTGCGGGGGCTGCTGTACACCCGCCGGTACTGGCACTACCAGCAGCGCCTCGCTCAGGTGCTGGCCCGGCGGTTCTGCGAGCACCAGCCGGTGCCCGACCCGACGCTGCTCCAGGCCGGCCTTGGCCTGCTCTTCGATCCCACATCGGGGGTGGACCGGCAGCAGCTCGGCGCCTCCATGGCGGTGCAGCGCAGGTTCTGTGTGATCTCTGGGGGTCCCGGGACCGGCAAGACCTACACGGTCCGCAACGTGCTCACGCTCCTGTGGGCCCAGAACGTGGCGCAGCGCCGCCTGGAGCCGGGTCTTCCGGCCTTGCGGGTCGCCCTCGCCGCTCCCACCGGCAAGGCCGCCGCCCGCATGAAGGAGGCGGTCGGCGTGCAGCTCGATTCGTTCCTGCAGCGGGCCCGGGGGGCGCTGCCTGCGGGATGCGATGAAGCGGTCCTCGGTCGGTTCCTCGGCGGGCTGCAGCCATCGACCCTGCATCGGCTCCTGGGCTGGAACCCCGCCAACCCGACCCGCTTCCTGCACCACGAACGGAACCCCGTGCCCTACGACGTGGTGGTGGTGGACGAGGCCTCCATGGTGGACTTCGCCCTCATGGCCAAGCTGGTCGATGCGGTCGCTCCCAAGGCGCGGCTGATCCTGCTGGGGGATCGCCACCAGCTCGCCTCGGTGGAGGCCGGGACCGTCCTCGCGGACCTGTGCGGCCCCGGGGGCGGGGACGAGCTGAGGTTGTCGCGGGCGTTCACCTCCCAGCTGGTGGCCACCTCTGGCCTCGACCTGCAGGGCAGGGTGGAGCAGGTGGACGATCCGGGCCCCTGGGACTGCATCATCCAGCTCAACCACAGTCGCCGATTCGGGGCGGACAGCGGCATTGGCCGGTTCGCGGCCGCCTGCCTGTCGCGTGAGTTCGACGCTCACGGTGCCGTCGCGGTGCTCACAGGGAGCGGCCCACACGCGGACGTTAGCCTGATCGCTCACCAGGGCGGCAGGCTCAGCGACGGAGCCCGCGCGGCGATCACCGAGGGCTTTCGACCCTATCTGGCCCTGCTGGCTGCCGGTCCAGACCCCGGGCAGACGCTGGCGGAGCACCACGCCGCGGTGCTGGCCGCGTTCGACCGCTTCCGGATCCTGTGTGCGCATCGGCAGGGGCCCCTGGGCGTCGCCGGGCTCAACGCGGAGGCGGTGCGACTGCTGGAGTCCGCGGGGATCCGGGGCTTCCGGCCCCGGGGCGTGTTCTGGCGGGGACAGCCGGTGCTGGTGCGCCGCAACGACTATGTGGTGGGGCGATTCAATGGCGACATCGGCGTGGTGGTCCAGGACGCTGACGGCGAGCTCACGGTGGCGTTTGCGGACCAGAGCGGCGGCGTGGCGTATCTGGCGCCGTCCCGCCTGCCGGAGCACCAGATGGTCTTCGCCATGACGATCCACAAGAGCCAGGGCTCCGAGTTCGAGCACGCGATGGTGGTGCTGCCCAGCCGCTCCTCGCCCATCCTGACCCGCGAGCTCATCTACACCGCCGTCACCCGAGCCAGGAGCAGGATGACCATGATCGGCGACGCTGCGCTCCTCGAGGAGGCGCTCGGGCGTACGGTTCGGCGCGCATCGGGCCTGCAGGCGGAGCTCTGGGGGGACACGCCGTGATCGACGGTCCACAGGAGGGGACGAGCATGCGGATGCTGCACACGTCGGACTGGCACCTGGGGATCTCCACGGGCCCCGCGTCCCGGACCGAGGAGCAGCGCTGGTTCCTGGAGTGGCTCCTGGACACGCTGCAGGAGCGCGCCGTCGATGTGTTGGTGGTCGCTGGCGACGTGTTCGACTCGATGCACCCCCCCGCCGAAGCGCAGGAGCTGTACTACCGATTCCTCGCGCGGGTCGGGCAGGCCGGCGTTCGGGACGTGGTGATCGTCGGAGGCAACCACGACTCCGCGTCCCGCCTGGACGCACCTGCCGCCCTGTTGGAGGCCGTCTCGGTGCACGTGGTGGGCGGCGTGCCTGCCACGGACGACCGGCTGAAGCGCATGATCGCCCCTCTGCGGGCCCGCGGCTCGGAGGCGGTCGCTGCCGTCTGCCTGGCGGTCCCCTATGTGCACGAGTACCGGCTGGGGATCCGAACCTCGGACCTGGACCAAGAACGCACCCGGGCGGCCTTCACCTCCGCCTTCGCGGGGCTCTACCGGGATCTCGCCGACGAGGCGCAGGCGCTGCATCCGGGGGTGCCGATCATCGCGACGGGCCACCTGACCCTGGGCGGAGAGTCCACCCGGGACGACTATCCCCAGGAGATCCACCAGGTGGGGACGATCAAGGGCCTGAGCGGGGACATCCTCGATCCGCGGATCCGGTACACCGCGCTGGGGCACGTGCATCGGGCCTATCCCATCGCCGGCACGTCCGCCCGGTACTGCGGCAGCCCCATCCCGTACTCGCTGTCGGAGATGCAGCTGCCCCGCCGGGTGGTCCTGGTGGATCTGCTGGAAGGGGACGGACTCGGTGTGGAGGCCATCGAAGTCCCCCGGAGCCGTGACCTGGTGCAGCTCGTCGGCGCGCCCGAGGACGTTCTGGCCGAGCTCGTGGCGCTGACCTGGTCCACCCGCCTGCCTCCACTCGTGCATGTGCTGGTGCACTCCGCGATGGCCGAGCCCGGGCTGAACAACAGGGTGCACGAGGCGCTGGACAGCCACCCCAAGGGCGCCCGGCCGGTGCTCGTCGAGGTGCGGCAGCTCGCCCCGCCCGGCCAGCTCTCGGGGCCCGGCGCGGCGGCGCCCTCCCTCGACGCGCTGGTCCCCGAGGGCGTGTTCGGCCTGATGTGTGATGCGGGCCAGCTGACGCGCGACGACCGTGATCAGCTGGAGCGCGCCTTCGCCACGGTGGCCTCCGCTCACGGCCCGATCCTCGACGCCATGATCGAGGCCATCGAGCTTCCACCCAGCGCACGGGGGGACGGGCAGTGAAGCTCCACCGCATCGAGACGGTCAACCTCAACAGCCTGTACGGCGCGCATGCCGTGGATCTCGACGACACCCTCGCTGGGGGGAGCCTGTTTCTGATCCATGGCCCCACCGGCAGCGGCAAGTCCACCCTGATGGACGCTGTGAGTCTGGCGCTGTTCGGCGTGACCCCCCGGCTCGACGCGTCGCACGGCAACGAGACCGCGGACCCGCGGGGGGTCATGAGCCGGGGGACCGGTGAGTGCTCCGCGCGGGTGATGTTCTCCAAGATCGAGCCCGGAGGCCGTCAGGGGTATCGGGCCACCTGGAGCTGCTGGCGGTCACGCAAGAAGGCGGACGCGGCTTTTCAGCGGGTCGAGCGCAGCGTGGAGCGGCGGACAGCGGACGGCGGCTGGGAGCTGATGGTCTCGTCCAGCAAGCGCAAGGAGTACGGGCCCGTCTTTCACGAGGTGCTCGAGGGCTTCGGCGTCAACGACTTCAACCGGTCCATGCTGCTGGCGCAGGGTCAGTTCGACGCGTTCCTGGGGGCCGCTCCGGAGCAGCGGGCAGAGATCCTCGAGCGGCTGACCGACACCTCCATCTACCAGGAGCTGGGACTCCGAGCAGCCCGGATCCACCGCCGTCACGCGCAGCGGGTGGGGGCCCTGCGCACCCTCGCCGCGGCGGGCGGGGGCCTCGATCCCGAGGCGCTGCAGCGCCTGGAGCAAGAACACGCAGGACACGACCAGCAGCTCCAGCGGATGCAGACGGAGCTCGCGCAGGCGACGGGCCGGCTGCAGTGGTTCGATGGGGACCTGGAGCGTCGCGCCCGGCTCGCGCAGGCCGCGGCCCAGCAGGGGCTGCTTCAGGCCGACCTGTCCGAGGCCGCTCCCACGCTGGTCGCCCTGGCGGAGCACGAGCGGTGCGAGGGGAGCAAGGCGTTCTGGCTCCTCGATCTCGCGCGCAGCTCCCTGCGTCAGGTGAGCGACCTGGCGGGCAAGGTGGCGGAGCTCCGCGCCTCGCTGCCGGAGCTGCAGGCAGCGGCTGAAACGGCGGACCGGCGCGCGGGCGCGACGGCGGCGGCCTCGGGGCTCGCGGTGACGCACCTGGAGGCCCT
>CALAGR010000308.1 GCA_937891735.1 uncultured Pseudomonadota bacterium | reverse complement strand
CGCGGTGGGTCGCGTGGTCGGGGTGGCGGTGCCCGCGGTGGATGGGCCGCGGCGCGCAGGGGATCCGCCCGAGCTCGTGGCCAGCAGCGCGCGGGCCCGGGCCGAGCTGGGCTGGACGCCCAGACGGGACCTGGACACCATCGTGAGCGACGCCGTGCGCTGGCACCGCGGCAACCCCGACGGATACGGCGACCGATCCCCCTGAGTGGTCAGATGTCCCATTGTCACAAGCTGCTGATCTCGGCGCGCCGGCCGGCTAACTTCAGGGCATGTCCGGGACTCCCATTCAGCCGTTCAGGCGTGTGGTCAACCTGCTTCGCCACGCCGACAGGCGGCTGTTCCAGCTGGCCATTCGCTGGCCAACGCTGAGCGACGAGCAGATCGCGCGGGCCCTCGCCGCGCTGGACGGTGAGGCGTCCCCGCCACCCCAGTCCGTGCCGACGGAGTCCGGGGTTGTCTCGCTCCGCCCCGGGTCTACGTCGGCGGCCATCGCCCAGGCCGAGGCCCGGCTGCGGCGGTTCAAGGAGCTCCGTCGGGAGCGAGGCGCCAGCCTGTGGTGGCAGCGCCGCCTCGCGAAGGAGGAACTGTCCCTGCCGTTCGCTTCCTGGACCGTGTTCGCGCGAGGCGCCGACGGCGAGTGGGAGCCGTCGATGGCGTCGGCCCGCCTCGAGGTGGCCGAGCAGGCGGCCGCGTCCCTGGTGGCCTCCGGCGCCGAGTGCCGCATCGTCGCCTGGGGGTCCGACGGCCGAGGCCGTCTCGTGTCCTCCCCCTGAGGGGACACCCCCCGAGGCCCCGGCCCGGTACTCTTGCGGCCCATGGGCAGCCCCTCCCTGACTCGCTTTCGCCTCCCCCTCCTGCTGGTCCCGCTGGCGCTGGCCGCCTGTCCGAGCGGTCCCGACGACGACGACGCGACGGAGTGCGTGCGGCTGGGCAACGCGCGCCTCGTCACGGGGCCCGAGCCCGCCTTCGTGGGGCCGCTGTCCAACCCCCTCCCGGGCGACGCGTACCTCGCCAACGATCGGGTGCAGGTCCTCATCCAGGGACCGGGGCGCGACCTCGGGCTGAACCCCTGGGGCGGAAACATCATCGACGCCGACCGGATCCGTCAGGACGGCACGTTCGTCGACGTGTTCGGAGAGGTCGCCCCGTTCATCAACCTGGCGGGCACGAGCTCGGCGGACTCGGTGTCGGTCCTGAGCGATGGAGCCTGCGGTGAGCCGGCCGCCGTACAGGTGCAGGGCGGCTACGTGCTCAGCGACTACATCAACCTCACCACGGGCATCAACACGGTGATTCCGGGGGCCCTGGACGGCGTGGATCTGGACGCTCCGCACCCGCTGCGCTTCACCACCACCTACACGGCGCGACCCGACGCGGACTGGATCCACGTGTCCCTGACGACCACCAACGAGGGCACGGCGGCGGTGCCGTGGTTGCTGGTGTGGCTCTCGGAGGCGGGGATCACCCGGGGCTTCGTGCCGTCGGACGAGGGCTGGTCCCTGAACACCTTCGGGGGCGCCGAGTACTTCGTGTTCGCGGGGCAGGACGTGGCCTACGGGGTGCTGCCCCTGACCGAGGAGCGGCGTCCCGCCCGGGGCTACGTGTCTCTCGTCGGCGGGTTCGCCCTGTCCCAGGACAAGGCCGCCCTCGACATCTTCGACTACCCCGACTCGGCCGACGTCATCGCTCCGGGGCGCTCGCGCACCGATGAGATGGCGTTCGTGGTGGGGGCCAGCCACGCCGAGGTCGTCGAGACGATCCAGGGACTGCTGGGCGCCCCGCCGTGCACCCTGGTGCAGGGCACGGTCACCGAGGAGGGCACGGGAGCGGCCCTGCCGGGTGCGTTCGTGAGCGCCATCGCGATGGATGAAGGCGACGAGGGCGACGACCTGTCGCGCACCACCAGCGGGCCCGACGGCGGGTTCGCCCTGTGCCTGGCTCCCGGACCGGTGCGCCTGATCGCCGGTCAGGAGGGACGGCCCTACTTCGGCGGCGGCCCCCAGCCGGGGCGGGTGGACGTGCAGGTCACGAGCGACGGGCCCCAGGATCTGGCGCTCACCCTGCCCGCGACGGGCTCGCTGCAGGCGAGCATCACCGACGGCGACGGCGCCGCCATCCCCAGCCGTCTGACCGTGTACGGCGTGGACCCGTCCCCTCACACCTACCGGCTCGACGGGGACGGCTTCGATCCGCGGGCCCCGGGCGTGGTGGCGATGCTCGACTCGGTGGACGGTTCGTTCGCGCTGGCCCTCGAGCCCGGCGAGTACGACGCGGTGTTCACCCGCGGGCCCGAGTACACGCTGGACCGCCAGCCGATCACCGTCGTCGCGGGCAGCCCGGTGACGCTCACGGGCGCGCTGCACCGGGTGGTGGACACCACCGGCTACCTGTCCGGCGACTTCCACGTGCACGCCCACTGGTCGCCGGACTCCCAGATCGGCAACGCGGCCCGGGTGACCAACATGGCCGCCGAGGGGGTCGAGATCCTGGTGAGCACCGACCACGCCTTCGTCACCGACTACTCCCCGCTCATCGAGGAACTGGCCCTCGGCTCCTGGATGACGTCCGTGCCGGGCCAGGAGATCACGACCTTCGACTACGGCCACTTCAACGGCTTCCCGCTGTTTTCGGATCCCACCCGGCACAACCGCGGCGCCATCGACTGGCCCGGCATGTCCCCCGTCGAGATCAGCGCATCCGTCAGCGGCGAGGACCAGGTCTTCCAGATCAACCACCCCCGGGCCGTGCCCGCTCCCGGCGAGGGCAACTACTTCGACAACGTGGACCTGCAGTTCGATGCGCAGGGGCCCTACGTGGGGGCCGACGCCCGGGACCCGCTCTCGGTGCGGCTCGCGGCCGACACGCAGATGCTCGCCTCGGCGTTCGTGGCGGTGGAGGTGATGACCTGGCTGGACGTGCAGGGGCTGCACGACTGGTTCAACTTCCTCAACGCCGGCGTGCGCTTCACGGCCACCGGCAACAGCGACACGCACACGCTGCGGGTGGAGAGCAGCGGCTGGCCCCGCAACTTCGTGCGGCTGGAGCAGGACGTGCCCGGCGCCATGGCCCCCGAGGACCTCGTGCTGGCCATGCACGGTGGACGCAACGTCATCAGCTTCGGCCCGTTCGTCCGGGTGTCGGCGACGGGGGCGTCCCAGGCGTTCGTGGGCGACACCGTCAGCCCCAGCCTGTCCGGGGAGGTGGTCGTGTCCGTGAACGTGCAGGCCCCGCCGTGGATCCCCTTCGACGAGGTGACCTTGCTCGACGGCGCCACCAACACCGTCATCGCCGGGGGCGCGGTGACCCCCGCGCTCGTCTCGGTGGGGGCGGCGCCGGAGGCCCAGCGGCTCGAGCTCGCGCTGGAGCACACCTTCACCCCGAGCGGCGACACCTGGCTCGTCGTGCTCGTCAGCGGCTCGCAGGGGCTGTTTCCGGGCGTCGCCTACAACACCTCGGACCGGGACACGCTGGACATCGCGGCGGTGCGCGCGGGGGATGTGCAGGGGCCCGCCACCGCCTTCGCGGCCACCAACCCGATCTTCGTGGACGCAGACGGCGACGGGGTGATCGAGGCGTCGCACCTCGTGCTGCCCCAGGACCACGAGCAGTGGCGCTGGGAGGACCGGACCAACCCCTACGAGTAGTCCGCGATATCCTGCGCCGAGGGCAGGTCGGGATGGACGAGGTGCGGGAGCGCATTGCGGCGATTCAGAGGGTCGCCACAGCGGACCGATCCGAGGCGTTGCGGCTGAACCGCGCCCTCGTCGACGAGGTGCGCGGGCGTCCCCTTCCGTTCGTGCTCGCGACGTCCTGCATGGCCGAGACCGTGCTGCGCACCGAGGAGTCCCAGACCGCCGAGGACTGGCTCGCGCAGGGCAACGCGGCGCTCCCCGTCGATGCGCCGCCCGACGTGCAGGCCCCGCTGCGGCGCGCCGAGGCGGTGGTGGCCCTGGCGCTGGGCCAGAAGGACCCGGCGCTGCAGCTCGCCCTGGAGGCGTGCCAGCTCGCCTCTTCGACCGCGCGTCCCGAGCTGCAGGCGATCTGCTCCCAGGCCCTGGGCATGATCCTGTCGTCGGGCGGCATGGTCGAAGAGGCCCTGGACGCCGCGCTCGACGCGCGCCGCGCCTTCCTGGCGTCGGGCCGGACGCCGCCGGGCGGGCTCGAGAACAACATCGCCATCAACCTGTGCGAGCTCGATCACTTCGAGCGCTCCTGGGACCTCGCCGACGCCTGCGTGCGCACGGCCGCCGCGGAGGGCCGGAAGGGCCACCACGCCAGCGCGCTGGTCACCCGGGGCTGGGCGTCCTACCGGATGGGCCGCTATGCCGACGCGGTCGCCGACTTCGAGGACGGCCTGCAGGTGGCGCGGTCGGTGGGCAACGTGCAGACCCTGCAGGTGCTCCACCTCAACCTCGGCATCGTGCACGCGAAAGCCGGCGACCGGTCCTTGGCGGAGGCGGCGTTCGGCCGGTGCCAGGCCCTCCTGCCGGCCCGGCCCTCTCCCTGGCTGGAGGCAGGCCTGGCCATGGAGCGGGCCATGCTGCTGCCGGACGAGCAGGGGGTGGCGATGCTCGAGGACGCCCGTGACCTGCTGGACTCCATGGGGCGCGCCTTCGAGTCGGTGGACGCGGTGCATCGGCTGTACGAGAAGGCGCGGGCCGCTGGCCGGTGGGAGGTCGCGCTGCACCACCACGAGGACTGGCACCGGCGGCGCGAGGTGCTCGAGCAGAGCCGTCGCCGTCGCCGCTCGCACGCCACGCAGCTGCGGCTGGAGCAGGAGTTCGGCGGACGGTCCGGCCCCCTGCTGGCGCCCGAGGTCCGGGAGATGGTGCGCGACCTGGAGGCCCTCGGAGAGGATCTCCGATCCCGGAACCGCGAGCTGGAGGTGCTCGCGGCGCGGGACGGCCTGACCGGACTCGCCAACCGCCGGGCCTTCGGGCAGCGGCTGGCTGCGGAGCTCGGCCGCCTCAACGGGGAGCCCCTGAGCCTCGCGGTCATCGACATCGATCACTTCAAAGCCGTCAACGACACGTTCGGCCACGCGGTGGGCGACGCGGTCCTGGCGCGGGTGGGGGCGATCTTGTCGGCCGGTCGGCGCATCGCGGACGTGGTGGGTCGCCAGGGCGGCGACGAGTTCGTGCTGCTGCTGCCCAAGGCGTCGGCCCAGGCGGCTCGCTCCGTGGCCGGGCGGATCCTGGAGCGGGTGCGGCGTGAGCCATGGGGGCAGCGTGCGCCGGGCCTCACGGTGACGCTGTCGATCGGCGTCGCGGAGGCGACTGGCAGTGATCCGGAGGAGCTGTTCCTCGCCGCGGATGGCGCGCTGTATGCCGCAAAGCAGGCCGGCCGGGACCGTGTGATCTGATCGGACCGAAGATCCTTGCGTAAAGCGTGAATGCTGTTTACTAATTGAACGTGGTTCACGCTCATCCGCCAGACACGCCCCGTCAGCGCCGCCACCAGGTGAACCTGGGCCGGATCCTCGACGCCGCCACCGACCTCGTCGTGCACGGCGGGTTCGACGCCCTCTCCATGGGGCGCCTCGCCAAGGAGCTCGACTACACGCCGGGCGCGCTGTACCGGTACTACGCGAGCAAGGACGCGCTCATCGCCGCGATGACCGCCCAGGTGATCCGCGACTTCACCACGGTGCTCCTGCAGGCCACGTCGCTGGTGCCGGCCGACGCGACCCTGGAGCGGGTGCTCGTGCCGCTGCTGACGTACCGCGAGCTGGCCCGCACGGCCCCGCACCGGTTCGGGCTGCTGTCGATGCTGCTGGCCACGCCGCACGTGCTGGTGGCCGACGACGCCGAGGCCGCCCCCGCGATGCTGGCCATCACCGCCGCCCTGACGCCCCTCGCGCGGGCGTTGGACACGGCCCGTCAGACCGGCGCCCTGCGCTTCCCTGGCGAGGCGGCGGGCCCTGCGGTGGTGGCGTTCTCCGCGGTGCACGGGCTGCTCCAGCTGCGCAAGCAGGAGCACCGCGTGCCCTCCCTGTTCGACCTCGACGGCCTCGTCCGTCTGTCGCTTCGCAGCCTGCTGGTGGGCTGGGGGGCCGACCCCGCGCAGGTGGACGCCGCCCTCATCAACGTGTCTGCCCTCGGCGATCTCGTCGCCCGGGCTGGAGGAATGCCGTGATCGATCTCGTCCATTTCGCCGCCATCGCTGGCAGCGCTTCCCTGGGAGCCTTCGGCTGGAGCCTCGCGGAGTACTGGATCCACCGGGAGGCCGGGCACAACCCAAAGCTCCTCAAGAAGCGCCTGAACGTCTTCGGCCGGGAGCACATCGCCCACCACGGCAAGGGCG
>CALAGR010000307.1 GCA_937891735.1 uncultured Pseudomonadota bacterium | reverse complement strand
GTCCCGCTCCGGTCGCCACAGGATCAGCGCTCCGGTGCCCGTGGCCGCGGCGATCGTGCGCCCGTCGGGGCTGACCCGCAGCGCGCTGGACCCGGCGCCCGCGTCGATGCGGAGCGGCGGCTCCCGAGGCGGGAGCGACCACCGCTGCCACCCCTGGGCCAGCACGATGAGGCTGCCGTCGCCGTCGAAGCGGATGTCCCGGGCGCTCCGGGTGGGAAGCGGCACCGCGAAGTCCGCGCCCAGATCCAGCAGGTACACGTCCCCGCGCTCGCCGCGGATCGCGAGCCGGTCCGCCGCGGGGTTCACGAGCACGTCGTACAGCCCGTGCTCGGCCACCTCGATGGTCTGAGCCAGCGTGTTGTCGGACGCGTCGTACAGGGCCAGCTCGCCCTGGTGGGTGGTGATCGCGAACAGGTCGCCGGCGATGTGCGCCGCCGCGAGGGGCCCTCCGTCCGACCAGAGCCCGGCCGGCAGCACGTCCCCGAATCGGTCCCCGACGGGCTCCGCGAGGCTCACCAGGCCGAACCGCAGATCGCCGCACAGCACGAGCATCGATCGCTCCGTGAAGGCCACCGAGGTCACCGGGGCGGGCGGCCCGCAGCCCGCGATCTGCGTCACCCGGCCGGTCGCGCGATCCCACAGCGACAGGTCGGAGACCCGCCACGCGGCGAGGTAGCGGCCGTCCGCGGACCCCGCCACCCGTTGGGGAAAGCCCCAGGTCGCCGCCGTCCGGATCGTGCTGCCCGTCGTTGGATCCAGCTCGGTGAGAGGGCCCTCGCCGGGGGACAGAAAGAGGTCCCCGTTCCCCGGAGCCCTCACCTGGAAGGGTGGCGCCGCCGACGCGCGCCACAGCGGCTCCGAGGCGCCGACACGCCAGGCGCTCAGCTGGTCCTCCTGCACGCAGATCCAGGTCCGGGCATCGAGGATCTGCGCCGAGTCGCATCCCCGGATCGGGAGCGCGGTCTCCTGCACCTGGGGCCGGCTGCGTCCGGCGAAGCCCGCGAGCACCCCGCGGGCCCCCGGCGACTCCGCGATGGCCAGCACCTCCGCTGCGAGCACCTCGGCGCGCGGACGATCCCCCTTGGCCTCGGCATCCCGGGCTTGCAGCAGCAGCGCCTGCGCGAGGTTGCGCTGGGCACGGCTGCGCTCCGTGGCGGTCCGGCTCCAGCCCACCGCGACGACCGTGGCGAGGATCAGGCTCGCCACGAGCCCCACCACCAGCGCCGCGCGCCACAGGATCGCCAGGCGCCACAGCAGCTCGAAGGCCGAGTACTCGTGGGCGTGCACCCGGCGGCCGTCCAGGTAGCGCGCCAGATCCGCCGACAGCTCCGCCGCGTCCGCGTAGCGCAGGGCCGGGTCTGGGGCCATCGCGTGGCGAACGATGGCCGCCAGCTCGGTCCGCGCGGCGAGGGCGTCGGGGCCGTCCAGCGGGCCCTTCAAGGCCAGGTCGGCCGAAGAGAGCCGCTCGGAGAGCACCTGGGAGTTGTCGAGTCCCGCCCAGGGTGTCCGACCGGTCACCACCTGCCTCAACACGGCGCCCAGGGACCACACGTCCGAGCGCCGCGTCGCGGGTTCACCGCGCAGCTGCTCGGTGCTCATCCACGCGGGTGTGCCCACCGCGGTTCCCACCATGGTGGCGGCAGCGTGGCCCGTGGGCACGACGTCGGCCCAGTCGTCCTGCGCTCCGGTCAGGGGGCGGGCGAGACCCCAGTCCGCCACCTGGGTCTCGCCGAAGCTGCCGACCAGGATGTTCTCGGGCTTCAGGTCCCGGTGCACGATGCCCCGGCTGTGCGCGTAGGCGATGGCTTCGCAGGCCGCCAGGACGTGGCGCAGCGTGGCCAGCCGCGCCTCCTGGTCCGCCCCATCGAGCACGTCGAACAGCGTGCGGCCTCGGATGAGGCGCATCGTGTACCAGGGGGTGCCGTCCGCGTCGGTCCCCGCGTCGTGCACCGGCACGATGTTGGGGTGCTCCAGCTGGGCCGTGATCCAGGCCTCCTGAGCGAGCCGCGCCTGGCCCGACGGGCCGGCGGACGGGGTCGCCTCCTTGAGCGCGACCTCCCGATTGAGCCGCCGATCCCGCGCGGAGAACACGTCGCCCATGCCGCCCCGGCCGATCAATCCGCCGCGGGCGTAGCGCTCGGCGTCGGGCACCGCGAAGGGGTGGCTGCGCTGGTAGGGGACGCTCTCCGCGTCCACCCAGACCCCCGCGACGCTGCCTTCCTCGTCGTCCAGCTCGCTCACGTGCGGTCGACCACCGAGTCACCCAGCTCCAACGCCAGCTCCGCGTGGCCGGTTCGCGCCGAACGAAGCAGGCCGGGGGGCAGCCCCGCGTCCCGGAGCTTGCGCCGCACCCTCGCCACGCTGACGTCCCACTTGCGCCGCAACAGCACTTTCTCGGTCTCGTCCTTCCAGATCTGCGAGGCGATCATCTGCCAGTGCACGGGGCCGTCGAACGCCACCAGCTCCGACAGGATCCGGGCCGAGATCCCGCTCAGGCTCAGGGCCGGCAGGCCGTCCTGGTGGATGTTCACGGTCTCGAAGTTGGCCTCGATGGTCAGGGGAGGCCGCACGCCCCCAGCGCGGGTCGCAGGGCTCGCCGCCTCGAGCAGCGACACCGGCACCGCCGCGAACGACACGCCCCCCAGGGTGAACTCGTCCCCTGCCTCCAACGGGCGCGCCGGCTCTCCGGCGGGCTGCATGGCCCAGGACCCGCCCACCGTCCAGATGTGGGCCGCGGCGCCCGCCTCGTAGCGGTGCGCGATGCGGGGCTCGGGCCGAAGGTGCACGGAGCAGACCCCGGACAGCACCTGGCGTGGAAACCCGTCGCCCTCCAGGGCCAGGACCTCGTCGGGCAGCGCCACGTCGAGCACCCGCAGCGTGAGGCCGGGCGCCAGATCCACCAGCAGCCCCGGGCGGAGGATGACCTCCTTCATGGGCGTGCCGTCCACGGCGAAGCGCCCCCGCAAGCCCAGGAGCCGCAGATCTTCGCCCCGCAGGCTGACGAGCGCGTGGGCCTCGGAGATCCGCGCGTCCGACAGCGGCAGGGCCGCGGTCTCCAGCCGCCCGATGAGATCGCCCGGCGCGAGCGTGCGCTCGGTTCCGTCGGGCAACAGCAATCGGACAAAGGCGCGCACGGTGTGGGCTTCTCCTATCGGAGAGTGGGCAGGGGCGATGAACCATAACCGCTCGGGGCGGCGGATCGGAGGGTCCCGTGGGCCCGTTCAGTCCGCTGCCGCCTCCTCACTCAGCGGCGTTCGCGCTCCAACAGCCGCTCCTTCAGCCCATCCATGATCTGGTCCCGGGCGCTCCTGGAGGACCGCCGGCGAAGGCCCAGCTCCTTGCGGACCGCGGCGACGTGCGCCTCGGCCTCGTCGGTCCAGGGCTGCTGCGTCAGGATCGCGCCGGCTTCAGCGCCAAAGCGCCCCGCGCGGGCCAGGGCGATGAGCGCGTCCACCGCTTGTGCATCCGCGAGCAGCTCCGGCACCCAGATGGCCTCGCTGAGGCGGTCCATGGCCTGCTGGGCGAGGGGTTCGTCCGCCTGCAACGCGACGCGCGCGAGGATCCGGGCCCCCGTGTTGCTCAGCACGCGTCCCCGCACGAGCATCATCAGCTCTGCGGTCCAGGGCACGGGCTCGGCGCTGCTCGCCAGGTGAAGGAGGAAGGCCGCCAGGGCGTCGCCCCGCCAGTCGGTCCGGAACAGGTGCTCCGCCGCCGCCGCCCGCACCTCCGCCGAATCCGCGTCCAGGCAGCGGGCCATCAGGGTGACGGTCTGCGGATCCGTGCGGTCGTGCACCACGTCCAGGGCGGTGACCGGCACGATGAGGTCGGGGTGCTCGATCCACACCGCGCGCAGCGCGTGCTTGCGTGCCCGCTGGATCGGCTGCTCCCAGGCCGTGTGCAGCAGCAGGTCCCGCACCCCGGCCACGACCACGTCGTCGCCCGAGGTGGTCCCGATGTGCTGCAACGCGCTGGGGCTGGCGAGCAGCCCTGGGGAGACCAGGGGGGCCAGGTCGGCGGGCACCCAGGGCATCGGCGGGCTGCTGATCACGAGGTCCAGCAGGCGTCCCTGCGCTCCCGAGCTGGACGCTCCGAGGGCCAGCGCAGACCGGATCGCCCTGAGCCGGAGCGGGGGCTCGGCCTGCTCGGCGCGGTCCAGGAGCGCGGTGAGCGCGGCGCTCCGGGTGGCCAGGGGGGTCGGGGATCGCCACAGCGCGCGAGCCAGGGATGCGGCGTCGGGCTGCTCGCCGCCCAGGGCCCCGTCCACGAGCCGGTCCATGGCCCCGGGCAGGCGCGGATCGACGCACTCCAGGAGCCGCGTCCCGGCCGGTCCGCCCCCTGCGAGCAGCGCCTCCACCGCGGGCCACGCCGGACTGCCCTGGGCGCACAGGCTGAAGACGGCGGCGTCCACACGCTCGGGATCGCGCGCGGCGTCGGTCAGGGTGGTGCCGAGTTCCTCGCTCCAGTCGGCTCCCGCCAGCCCGCGCAGTCCCGCGCCGGCCGTCTCGGGGTTGGCGCTGCGGGTGAGCTTGTCGGGCCCGGAGGCGGCGAGGAGCCCGCTCCCAACGAGC
>CALAGR010000306.1 GCA_937891735.1 uncultured Pseudomonadota bacterium | reverse complement strand
GGGGCCGGAGGCGCGGGGGCCGGAGGTGCAGGGGCCGGAGGTGCAGCGGCCTCGCCCTTGGTGCCCTTGGCCTCGGGGGCCGGCTCGGGGGTATCGGCGGGGGCGTCGTCCTTGGCCGGCGCGTCTCCCTTGGGAGGGGCGTCGCCCTTGCTGCCCTTCGGAGGGGCGTCGCCCTTGCTGCCCTTGGTGGGCTTGGAGGCCTCAGTGGAGCCGTCTTCGGTGTCGTCGGACTCCTGCGCGGCCGCCGTCGCGGGCACCGCCAACAGGATGAGAAAGGCCAACCAGAGCTTCATTCCGCCTCCGAGTCGCCGCCTCCCGGGGGCGGTCGCGGGGAGCGTATCACTGCGTCGCTGCGCCAGGAGGGCAGGGGGCCGGTGGGCTGGCCCGCAGGCCCGCGGATGCCTCTCAACTCGGTGAACTCTGCGAGCTGGGCCCGTTTCAGCGGACCGCGGCCAATGCTCGCACCTCGGCCCCCGCCGGCGGTACTGTTCCGCCCTGGAGGTTTGCCCATGCGCCCGCTCTTGCTCGCCCTGCTCGCGTTCCTGGTTGGCTGCCCCAACCTGACCCCCTTTGGTCGCGACGACGACGACGACGCCGCCAACGACGACGACGCAGCCGATGACGACGACGCCGTGGACGACGACGACTCGGGCGCCGCGGACGACGACGACACCACGGGCGCCGACGACGACGACACCACCGGCGGTGACGACGACGACTCCACCCCTGAGCTGACCGGCTGCGAGCAGGCCCTGTCCGGCCCCAGCAACGTCGGCTGCATCTTCTGGGCGGTGGACCTCGACAACGCCGAGAACGTCGTCGACGACGCCGCCGCGGGCCAGTTCGCGGTGGCCGTGGCCAACAACTCCTCCACCGACACCGCCCACGTCGAGGTCACCATCAACAACGCCGACCCCGGCCAGCCCCTGCAGACCTCGGTGGTGGAGACGCAGGACATCGCCCCGGGCTCGCTCTACATGTTCCTGCTGCCCCGCCGCGACGTGGACGGCGACTGGATCACCCTCAACGTGGACGACGGTCCCCAGACCTGGCACAGCTCCCGCGCCTTCCGGATCGAGAGTGACAACCCCGTCGTCGCCTACCAGTTCAACACCCTGGACCAGCAGTTCAGCAACGACGCGAGCCTGCTCCTGCCCCAGTCGGCCCTCGGCTTCAACCACCTCGTGGTCGGCTGGGAGCCCAACGCTCCCATCGCGCCGCCCCTGGGTCCCGGCAACCGCTCCTACGTGACGATCGTCGCCAACGCCGAGGGCACCGACGTCACCGTCACCCCCACCTACGACATCGTCAACGGGCCCGGCGTGCCGGAGGTCAGCCCCGGCGTCGGCATCGTGGGCGGCACCTCGGCGACCTTCACGCTCGGGCCCTACGACGTGCTCAACCTCGAGACCATCCTCATCAACCCGTTCCAGTTCCCGATGCCGGACATGCCCGACCTGACGGGCACGACGGTCAGCAGCACCGAGCGGGTGGCGGTGTTCTTCGGCAACGACCTCACCTCGATCTCGGACAACATCCCCCAGGGGGGCAACGAGTGCTGCGCCGAGCACATCGAGCAGCAGATCCTGCCCAACCGGGCGATGCGCTCGCAGTACGTGGTGAGCCGCTCCGCCGCCCGCGTTCCGGCGGACCCGGAGATCGACGTCTACCGGATCATCGCCCTGTTCGACTCGACCACCGTGACCACGAACCTGCCGGGCGACGACGGCTTCTTCAACCTGCAGGCGAAGGAGTTCCGGGAGCTCCGCACGAACACCGGCTTCATCGTGGACAGCAGCCAGCCAGTGCACGTCGCCCAGTTCCTGGTGAAGGGCAGCGACGCTGGCTACATCGGTGACAACTCGCTCCTGTACGTGCCCCCCGTCGAGCAGCGCCGGGACAGCTACATCTTCACCACCGGCCAGGGCTTCAGCGAGCACTGGGCCGTGGTGTCGATGGAGGACGGCACCTCGGCGTCGATCGACGGCGTGCCGGTGGACGGGTCCTCGTGCTCGGGCCCGGCCACCGACGGGGTGCTCAACTCCATCACCTACCTGACCTGGACCTGCGCCATCAGCGAGGCGGTGCACGGCCTGCAGGCGGACGCCGACGTGGGCTTGCTGGTGTACGGCTACTACAGCGCCGGCTCGTACTCCTATCCCGCCGGCGCGGGCCTGGAGTAGCCCGCCCTCGCTGGTACAGTCGGGTGACTGAGCCCTCATTCACTCGACGTCCTCCCGAGGAACCCCGATGCCTGCCTCCGCTCCCCACGCCGAGTTCCCCCACCTGCTGGCGCCCCTCGACCTCGGCTTCGTGACCCTGCCCAACCGCGTGCTCATGGGCTCCATGCACGTCGGCCTGGAAGACGACGTCGGACCCCTGAAGAAGATGGGGGCCTACTTCGCGCGGCGCGCCGAGGGCGGCGTGGGGCTCCTCGTGACCGGTGGCATTGCCCCGAACATCGACGGTCAGGTCAAGCCGTTCGCGGCCACCCTGAACAACCGCTGGGGGGCCTTCAAGCACCGCTACGTCACCGGCCCGGTGCACGACGCGGGCGGCCTCATCGCCATGCAGATCCTGCACGCCGGCCGCTACGCCTACACCCCCCTGGCGGTGGCCCCGTCAGCGATCAAGTCGCCCATCTCCAGGTTCAAGCCCCGGGGGCTCTCCGGCCGCGGCGTCGAGCGCACCATCGCCAACTTCGTGCGCTGCGCCGTGCTGGCGAAGACCGCGGGCTACGACGGCGTGGAGGTGATGGGCAGCGAGGGCTATCTCATCAACGAGTTCGTGGTGGACAAGACGAACAAGCGGGAAGACGCCTGGGGCGGCGCCTACGAGGCCCGCATGCGGCTGCCCGTCGAGATCGTGCGGCGCACCCGTGAGGCGGTGGGGCCCGAGTTCATCATCATCTACCGGCTGTCGATGCTCGACCTGGTCAAGGGCGGCTCCACCTGGGAGCAGATCGTGACGCTGGCCAAGGCCATCGAGGCGGCGGGCGCGACGATCATCAACACCGGCATCGGCTGGCACGAGGCGCGGGTGCCCACGATCGCCACGATGGTGCCGCGGGCGGCCTACACCTGGGTCACCCGGCGTCTGATGGGTGAGGTGTCGATCCCGCTCATCACCAGCAACCGCATCAACATGCCCGAGACGGCCGAACAGGTCCTGGCCCGGGGCGACGCGGACATGGTCAGCATGGCGCGCCCGCTCCTCGCGGATCCGGACTGGGTCAAGAAGGCGCGGGACGGCAAGCGGGACGAGATCAACACCTGCATCGCCTGCAACCAGGCCTGCCTGGACCACATCTTCAAGAACCAGCGGGCCTCGTGCCTGGTCAATCCCCTCGCCTGCTACGAGACGGAGGTCAAGATCGAGCCGACCCCCGCGCCCTTGAAGGTGGCGGTCGTGGGGGCCGGCCCGGCAGGGCTCGCCTTCTCCACCACCGCGGCGAAGCGCGGGCACGCCGTGACGCTGTTCGACAAGGCGTCGCAGATCGGCGGCCAGTTCAACATGGCGCGCAAGGTGCCCGGCAAGGAGGAGTTCGACGAGACGATCCGCTACTTCACGACGATGCTCGGCACCACCGGCGTGACCCTGGCGCTCGGCCAGGCGGTCGCGCCCGAGGACCTGATCGGCAAGGGCTACGACGTCGTGGTGGTCGCCGCGGGGGTGCACCCCCGGCAGATCGATCTGCCCGGCATCGACCTCGACAAGGTCCTGTCCTACGTGGACGTGCTCGCGGGCGGGGCCGCGGTCGGAGACCGGGTGGCGATCATCGGCGCCGGCGGCATCGGGTTCGACGTGGCGGAGTTCCTGGCCCACGACCACTCCGCGCCGTCCCCGAGCCTGGACGTGGACGCCTACCTCGCGGAGTGGGGGGTGGACAAGACGATGGAGCACGGCGGCGGTCTGAAGGCCCCGGTGGTTCCGCCGTCCCCCCGCACCATCACGATGTGCCAGCGCGGGGACAAGAAGATGGGGGCCGGGCTGGGCAAGACCACCGGCTGGATCCACCGGCAGAGCCTGAAGCAGAAGAAGGTCACGATGCTGACCAGCGTGACCTACCAGAAGGTGGACGAGGTGGGCCTGCACATCCTGCGCGGCGGTGAGCCCATGGTCATCGAAGCGGACACGGTGGTGGTGTGCGCCGGCCAGATCTGTGCGAACGAGCTGGTCGCGCCGCTGCGCGCCTCGGGTCTGGCGGTGCACGTCATCGGCGGCGCTCACGAGGCGGGCGAGCTCGACGCCAAGCGGGCCATCGACCAGGGCACACGCCTGGCGGCCCGGCTCTAGCGCGATCCCGGCGTGATCTGGTTCGTCGTCCTCGGCGGGTTCCTGGGGGCATGGCTCCTCCTGGGTCTGGGGGGCCGGCAGCAGACCCGCCAGGGTGCGGGCAGCATCGGACGCCTGACCTGGGTGAGCGGGTTCCTGGCCCTGGGCACGATCCTGCCGGGGATCGCCTGGGCGGCCGCCGAGGGCCTGGGCCACCCCGTGCCGCCGGAGGTGGGCACGTTCGCTTTGGGCCTCAACGGGGTGCTGCTGCTGCTCTGGATGAGCCCGGTCCGGACGCAGACCGGTCCCATCGACCTGCCGCCCGTGCAGGATCCGGAGCTGCTCGGCCGCATCGCCGACATCGCCCGCCGCCAGGGGATCGATCCGCCGCCGGCGCGCTTGATGACGAGCCCGAGCGGATCCATGCAGACCCTCGCCGCCATCGCCGGGCTGGCCGCGCCCGTGCTGCTGGTGACCGACGGGATCCTGCACCGGCTCGAGACGGCGGAGCGTGACGCGATCCTGGGCCACGAGCTGGCGCACCTGTCCACCGGGTCGCTCTGGCTGTTCGCGGCCATCGGACCCCTGGCCACCGTCCTGGCGGTCGTGGCCGGAGCGAGCATGTCGCTGCTCGTGGTCCTGCCCCTCACGTTGCTGCTCTACGGAGGGGCCCGGCGGGTGATCGGGCGGGCCGTCGAGGTGCGCTGCGACCTGCGGTCGGGCGCCACGACCAGCTACGCCGCGATGTCGAGCGCGGTGGCGAAGATCCACGCCATCGAGCTGCCCAACGCGCGGGGACTGCTGCCCCTGCTCTTCCACGCCACCTCGACACACCCCTCGCTGACGGTCCGTCGCGCCGCCCTGCGCGCCGCGGCCCCGGCGGAGGAGGCCACGGCGATCCAGTACGACGAGGGGCAGCTGCGGGCGGAGCGGCGCATGGCCCGGGCCGCGCTCGGAGGGTGGCTGGGCCTGCTGGTGAGTTCGGTGGCCGTGGCGCAGTGGGACGAGCGGGTCGCCGCGGGCATCCTGGCGTCGGTGGTGGTCGCCTTCTTCGGGATGCGGGTGCGGTTCGCGCGCCACAAGACCCGGTCCGCGCGGCTGCTGCTGCGCGGCTCGCGACGGTGGACCCCGCTCGTTCCGCTGTTCGAGCTCTGCGGGACGCTCCTGATCGTCCTGTTCCTGCTGCTGGTCGTCTCGTTGCGGCTCGGGCACCCCCTCGTGGGGTTGTTCGGCGCGCTGGTCTTTGCGGTGGTCGGTGGCGTCTCCTTCGTGGTGTCGTCGATCCGTGTCCGGGCCAGCAACCGGCTCCGACACGCGGTCGCCCGCGGGTACCTGCAGGGGGATCTGGCGGCGGTGGTGGCCCTGTCCGCGGAGGTCGAGCGCGCGTCGAAGGACCCGGGGCTGCGCAACGACGTGGCCCTTGCCCACGGTGCCACGGGGGACCGAGCTCGCGCCTCAGAGCTGTTCCGGGCGCTCATCGCGGATGCCCCTCGCTTCCCGCGTCCGCGGATCAACCTCGCCGTCGTGCTGCTCCAGGACGATCCGGACGGCGCGCTGCATGCCGCGGAGGGGGCCGCCGCGCTCGTGCCCGAGGTGGCGGGTCCGCAGATCCTGATGGCCCGCGCGCTCCGCCTCCTGGGGCGGCTGGACGAGGCCGAGGCCGCCATCGAGGTCGCTCTGTCAGCGGACAGCGACGACGGGAGCGCCCACGCTGTGGCGTCCTGGCTGGCGTCGGATCAGGGCCAGCCCGAGCGCGCCGCCCACCATCTGGAGCGGGCCCGGGAGCTCGCACCGGGCCACCCCTTCATCGCCGTGGCTCGGGCGTTGGGGGCCGGTTCACCCGACGACGTGTCCGCGGCCGTCGAGGAGGTCCAGAAGGGGGCCTCGCTTTCGCCCCTGGCGTTCATCGACGCCGAGCTCGCCGCCCTCCGGGCGCGGGCGCCCAGCGACTAGAACGACGGGACCGGCGCGTCCAGCAGCGTGACCATGAAGAAGAAGTGGAGCACCGCGCCTCCGAGGACGAACAGGTGCCACACCTCGTGGTGCCCGAACAGGTCCGGCCACGGATCCGGCCACTTCTTCGCGTACACCACCGCGCCGAGCGTGTAGGTGACTCCGCCCGCCACCAGCAGGGCCAGCGAGCCGCTCGCCATGTGGGGCAGCATCCACCAGATCGGCCCGACCACGATCCAGCCCAGCGCGAGGTACAGCGTCAACCCCAGCCAGCTCGGCGAGTCGATCCACAAGAGCTTGACCCCCACCCCGAGCGCCGCGATCCCGCCGATGACGGCGAGCACGCCGATGCGCATGGGGCCGTCCAGGAAGTGGATCATCGGAGGCACGTAGCTGCCCGCGATCAGCAGGAAGATGGCGCTGTGATCGAGGCGCCTGAGCCAGCGGTTGCCGCGGTGGCCGAGATCGAGGAAGTGGTAGAGCGTCGAGGCCAGGAACAGGCCCACCAGGGTGCCTCCGTAGATCGCCATGGCGGTCATCTTGGGCGCGCTGTCGCTGGACAGGACCACCAGGAAGACGAGGCCGACGATGGCGGCGAGGAATCCGACGAAGTGCGTCGCCGCGCTCCAGGGGTCTTTGTTCAGGGTCACGGGAGCTCCAAGATCAGTAAATTACTGACCGGTCAGTAACCTACTAGAGACCCGACGAGAGCACAAGCCGCGCAGGGTCCATGGGCAGGCCCGGCCTGCGCTGAGCCGGCCACGGCCGGAGTACACTGGCTAGATGCGTATGCAAACGATCCTCGCCGTTGTCGTGATCGCCGCATGTGTGGCATCCACCGCTTCCGCGGACGACTCGGGCGACGCCGCGACCCTGGCCTACCAGGTGCACACCGAGCACTGCGCGGACGTCGCCGCGGCCGCCACCTCAACCAAGACCGCAGAGCAGACGGCCGTCGTGACCGATGCCTGGTCCACGGTCATCGGGGTCTACGAGTCCACCGGCCGGAGCTACCTGCTGTACTGGCGCGGGCTGCTCGCGCAGTGCCTGGGGCAGGAGGAGCGGGCGGGCCAGGATCTGCAGCTGTTCGTCGCCTTGGAGCAGTACGACCAGCGCTTCGACTCGCTGATCAAGGACGCCCGCCGCCGCCTGCGCCGCATGAAGCTGGACGTCTCGGAGCCCAGCCCGGCGCAGCAGGACGCCGCGCGGCAGGCCCGGGACGCGGGGGGAGCCTGGTCTCTCGCCAAGGACTCCCACGCCCTCAAGGCCGCGCGGGCGTTTCCCGCCGTGCCCCTCCTGCTCATCTCCGCGGGGGGCGGATACCAGCGCCTGGGGCGGTTCGACTACGCCCTCGTGTCGGCGGACGTGTCCCTGCGGCTCATCAAGATGCTGCGGCTGGAGGCGGGCGTGAGGCCCGGCTGGAGCGTGTCCGCGACCAACGAGGCCGGCGCCAGCGAGCCGACCGGGCGGTACCTGCTGCTCGACATCGTGGTCGGGCCGGTCCTGGAGTTCGCGGGACCCGTGCGGCCGCGGGTGGGCGGCATGTTCCACATCGCGCCGAACCCCGCGGAGGTCGGCGGGCCGAAGGTGCTGGCCGGGGGCCAGGTGGTGGTGGGGGTGGACGTGCCCCTCGGCTCGCCCTTCGTGGCGTTCCGCGTCGCCGCGGAGATCGGCAACCTCGGTCCGATGTTCAACGCCCGGGTCACCGGCGGCCTCGTCGTCGGGATCGAGCCGGCGGCGCGGCGCTAGTTGGCGCCTCCCCGGATCCCCGTCCGTCGGGTGGGCAGCGCCCGCTTCGCCCTGCTGCTCTTCGCCGGCGTCGGCGCCGCGGGCTGCCTCGGGGGCTCGCCGGTGGGCACCTGCCGCAGCACGGACGACAACGAACCCAACGACGACCCGGCGACCGCGGTGGTGCTGGAGCTGGAGTCCCTGGCCCGCGGGTGCATCCAGGGTGCGTCGGCGGTCGTGGATCGGTTCCTGCTGCAGGCGCCCCCGATCCCGGAGTCCGGAGGCTACTGGGACGTGCAGCTGCAGGGACCCATGGAGGGCGGCACGCGGTTGTCGGTGCGCAACACCGCGGTGGACGGCGCGCTCGACCTGTCGCTGTCACCCGAGGACTCCCCGACCCAGCTGTACCTCGGGGCGGATGCGGGAGGGTCGGTGGAGCTGACGCTGACCGCGGACGGCGGCGGGGCCGTGGACCTGGGGTACGACCTGCTCTCCAGCTGGATCCCCATCGACGACCGCTGGGAGCCCAACGAGTCCCAGGAGGAGGCCCCCGACATCACCCTGGGCCAGTCGGTGACGGCCTTCTGCAACGGGAGCTTCGGTGAGGGACTGACCGCCCCCCGGGACTGGTACCGGCTCATCGGGGCCACCGACGGCGCGGCCGTGGTGTCGATCACCTCTGCCCCGGCGGACATCGTGCTGCAGGTGCTGATCCGCGACGAGCCCTCCGGCAGGAGCAGGCCGGTGGGGCAGGCCGTGGCGGCGGGACAGACGTTCTCGGCCACCATCCCGGTGACCGGCGGCGTTCGGGCGTTCGCCGTGGGGCCCCGGCAGGAGCAGGCCGAAGCGGTGTTCGGGGACGACGAGCTGCCGCCTCCCGCGTTCGGCACCCCCTATACCTTCACTGTGACGCAGTAGCCCGATGCGGCGGATCCTGCTCGCGTTGGCGGCCCTCTTCAGCGCGGGGTGCGCTCCGTCGAACGCGGATCCCATCGCCCTGTTCGGCGGCGCCCGCTACGACTGGCGCCAGGGCAGCCACCCCATCGGGCTGCTGGCCGCCGGCACCGCCTCCCCCACGCCGGAGGGCGACGTGCTGGCGCAGCTGGGGCTCGACGGGGACGGCGCCGACGACCAGGGGGACCTGCCCGGCTGGGAGCTGAGCTGGATGGAGATCGACAGCGACCGGGTGGCGGTGCTCGATGGAGAGGTGGCGCTGCGCATCGACGGGTCGGGCCGCGCCTCGGCCCAGGTCCAGGTGGATCTGGCGGCTCCGGGCTTTCAGGACTGGCCGGAGGTGGCGGTGGCGCTGCGGGGGTTCGAGTTCGACACGGACGAGCCCCTGGCGGACGGCGCGCCGGGGGGATACGACCCCGCCGGGGGCTGGGCGATCCAGGGACTGGGGGCTGGGGTGAGCGCCCCGAGCCGCGGCGCCCGGGGGATCTTCTTCGAGGTCTGGATGCGCTACGAGGCCGGCGCCGAGGATGTGTCCCCGCGCTCCGACAACGCCGGGTTCGCCTCGATCGACGGGATCGTGCGGTACTCGGTGGTGGCGTCCCGCGCGTCGCGGCGCACCGCAGGCACCCTGACCGCCTCGAGCCGGATCCAGTCCGACGGCAGCTTCGCCGTCGCGGCGCCCCTGCCCCTCGAGGAACGCACGCTGGTCCTGTCGGGCCGTCCCCGGTACCCGATGGGCATCCCCCTGCTGCGCAGCTGGGAGCTGTCCCTGAACGCGGGACAGGCCCTGCCCGGGCGCTCGCTGCGGGGGTTCGGGGTCCGGATCGTGGACCAGGACTACAGCTGGATGCGCGGCAGCAGCCGCGTCGCGTTCGACCTGTGGTGCTCGCACAGCTCGGCGGTGGAGGCGGGCCCGCTGCAGGTCGACTTCGTGGTCGAAGCGGAGCTCCTGCAGGTGGATGACGAGGAGGGCACGATGACCCTGCACCAGGCGTTCGGGGATGCCAGCCGGGAGCGCGCGGAGATCGTGCTGCCCTGAGATACGCTCGGAGCGTGTTGACCCCTCCTCCCAGGATCCGACAGACGCTGCCGCTGTTGGGGGCGGTGCTCCTGTTCGTGGTGGCCTTCTGGGGCGGGCAGCTCACCACGCCCATGGGGATGAGCACCGACGAGGCGTACTCCCCCACGGGGGCGGTGCTGTGGGAAGCGGGGGTGCACCTGCGGGTCGATCAGCTGCGGGTCAAGGAGTTCTGCGGGGGCTGCGTGGTGCAGACGGTGCTCGCCCGGGGGCTGTTCAGCGTGCTGCCCCCCCGGGTGGGGGTGTGGCGGCTGATCCCGTTCGCCTTCGGACTGGCGATCCTGCTGGGGGCCTGGGGGCTGGGGGCGCGCCTGGGGGGACGCCCCGGAGCCATCACCGCGGCGTGGCTGTTCGCGCTGTCCCCGCCCGCCTACCGCGAGATGGCGGGCCAGGGGTACGGCAACCACGTGGAGGTGATGGCCCTGGTCTTCGCCGCGCTCCTGGCGTTGGAGCGCCTGCACCGACGGGGCCGCGGGCGCGACGCGTTCCTGTTGGGGGCGCTGTCCGGCGCCGCCGTGTTCTTCGCCTACATCTCGGCCTTCCTGATCCCCTCCCTGGCGGTGGCCTGGCTGGGACCGCGACGGACCCCGGGGCCCCGCCGCCTGCTGCCCCTGGGCCTGGGCCTCGTCGTGGGGTTCAGCCCGTGGCTCGTCCTGCGCGCGCTGTCCCACGAGGCCGCCGGTGGCACGCAGGTGCACGACCGCAGCCTGATGGACCTGCTGGGGGCAGACGCCGGGGCCGTCGAGCGCCTGACCGCCCTGCTGGGGCCAGCGTCCTGGGGGAACCTGTTCGTGACGACGTTCCCGGACCAGGCCTGGCTCGGGGGGCTGTGGGCGCTGCTGTCCCTGGCCGCGTTCGTCGCCCTCGGTCGCGCGGCCCGCGACACCGTGCTGG
>CALAGR010000305.1 GCA_937891735.1 uncultured Pseudomonadota bacterium | reverse complement strand
AGCCGGTCAGGGGCGGGGCGTCGTCACCTCAGGCGTGATCCGGCTCCCGCATGCGGCGGGGGAGCGCCGCCCGGGCCGCCGCGGAGCCCCTCATGGGCAGGCGGGTGCGCCAGATCCCATCGAAGCTGCGCAGCGCCGCGGCCACCGCCGGGGCGGTGGGCACGAGGCCGATCTCGCCGACCCCCTTCACTCCGTACGCGGTGTGCAGATCCGGCACCTCGATGAGCAGCACCTGGACCTCGGGCATCTGGCGGGCCTTGATCATCCCCAGATCCGCGAGCCGCGTGGACACGAGGAATCCCCCCTCGGACGGCAGATCCTCGGTCAGGGCGAAGCCCAGGCCCATGTACACGCCGCCCTCGATCTGGCCGGCGCAGGTGACCCGGTTCATGACCCGGCCCACGTCGTGCGCCGCGATCACCTTGTCCAGGGTCCCGTCGTCCTTGAGCAGCACCACCTGGGCCGCGTACCCGAAGGTGACGTGGGTCACGGGGTTCGGCTCGTCCCCGCCGGGGGCCACCGTGAAGTCGCAGATGAACTCCCCCGCGAACTCCTGCCCCACCAGCTCCGCCAGGGTCCGCCCGGCCAGGGCCGCCGCCATTCCTACGCAGGCGCGGCGCGCGGCCTCCACGGTCAGCATCGTGCCCCGCGAGGCGGTGGTCATTCCGCACAGCACCGCGTACTCGGTGCTCGTCTGCACCCGGATCTGCTCCGCCGGCACCCCCGTCAGCGTGCTCACGACCCCCCGCAGCACCGTGAAGAGCCCCTGCCCCATCTCCGTGAAGCCCGTATAGACCGCCAGGCGGTCGGGCCCCTCCACCCGCAGCAGCACCCGCCCCGTGTCCGCCAGGCCGTTGCCGATGCCCGTGTTCTTGATGCCGCACGCGATGCCGGCGTAGCGGGCGCCCTTGTAGACGTCCCGGACCGCCTCCAGGCACTGGCGGATCCCGATCCCCGCGTCCATCAGCTGGCCCGTGGCGAACGCCTCGCCCTCGGCCAGGATGTTTCGCTCACGGATGTCGTACCCGTCGAGCCCCACGCGCTCGGCGAGCCGGTCCAGCATCCCGTCGATGGCGAAGGCCGTCTGGTTGACGCCGAAGCCCCGGAACGCGCCGCACGTCGGGTTGTTGGTGTAGACGGTGTACGCCTTCACATCGACGGCGGGCACCCGGTAGGGCCCGCAGCTGTGGCCCGCGGCGCGCTCGAGCACCTTGTTCCCCACGGACAAGTAGCCGCCGGTGTCGCCCACGATGCGCGCCCGCACCGCCGTGAGGTGCCCCTGCGCGTCGCACCCCACCGTGTACTCCATGGTCAGCGGGTGCCGCTTGGGGTGGATCAGCATCGACTCGTCCCGGGACAGCGCGAGCTTGACCGGATGGCCCGTGTGGTTGGCGAGCAGCGCCGCGTGGTGCTGCACCGACAGGTCCTCCTTGCCGCCAAAGCCGCCGCCGCTGGGCACGAGCGTGACCGTCACCCGCTCCGGGCTCCAGCCCAGGGCCTCGGCGATCTGGCGCTGGTCCTCGTGCACCCCCTGCCCCTGGGTGAACACCTGCATCCCGCCGGGCTCGGGGATGGCCACGGCGGCCTCGGGCTCGACGAACGCGTGCTCCACCCGCTGGGACTGGAAGACCTCGGACAGCACGTGGGCGGACGCAGCCAGCGCCGCGTCCACGTCGCCGCGCTTGACCTCGGTCACGTCCACGAGGTTGGGGAAGTCGGGATGCACCGTGGGCGCGCCGGGCTCCAGCGCGGCCTGGGGGCTCGTGATGGGGTCCAGGACCTCGTACTGCACCACGATGGCGGCGGCGGCGGCCCGGGCGATGGCGCGGGTGTCGGCGGCCACCGAGGCGAGGGCCGAGCCGACGCAGTGCGTCACCTCCCCCAGCCCGATGTACACGTTCCAGTCGGCGCGGATGTGGCCGACCCGCGCCGCCCCCGGCACATCCGACGCGGTCAGCACGGCCCGCACCCCGGGCATCGCCAGGGCCGGACCCACATCGATCCCCAGGACCTTCGCGCGGGGGTGGTCCGTGAGGCGCAGGGCGCCGTGCAGCATGCCGTCCACCACCATGTCGTTGGTGAAGTCCCGCAGGCCGAGGGTCAGGTCGTCGCCGTCGTATCGCTCCTGGGAGAGCTCACCGGTCGGCGCGCCGGGCCCGTCCGCCCAGTACCCGCCCGCGATCCGGATCGCCTGCACGATGCTGTTGTAGCCCGTGCAGCGACACAGATGAGAGCCCAGGACGGCGCGGATCTTCACGTCCGGGGGCGCCGGATCCTGGTCCAGCAGGTGGGCCGCGCGCACGGCGATGCCGGGGCTGCAGAAGCCACACTGCAGCCCGCCCACCTCGGTGAAGGCCCGGCCCAGGGCCGCCCGCTTGTGCTCGGCGAGGCCCGCCAGGGTCTGCACTTCGGCGCCCTGCAGATCCGAGGCCTTCTTCACGCAGGTCAGGGTGGGACGCCCGTTGAGCACCGCGGTGCACGCCCCGCAGCCCGCCTGGGGGCTGCACCCGTCCTTGACGGTGGTGACGCCGGCCTGCTCGCGCAGGACCTCCAGCGCGGTGGGATCACCGTCCACGGAGAGCTCGACAGGGGTTCCGTCGAGCGTGAAGCGAATCGTTGACATGATGGCTCCGTTTGCGTGACCACGGCCCGTCGGTCGAAGCTACCCGCGATTGGGAGTTCCCCCCGTGACGCTTGCCCTACCCGACCATGTGACCACCCTGTGCTGCGTGCTGTGCGGCTTCAGCACGCGCGATCCCTGGCTCTGGACGTGCCCCGACTGCGGCCCCGCGGGACGCATGGACGTGCGCTACGCGCCGGAGGGGGTGCGGAACATGGCGGCCCGGCTGCACCGTCGTCGTCGGGATCTGTGGCGCTACCGCGAGGTCCTGCCCATCGGGCTCGACGCGATCCTGCCCCCGATCTCGGTGGGCTGGAGCCCCGTCAGCACGTCCAACCGGCTGGCGCAGTGGCTGGGGGTGCGGTCCGTGGTGGTCAAGGACGACGGCCGCAACCCGTCCGCGAGCCTCAAGGATCGGGCCAGCGCCGTCGGCGTGGTGCTCGCCATCCAGGCCGGCGCCGAACGGATCGCGTGCGCATCCACCGGCAACGCCGCGTCGTCCACCGCCTGCATCGCCGCCTCGATGGGGCTCCCTGCGACGATCTTCGTGCCCGCCCGGGCGCCGGCTCCGAAGGTGGCCCAGCTCCAGGTCTTCGGCGCCCAGGTGTTCCGGGTGGCCGCGGACTACGACCGCACCTGGGATCTGTGCGCCGAGGTCACCGCCCTGAAGGGCTGGTTCAACCGGAACTGCGCCATCAACCCCTACCTGGTCGAGGGCAAGAAGACGGTCAGCCTGGAGCTGGCCGAGCAGCTCGGGTCGGACATGCCGGCCTGGGTCGCGGTGAGCGTCGGGGACGGCTGCACCGTGGCGGGAGTCGTCAAGGGCCTGGAGGAGGCCGCGCTGGCGGGGCTGATCGCCCGGGTGCCCCGGGTGCTCGCGGTGCAGGCCGAGGGCGCCGCACCGCTGGTGGCGTCCGCCGCCCGCGGGAGCTTTGAGCCCGGCGAGGCCAACACCGTCGCCGACAGCATCTGCGTGGGCACGCCCCGCAACCCCCACAAGGCCCTTCAGGCCGTGGCCCGCTGCGACGGCGCGTGGATCGCCGTGTCCGACGACGCGATCCTGGAGGCCCTGGTGGCTGTGCCGCGCCTGTCCGGCGTGTTCGGCGAGCCGGCCGGCGTGGCTGCCGCGGCGGGGGTCCGGCAAGCCGTCAGGCAGGGGATCATCGACCCCACCGAGGACGTGGCGCTGCTGGTCACCGGCAACGGCCTCAAGGACACGGCGACGGCCCTGAGCGTGGTGGGCCCGCCCACGGACGTGCAGCCCGACGTCGACGCGGTGCTCGCCGCCCTGGGCTGAGCGCTCGCTAAGCCTGCGTCGCGCTCTTCTTGCCCGTCTTGCGGGTCCGGAAGGACCACTGCATGCCCGGCGCCTCGGGGTCGTCCGGCACGTCGAGCACGTAGTCGAAGGTGCCGCTCAGGTACTCGTGCATGCGCGCCGCGGCCTTCTTGGCCTGGCCCATGGCGAGGATGACGGTGGAGCCGCCGGTGATGGAGTCCCCCGCCGCGAAGACCCCGGCCTTGCTCGTGTGGCAGGTCTCCTTGTCCACCATGACGATGCCCCACTTGTTGGTGAAGATGTCGTCGTCGGACTGGGACAGGATCGGGTTGACGTTGCAGCCCAGGCTCATCACCACCGTGTCCACGGGATCGATGAACGTCTCGCCGGTAGCCACGGGGCGCCGCCGCCCCGACTCGTCCGGCTCGGACAGCTCCATGCGCATGCACTTGATGGCCTTGACGAAGCCGTCATCCCCCCCGATGAACTCGACGGGGTTGCTCAGCCACTTGAAGTCGATGAACTCCTGCTCGGCGTGCTCCAGTTCCTCGGAGCGCGCGGGCGCCTCGGCCCGGGAGCGCCGGTAGTAGCAGGTCACCTCGGCCCCCAGCCGCTTGCCGGTGCGCAGCACGTCCATCGACGTGTTGCCGGCCCCCACGACCCCCAGCTTCTTCCCCTGGTAGATGGGCGTGGGATGCGCCGGAAACTCGTTGGCGTGCATCAGGTACACGCGGGTCAGGTACTCGTTGGCCGAGTAGATCCCGTTCAGGTTGGAGCCCGGAATGTCCAGCATCTTGGGGAGGCCGGCGCCCGTGGCGATGAGGATGGCGTCGAAGCCGTCCGCGAACAGGTCGTCCAGGGTCAGCGTCTTGCCGATCAGGATGTTGTAGGCGAACTGCACGCCCATGCTCTCGAGGAAGGCCAGGTCGCTGTCGATGATCTCCAGGGGCAGCCGGAACCGCGGGATCCCGTAGACCATCACGCCGCCGCCCCGATGGAACGCCTCGAACACCGTCACGGCGTGGCCCCGCCGCCGCAGCTCGTAGGCCCCCGTCAGCCCCGCCGGGCCAGCGCCCACGATGGCCACCTTCTTGCCCGTGTCGGGGGCCATCTCGGGCGTGCGATCCAGGCCACGCTCCCGCTCGTAGTCCGCCACGAACCGCTCGATGCTGCCGATGCCCACCGGGGTGTGCTTCGCCCCGACCGTGCACAGCGCCTGGCACTGCTTGTCCTGGGGGCACACCCGGCCGCACACCGCGGGCAGGAAGTTGGTCTCGCGGATGGTCTTCGCCGCGCCGGCGATGTCCCCCTCATCCACCTGGCGCAGGAACGTGGGGATGTCGATGCCCACGGGGCACCCGCCGATGCAGTGGGGCTTCTTGCACTGCAGGCAGCGCCTCGCCTCGGCGCGGGCCATGGCGAGGGTGTAGCCCGTGGGCACCTCGTCGAAGGTGTGGATGCGCTCCTCGGCGTCGGCCAGGGGCATCGTGTGGGCCGGCAGGGCGAGCCGCTGCTTGGCGGTCAGCTCCTCGGGGGGCGCTTCCTCAGACATGGGCGTTCCTCGCGCACGTGCGCTCCATGGCCACCCGCTCCTGGGCCACGAACATCTTCTGGCGGGTCATCAGCTCGGCGTAGTCCACCTGGTGACCGTCGAAGTCCGGCCCGTCCACGCACGCGAACCGGGTCTGCCCCCCCACCGTGACCCGACACGCGCCGCACATCCCCGTGGCGTCGAGCATGATCGCGTTCAGGGACACGAAGCACTCGATGCCCTTGCCGGCGGTCAGGTCCGCGACGGCCTTCATCATCGGCACCGGACCCACGGCGAGGCAGGTGGACACGGTCTCCTTGGCCATGATGTCGGCCAGGGCCGTGGTCACGAAGCCCTTCACGCCCGCGGATCCGTCGTTGGTCGTGACGATCACCTTGTCGCAGACGGCGCTCAGCTCATCGACCATCAGCAGCAGATCCTGGCTGCGCGCGCCGATGATCCCGTAGACCGTGTTGCCCAGGGCCTTCAGGTCCCGCGCGGTGGGGATGATCGCGCCGGAGCCGTAGCCGCCTCCGAGCACGACGCAGGCGCCGTCGTACTTCGCCACATGGGACCGCATGCCGAGGGGGCCGACCAGATCGGCGAAGCGGTCGCCCACCTGCATCTGCGTCGCCTCGGTCGAGGTGAAGCCCGCCGCGGCGATGATCAGGGTGAGCGTGCCCGCCTGCCGGTCCCAGCCCGCGATGGACAGCGGCATGCGCTCGGAGTGATCGTTGGGGCGCACCACCACGAACTGGCCCGCCTCGATCTTGGCCGCCACCAGGGGCGCGTGCACCTGCAGGTGCCAGGTGTTGGGGCACAGCTCACGCCTGCTCAGGATCTCGAAGCTCTGCTCGTACTTGCTCACCGGCATCGGGCCCTCCACGGAGCATCCGGTTTACCCCCAGCCTCCGATCCCGACAATGCGCGTCGCGGGGTCCGGGTCCGGGCTGGGCGTGGGGCGCACAGTCAGGCAGGATCCGGGCCCACCTGACCGGAGGAACCCGTGCACCGCGCCCTTCTGACCGTCCTTCTGATCGCCCTGCTCCCCGCCCTCGCCGCCGCGGGCAAGACCATCTACCGGGCCGACCAGGCACCCGGGACCGCAGAGCAGGTCGAGGCCGGCAAGCAGGCCTTCGTGGTCTGCGGGGGCTGCCACGGCGCCGCCGGAGCCGGTGTACAGGGCCTCGCCCCGCGCCTCAACAGCCCCAACTGGCTCGCCACCGTGTCCAACGCCTACCTCGCCACCACCATCCGCGAGGGCCGGTCCGGCTCGAACATGGTGCCGTGGGACCGGGGCCTGGGTGAGGAGACGGTGGACAACGTCGTCTCCTACATCCGGTCGTGGCAGACCCTGGAGGGGATCAAGCTCGACGAGTCGCCCCTGACCGGCGACGTGCAGACCGGCGCTGCGCTGTTCCGCGACATCTGCGCGGCGTGCCACGGGGTGCGGGGCGCGGGCTACGCCGCGGGCGTGGACGGCATCGGCATCGGCCGCCGGGGCTACCTGTCGGTCGCCACCAACGGGATGATCCGGGAGATGGTGCGCAACGGGAAGGACAAGACCCCCATGGAGTCCTTCACCAAGGGCTCCGCCGTCATCATCGACGATCTGACCGCCGCCGACGTGGACAGCATCATCGCCCACCTGCGAGCCCAGGCCTGGTAGCGCTCGGGAACCCCGGCGAGGGAGCTCCGCTTCGCTTGGTGGCGTAGACTGCGCGGCCATGGTCGAGCTCTCCGGTCCCCCGCCCCGCCTGCTCCACGACGACGGCACCATCGCCCGCTACGGCATGTTCGACGGGCCGATCGCGGACGTGGATCTGATCGACGCGAAGATCCCCGGCCGCCCCGGCGTCCTGGGACGCCTGCGGCTCAAGCAGTGGCAGCACGTCTGCATCGTGCATCCGCAGGCCGGGCTGACCTTCGCTGTGGTGGACGCGGGGTACCTGCGGTTGGGGTGGGCGCGGTTCGTGGACCGGGTGACGGGGGAGTCCTACGAGCACGAGGTCAAGAGCCCCGTGCTGTCCATGGCCATCGCCCGCTCGCTGACCGATGACCGGACCTGGCTGCACTCCCGGGGCCTGCGCATCGACATCCACAATCACCTGCGGGCTTCCCGGCACCAGGTGACGCTGGAGGCCACCGGCCGGCAGGCGCCGACGGTGCGCGCCGAGCTCACGGTGCACGCGGACTGGACCCCCCTGGTGGTGAACCTGCCCCTGGGGCGCGGCCGGTCCATGTACTCCCACAAGGCGGTGCAGCCCGTGAGCGGCTGGTTCGAAGCCGGCGGCACCCGCTACGAGTGCGATCCCAAGACCTGCTTCGCGATCCTCGACATCCACAAGGCCCACTACCCGCGGCGCACGTTCTGGAACTGGGCGACCCTGGTGGGCTCGGCGGGGGACAAGACCGTCGGCCTGAACCTCACCCGCAACGTCGTGGTGGACGACTCGTTCCACGAAAACGCCGTGTGGGTGGACGGCCAGCTGTCGCTGCTCGACGCGGCTCGCTTCGACCTCTCGGACGACACCCGTTGGACCGTGGGCACGGCCGACGGCCGGGTGGACCTCGTCTTCCAGGCCCAGGGCGAGCGCCGGGAGGACCTGAACCTGGGGGTGATGGTGTCGGTCTTCCGGCAGCGCTTCGGGACCTTCACGGGGCGCATCGCGGACCACGAAGTGCGCGACGCCTTCGGGTTGGTAGAGGACCACCGCTCCGTGTGGTGAGCCGGCCTCAGCGGGCGACGAGGGGCCGGGTCGCGCGCACCAGGGCTCCGATCTGCTCGAACAGGGGCGCGCGCGGCGAGCTGGGCCGCCACCACAGCCCGATCCCCCGGGTAGGCACGGGCGCGGCGAACGCGCGCACCACGAGCTGGCTGCGATCCGTGGGCAGCGCCATCTCCGGGACCACGGTCGGGCCGAGGCCCTGCTCCACCATCAGCAGCAAGGTCGCCAGGCTCGTCGCCTCCAGGCTGGTGCTGGGGTCGTCGTCCATGCGGCACGCGGTCAGCACGTGTCCGCGCAGGCAGTGGCCGCGGCGTAGCAGGAGCGGACGCGCCGCGGCCACCTGGGCCGGCAGGGGCGGCGGGCCCTCCCCCAGCGCATGCCCCCGGGGCGCCACGACGTAAAACGGCTCTTCGTACAGCCCCAGCACGCGAACGTGCTCCTGCGGATAGGGCAACGCGATCACCGCCAGGTCCAGCTCGCCCCGCAGCAGTCGCTCTCCGAGCACGTCGGTCTGCTCTTCGAGCAGGCGCAGCTCGAGTCGGGGGAGCTGCGCGCGCATGGCGCTGACGAGCCCCGGAAGCACCCACGGGGCCAGGGTGGGGATCGCGCCGAGCCGCAGCACCCCCGCAAACGGGTCCCGCAGCATCGCTGCCTCGTCCGCCAGCTCGTGGGTCTCGGCCAGGACCCGCCGCGCCCGCTCGATGATGCGCAGGCCGGCCAGGGTCGGCGTCGCGCCGCGGGGCGTGCGCTCGAACAGGACCACCCCCAGCCCCTGCTCGACCTCCTTGATCTGCTTGCTGAGGGCGGGCTGGCTCACCGCCACGACCCGGGAGGCGCTCCCGAACCCGCCGGACGCGGCGACGGCGACCACGTACTCGAGCTGGCGGAGGGTGGGCAGCCATGACATGCCCTCAGGTTATCAAGACCATGCAGATGATGTATTGGATCGAATGAGGCGAACCAGCGACTCTCAGTGCGCTGCCGGAGCCCCGGCACTATCCTTGCGCCCCCCAACCCCCAAGGAGGCCCCATGGCCCTCGTCGGAACCCCCGCCCCCACGTTCTCCGCAGACGCCGCCTTCAAGGGCGAGGTCATCAAGTTCGACCTCGCCGAGCAGCGCGGCAAGTGGGTCTGCCTGTTCTTCTATCCCCTGGACTTCACGTTCGTGTGTCCGACGGAGCTGGTCGCCTTCAACGACGCGGCGGGCCAGTTCGCCGCGCTGGGCACGACCCTGGCTGCCGTGTCGGTGGACTCCGTGCACACCCACCTGGCGTGGCTGCGCACCCCCCGAGCCGACGCCGGCGTGGGCGAGCTCGACTACCCCCTGATCTCGGACCTGAGCAAGACGATCGCCGCCGACTACGGCGTGCTCAGCGGCCCCGTCGCCCTGCGCGGCCTGTTCCTCATCGATCCCGAGGGGGTCGTGCAGCACGCCACGATCAACAACCTGTCCGTGGGACGGAACGTGGCCGAGGTGCTGCGCACGCTGGAGGCGTTCCAGTTCACGGTCGAGCACGGCGAGGTCTGCCCCGCCAACTGGAGCAAGGGCGACGCCGGCATGGCGGCCACGCTCGACGGCGTCAAGGCAACCATCGGGTAGTTCCGGTCCCAGAGCGGCCCTCTCGCGGGATCTCGGCGTCGGCCGGCGGGCTCCGCTTGTGCGGCGTACTTGTGTACGCCTCCGCGGGACCCCTGGCCCTCCTTGACCTCCCACGTGATGACTCACTCTGGACCTCGGAACTCCGCCGTCCCAGAGCGGCCCTCTCGCGGGATCTCGGCGTCGGCCGGCGGGCTCCGCTTGTGCGGCGTACTTGTGTACGCCTCCGCGGGACCCCTGGCCCTCCTTGACCTCCCACGTGATGACTCACTCTGGACCTCGGAACTCCGCCGTCCCAGAGCGGCCCTCTCGCGGGATCTCGGCGTCGGCCGGCGGGCGTGGTGCCCAGCGCCGCGATGAGGCGTCGGGTCGGACCCGCTGAGCGACCCCACGTACGGCAGCCCCCCATCCCCTCCGGCGCCGACGGAGGTCAAGTCGCCAGCGACCGGCCAGAGTCACCCCTGGGGGCGAACGAGGTCGGGGTGGGTGCCGCATGTCCACCCACCTGGTTCGTCAGGATCGACCGCGGGCGCTGGCGGACAACACGAGCGGCCAGAGTCGCTCCAGGCCGAGCGGGGGCCGTCGCCTACCGGCGCGACCAGCGAATCATCCCCTCGATGTTCGTCTGCACGACCTTGGCCGCGCCCGCGTCCGCGCCCTTGGTCAGGGCCGCGAACTTCAGCCGGCCCACGTCGTCCTTGCGCGGCGCGGAGCTGAGCGCGTAGGCCACCGCGTCGGGACGGGCGAGCCACGCCCCCACGCTGTACTCCGACCGGGCCCCGCGCTTGCTGTCCAGGGCGTCGGTGCCGGGGTGCATGTCCCACGCCAGCACCCGCCAGCCGTCGCGCTCCCCCAGGTCCCGCAGCACCAGCTCGTGGTGCACCGAGCCCAGCATCGGCAGCTTGATGCGCTGGTAGAAGCGCACCGTGCGCGGCGGGTCAAACGCGGGGTCCGGGATCGTGCGGCACTCGTCCACGTAGTCCACGTTGCCCTTGTAGTGGTCCACGTCCATCACGCAGCGCGCCACCGCGTCCGGATCGATGCCGGCCTGGGGCAGCACGCCGACGCCCTCGTTGGTGGAGCGTCCCGCGTGACGCCAGGAGGCGAAGTCGAAGCGCCCCCCCACGCGTGGAAGGTTGGCGAAGACGCGGTCGACGAAGGGGTCATGACTCATGCCCCCAAGCCTACCTCCAGCACGCCGATGTATGGTGGCCCGGGGCAGACATGGAGGAGCAGGCCAGATGAGGCGACCGCTGATCAGCGTCTTCGTGGGCATCGCGGTGCTGCTGGCGTGCTCGCCAGCCGGCGCGCAGCTCGCGCCTTCGCTGGACATCCAGCGCTTCGATCCCGCCGCCAACACCCACGGCTTCGTGGCCGTCGAGGCGGCGCACCAGCTGCCGGCGCTCAAGCCCGGGTTCGATCTGTACTTCGGCTACGCGCACCACCTGCTCCAGCGCAGCACCGATGACCTGGAGAGACAGGCCGGCGTCATCGACTCGATGATCTCCGGGCACCTGCGCCTGGGCTTCGGGTTCACCGACTGGGCCGAGATCGACGTCGAGCTGCCCTTTCTTCAGGTGTCCCGCGTAGGCGAGGCCTTCGTGGGCTTCACGCCCGGCACCTGGGAGCTGTCCCTGGGGGATCTGGGCATCGAGGGGCGCTTCCGCCTGCTCGCCGAAGACAAGGCCGTAGGCGTCAACCTCATCCCCTTCGTCAAGCTGCCCACCGGTCGGCGAGCCCTCTTCCAGACCAGCGGCGTGCCCACCTTCGGGCTCAAGGCCGCCGTCAGCAAGCGCTGGCGGCCGTTCCACTTCGCCGCGCACGTGGGCTACGAGCTCAAGGTGGGCGTGGCTCCGGTGGACAACTTCGCCTCGGACGATGAGGTGCTGTTCGGCCTGGGCCTGGGCGCCTCCCCCGTGCCCGAGTGGCTCGACATCAACGTCGAGGTGGTCGGCGCCGCGGTGGTGGGACCCGGACTGGCCGCCGTCGGCGAGAGCCCCCACAAGACCGTGATCCACCTGCCCATCGAGGTGCTGGCGGATCTGCGCCTGCGCACCCCCCTCGGCCTGGACGTGGTGCTCGGCGGCGGGCCCGGCGTGACCCCGGCGGTGGGCACCCCCGAGTGGCGGGTGTTCGCGGGGATCGGCTGGGCGCCGCCCCTGCAGTGGGACGAGGACCCCGTGGACACCGACGGCGACGGCCTCACCGACGACATCGACCCCTGCCCCGACGAGGCCGAGGATCTGGACGGCTGGGAGGACGGCGACGGCTGCCCCGACAACGACAACGACTTCGACCGGGTCCCGGACGTGCACGACGACTGCCCCAACGACCCCGAGGATCGGGACGGGTTCCAGGACGACGACGGCTGCCCGGACGTGGACAACGACAAGGACGGCATCGTGGACGCGGATGACCTGTGCCCCGACCGACCCGAGGTCATCAACGGGGTCAAGGACGAGGACGGCTGCCCGGACGACGTGCGCGCCGTGGTCAGCAGGGGGAAGATCGTCATCCTCGACAAGATCCTGTTCGTGACCGGCAAGGACGAGATCATCGAAGAGTCCTTCCCGGTGCTGGAGGCCGTGCGCGACCGGCTGCTCGAGAACCCGCAGATCCTGCGGATCCGCGTCGAGGGCCACACCGACTCCCGCGGCGACGACGCCTACAACATGGAGCTGTCCCAGACCCGCGCGAAGGCGGTCATGCGGTACCTCATCAAGGCCGGCATCGAGTCCCGGCGGCTCGACTCCATCGGCTTCGGCGAGTCGATGCCCATCGCCGACAACGACACCGACGACGGCATGCAGAAGAACCGCCGCGTCGAGTTCGTCATCGTGGAGCAGGGACAGTGAAGCGCCTCCTCATCCCCCTCCTGGCGCTGCTGGCGCCGGCCATCGCCTCGGCGGCGACCGTCGTTCCCGGGCCCTTCGCGACCAACGGCATCTACTTCCCGGTCACCAACGGCACCTTCCAGGTGGCCACCAACCCGCCCGCCCTGGACTTCTGGGTGGTGGGCGGCGGCGTCTCCGGGTCCACGTTCGGGCGCACGTCCCAGCAGTTCCGCAGCAACCCGATCTACGGCGACTCGTTCGCGGGCGGCCTGCTCAGCACCAGCTGGACGAACACGGGAGCCGGCATCAACCTCAGCCAGCCCGTGCAGGTCGTGCTCACCAGCCAGACCGAGTACGTCGTGTCGGCCTACGTCTACAACGGCCTCAACGGCGGCGGGCAGGCCTCCATCGACCTCGGCGGCGCCAACTACCCCCAGGCCGACGGCGGCAGCGGGAACTGCAAGGCCAGCTCCACCTCGGGCCGCGACGGCTGGGAGTTCCTGTGGTGCCAGTTCACGCTGCCCCAGGGCACGAACACGTTCACCGTGCGGGCGGTGATCGACGGCACCGTGACGTCGGGGTCCTTCGCGGCGTTCGATCTGTACTCGGTCTCGCCCGCGTCCGTGTTCGACGCGCCGGACAGCGCCGAGGACCTCGACGGGGACGGCTCCACCTGGGAGGACGACTGCGACGACGCCGACGCCAACAACTTTCCCGGCAACTCCGAGTCCTGTGATGGCCAGGACAACGACTGCAACGGCCTGCCCGACGCGGACGCGCTGGGCGAGACCGACAACGACGCCGACGGCGCCCGCACCTGCGACGGCGACTGCGACGACGCCGATCCGCTGCGCTTCCCCAGCAACCCCGAGGTCTGCGACGGCATCGACAACGACTGCGACCTGGTGGTGCCCGCGGACGAGCAGAACCCCGACGGCGACGCGTTCATGCTCTGCGAGGGGGACTGCGACGACAGCGATCCCACCATCTACCCCGGCGCGCCGGAGATCTGCGACCTGATCGACCAGGACTGCGACGGCGACGTCATGGAGTCCTTTGACGACTTCGACGGCGACGGGCTGCCCAACTGCGTCGATCCGGACATGGACGGCGACGGCGTCCTGAACGTCGATGAGAACGCCGTGGACGTGGACGGCGACGGCGTCCCGGATCTGGACATCGACGCCGCGGACGGACCCAACGAGCTCGACATCGACGACGACGGCGACGGCCTGGACACCGCCGTGGAGATCGCGATCGACGTGGACGGCGACGGCGTGCCGGATCTGGACATCGACGGCGACGGCATCCCCAACTGGGCCGACGTGGACAGCGACGGCGACACGCACACCGACGGCGTGGAGAACACCACGGACATCGACGGCGACGGGGTCGCGGACACGGACGTGGACGGCGACGGCATCCCCAACTGGGCCGATCCCGACGACGACGGCGACGGGGCCCTGTCGGTGGACGAGAACACCATCGACGTGGACGGCGACGGCGTGCCGGATCTGGACATCGACGGCGACGGCACCCCCAACTGGGCCGACACCGACGACGACGGCGACGGGCTGCTGACCGCGGACGAGAACACCATCGACGTGGACGGCGACGGCATCGCGGACACGGACATCGACGGCGACGGCGTCCCCAACTGGGGCGACGTGGACAGCGACGGCGACACCCGCCTGGACAGCGTCGAGGAGGCCGCGGACGCAAACGGCGACGGGATCGTGGACGCCGACTGGGACGGCGACGGCGTCCCCAACTGGGCCGACGTGGACGACGACAACGACACCGTGCCGTCCTACGACGAGAACACCATCGACGTGGACGGCGACGGCGTGCAGGACGACGACATCGACGGCGACGGGCTGGCCAACTGGGCGGACATCGACGACGACGGCGACACCATCCTGTCCGCGGTGGAGCAGTCCATCGACGCAGACGGCGACGGCTTCGTGGACCAGGACATCGACGGCGACGGCGTCCCCAACTGGGCCGATGTGGACGACGACGGCGACCTGCTCGACTCGGACGTCGAGAACACCTACGACGTGGACGGCGACGGCCTGCCGGATCCGGACCTGGACAACGACGGCGTCCCCAACTGGGCCGACGTGGACGACGACGGCGACGGCGTGCCCTCGGTGGACGAGAACAGCTGGGACGAGGAGGGCGACGGCATCCTCGAGGACGACGTGGACGGCGACGGCCTGTCCAACTGGACCGATCCGGACGACGACGGCGACTCGGTGCCCACCGACGAGGAGTCATCCATCGACGTGGACGGCGACGGCGTGGTGGACGAGGACCTGGACGGCGACGGCCTGCCCAACTGGTTCGACACCGACGACGACGGGGACTCGGTGCAGAGCGACGTGGAGAACAGCATCGACGTGGACGGCGACGGCTTCGCCGACACCGACATCGACGGCAACGGCATCCCCAACTGGGCCGATCCCGACGACGACGGCGACCTGATCGACACCCTCACCGAGAACACCATCGACATCGACGGCGACGGCATCGCCGACACGGACATCGACGGCGACGGCCTGCCCAACTGGGCCGACACGGACTCCGACGGCGACGGCTGGGACGACGAGATCGAGGGCGAGGTCGACAACGACGGCGACGGGATCCCCGCCTGGGCCGACGACGACGAATTCCCGCCGAACGGCGACGACGAGCAGCTTCTTGAGTGAATCCGCGGGCCGTTCGG
>CALAGR010000304.1 GCA_937891735.1 uncultured Pseudomonadota bacterium | reverse complement strand
CAGCTCTACGTGCTCGCCTTCCTGCGGCTGCACCCGGGCGTTTTCCTGTCGACGGACGACGGCAAGATCGAGGTCATGGGTGCGTGACCACGCGGTCGCGGCGGCGGATCGCACAGCCCCCGGAGGTCGGGCCTGACGACCTGGTCACCGAGCACGAGCGGGCCTGTGACGAGATCCCGCCCGGCTACTCCGACTGGCGGCGCTTCCACGAGCTCGACCTCTTCGTGCCGACCGGACCGCAGCGCGCCCTTCTGCACAGCGACTCGCAGACGGCGCTGTTCTGGGGCGGCATCCGGGTCGGCAAGAGCACCATCCTGGCCATCGACTGCGCCCGCTACCTGCGGGGGGATCACCCGCGCCAGCTCCACCACGGCCCGACGGTCCAGCTCCACGCTGGCCGGTCCTGGGTGCAGATGGCGGACCAGCTCCGCACCCTCTGGCGCTTCCTCGATCCACGATGGTTCCGGGCGCGAGTGGACCTCTCCGAGGGGCAGGTCAGGGGGCAGCGGCTCCCGATCCTGACGGCGGTCGCTGGGCCGGGCAAGGACAGCCAGATCCGGATCGGGACATACGAGATGGGGGCGCTGGCGATCCAGGGGTGGACCATCCACCGTTCCCAGCTCGACGAGCCACCCCCGCAGCCGTTCTACACCGAATGCAGATCCCGCGTCATCACGACGGGCGGGCGGGTGCGGCTCGGGTTCTGCCCGACCGCGTCCAACGCCGCGGAGATCCGGCCCGGCGCGAAGCAGGGGAAGATCGACTACCTGTGGGAACTGGTGGACGCCGGGGAGGTCCACCTCGTCCACGCCCCGCTGACGGAGGAGAGCGTCACCCCGTGCGAGGGTCTGATCCGCGCGCCGTACATGACCCGCTCTGCCATCGACGCCTTCGCCCGCGAGATCCCCGCTCGTGACCGGGACATGCGCCTCGGGCTGGTCCGCCTCCCGCAGTCGCAGGGCGCCTACTTCGATTCGTGGGGCCGGCACCTGGTCAGGGACATCGGGGTTCCCGGGGGATGGTTCCTCGGGATCGGTGTGGACCACGGCAGCAAGCCAGGGCGTCAGCGGGCCTCCCTGGTCATGGTCCGCGGGAACGAGACCTGGGGCCAGGTCCACGTTTTGCGCCACTACCGGAGCGACGGGCGCAGCGACGACGACGCGGACGGGGCGGGCGTCCTGCGGATGCTGGAGGAGACCGGGCACACGCTCGACGACGTGGATTTCTGGTGCGGCGACCGCGCCCACGGCGGCGACAAGAAGGGCGGCATCAAGAGCAACTGGCGCCTCCGCCGTGCCATCGCCCGCCAGGTCGGGATCGACGACTCGCACGCGCGCTGGACCAAGAAGCTCCCCTTGCCGATGCAGCGGATGTGGACCCCGTACAAGTACGAGAATTCGCAGTGGGACGGCTGCGAGGTGCTCCACCGGCTGATGGTCCGCGAGCAGTTCACCATCGATCCGAGCTGCGGCGGGGACGACTCGCTGGCCGGCGACTTCGCCCTCTGGAACGGCCGCATGACCTGCGAGCACAAGGACGGGGTAGACTCTGTCAGGTACGCCGCGATCCCGATGCTCGACTCAAGGTGGCACCGCGTTACCTGATGTGGTAGCGTATCGCCATGGCGATCTGGAACCGCACCAAGGGCTCGGTGAAGCGCACTCCTCAACAGGAGGCCGCGCTGCGGGTCCGCATCCTGGACCAGCAGCACGCCCAGGACGTGATCGACCGGGTGAAAGCCGAGCTCGGCACCCGCCGCGCTGCCGGCATGGGCCCGGTGGACCTCTCCCGCAACGCCCTGTGCTCCTACGTAGAGCGCCGCGGTCGCGCCTACCTGGTCCCCCCTGCCGTGACCGGACTGGGCGAGGCTCTGGCCCGCGCCATCGGGGATGCGACCGCGACGACGACGATCGAGAAGTACGCCGCGATCCCAGCCCGCCCGATGCCGTCTGTGATGGTCGCTGCCTCCCAGGATGCCCTGCGCTACCGGCTCGGGGCCAACTTCTGCGGCGTGGCCGTAGGCTGGTCCGACCGCGAGGAGCGCCCGACGCTGGAGGTCGTCAGTCCAGACGACCTGGAGATCACCTACGCCAGCGACAACCCCCTGACCCCGACCGTGATCCGCTGGCGCCGCTCGCTGGACGATCACGAGGTCTACGACGTGTCCGACCTGACCGACCTCGACAATCCGGTCTACCGGATCGAGAAGGGCGGGGAGGACATCACAGGCGACGTGCTCGGGCACGAGCTGTCCGGGGATGCCTACTGGTGGCGCTACGAGGACGGCCGGCCCTTCCACCGCGTCATCGTCAGCGGTGACCCGCGGCACCCCTACCGCAACCTGCACCTGGTGGAGGGGACCATGCGCCTCTGCGCCGGCTACACCGGCTGGTGGGCTGGGATGCGGGACGCGGGCTACCCGAGCCGCCATGCTCTCGGGCTTGACCTCGACGGCGCCGGGTCCATCACGGGTGAGGGCGAGGGCGTCGAGTCCGGTCCCGAGTACGTGCAGAGCTGGCAGCACCGAAACCCGGACAAGCCGGGGACCATCCTCCAGCTCGGGCCGGGCTACGACCCCGAGATCATCGGTCGGGCTCTGCGCACCTACGAGTTGGGCCTCCTCTCCGCCTCCGGCCTGCCGGTGGACTGGGAGGGCACCGGCGGCGAGCCCTCGGCCCGTGACGCCGAGGCCCTGGACGAGTCCATCCAGGCGACGTACCCCGACTGCCGGGGGCAGGACGTGCTCCTGCTCCGCCGCCTGGCCTCGGTCTGCAACCGGGCTGGAGAGGCAGCCGAGGCAGAGGGCAGGCCCCGCCCGTATGCCCCCATCCCGGAGCGGGGATATGGGGTGCTCTACCGAGGTGAGATCGAGTTCCCCGCCGCGAAGCCCGCGGCTCCCGAGGTGACGGATGCCGCAGCCGAAGACGCTGGAAGAGGCCCTGGCGAGGATCGAGGAGATGGAGAGGAGCCAGAGGAGGGGGCCGACTCGGCAGCGTGAAGAGGACGACGACGTCGATCCCCGCGACCGCAGCGGCCTACTGATCAGGCTCCGTGATGTCACCCGCCAGCGCAACGAGGCCGAGGAGAAGCTCTCCGACGCCATCGGGATCGTGAAGCAGCTCCGCACCGAGCACACCACCGAGCTGGAGCGCGTGAAGACCGAGTCCGCCTCATCCGTGACCGCCTCCGTGCGCCGGGTCGAGGAGGGCTTCGAGCTGCGCGGGCTGATGCAGGACGGGGACCAGGACGGCGTCAAGACCGCCCGGCGAGTCTACGAGGAGCTGCCCGCCGAGAAGCGTCCGGCCAGCATCGTGGACTGGTTCGCCTCCCTGACTCCAGAGACGGCCCCGCGGACCCTGCACGCCTACCTCCCCCCAGCGGGGCAGGACGCCGACCCCCAGACCGAAAAAACCGGCCGCAGGGCCGACCCGCCTCCTCCCGTTGATCGCGGGCGTGGAAAGGGCAAGGACAAGGACCCGGCCGAGATGACTGGCGAGGAATACGACGCCTGGTTGAAGGCGCAGTCGCTCGCGCGCTTGACAGCCGCGGCCCGGGGCGGTACCGTCTGATCACCTCGCGGTCGGCTCGCACCCGAAACTGCGCCATCTGACACCGCGGCATCAAGGTGTACCCATGGCGCTTTCCGACGCCCTGACCTCGACCGTCGTTCTCCGTGCCCTCCAGCGCAACATCACTGGCGCCGTCAAGAACCGCGCCGCCGCTGCCGACCCGGTCATGATCGCCATCCTGGCGCGCGACCCCGTCATCGGCCCGATGATCGGCGCGCTGCTGGAGCGTACCTCCCTCATCGACCTCGGGCAGGCCAAGGCCGCATCCGTCGCCGAGGGTGCCGCGCAGACCGCGGCCACCGCCCCGACGATCACCAGCATCGCGCCAAGCCCGACCCGTCGCGAGTTCGCCCGCGACCTCATGGACTCGGAGCGGTCGTTCCTCGCGGGCCTCGGCCGCGGCGAGGGGCTCGCCCCTGACATCCTCGACAGCTTCGTGGCCGAGGGCGCCGACGTCTGGCTGAACACGGTCCTCTCCGACGTGCTCGGTCTGGCCACCTCCGCCAGCTACAGCCTCGGCACCACCGGGACCTCCCTGGCCTGGAGCGCACTGCAGAACGGCTTCCTGGACCACGTCAACCGCGGCGCCGGCTCCCCCGAGGGCGTCTTCGTGGGCATCAAGGTCAAGGGCATCAAGGACCTGGCCGCCGACGTGCTCTCCCTGGACGGCGCGGTGCAGTTCGCCTCCCAGGTGCAGCAGTTCCTCAACATCGGCCGCACCGGCTACATCGGCGAGTTCTTCGGCGGGCTCCGGCTCTACATGCTGGACGACGTCGCGACCTCCGGCGTGGACGACGTCGGCCTGATGGTCTCCGCGGCCGGCATCCAGACCCGCCACGACATCGTCCCCCTCCCCGAGGAGTCGGCGATGGTGGTGGTGCAGGCGAGCGCCGGTGGGGCCTGGGTCTCCTGCGAGGCCAAGCGGTCCACCACGACCTCCGCCGTGACCCGCATCGAGCACTCCTTCCGCGAGGGCGTGGCGGTGCTCGATGCCGCGGGCCTCACCAAGGTCATCTACAAGTCCAGCTAGGGGTAAGCCATGGCCTCCCGCGCGAGCAAGAACACCGCGGGGGCGCCCAACGCGCCCTCGCCCGCACCGTCCGCCTTCGTGGCGGCCGGAAAGCCGCCCGCTTCCGTCAGCCTCCAGAAGCCGATCCGCGGGTACGCCCCTCCCTTCGTGCTGATGGCCAAGGCGGACTGCCTGGAGATCACGGGTGGCGAGGTGCTGCCGAGCATCGCCCGAATCGAGGCCGTCCCTGGCCGCGGCGGGAACGGTCCTGGCGACTCTTCCGATCCGTCCGGTGCCTGCGCCAGCATGGAGCGTCAGGGCTTCCGGCGCATTCCTGACGACCTGGCCTTCGAGTGCTGGGGCGAGACGCAGACCAACGCGAAGCCGTCGGCCTGCGCCTACCGCGACTGGTACGAGTCCGACCGAGTCGGCGGCATCTGGTCCGAGACCTGGAGCCGCCCGCGCGTGGTGCTCGGTGCCACCCGCTGGGCCCACGACCCCGACGGCAAGCGCAACTTCCAGCGCGCCGTCCTGCGCTGGCTGACCGGGGCCGATACCGTGGACCCCGAGATCGTGGCCGAGGTGTCGCGCCCTGCCCTCGACGTCGCCATGCAGTACCTCTCCCAGGCGCAGCGCCACCCCCAATCCCGCCTTCGTCTCGTCGAGCTGGTAGCGCAGATCCCGCGCTCCGTGCTCCCCGAGGATCTCCTCCCCTACGCCCCCGATGAGGGGCAGGAGTAGCCACCATGGCCTGGATCACCCTCCGCACCGTCCGCCACGTCATCTCCGGCGACTCCTGCACCGTCATTGAGGGCAAGGGCGGCGCTCCCGACGCCGCGATCCCGACCACGCGCGGGTTCGCGTTCCGCCTCGACGGCACCGTGGACCAGCTCGCCTACGGCACGGTCGACAGCGGCGCCAACTGGTACGCCATCGACATCGGCCCGATCTCCATTGCCTCCCTTGCCCTCGCCCGCGGCAGCATGATCCGCGGCTCGGCGGCCGGTGTCGGTGAGGCCCTCGACTGCTCTGGCGCCGACGTCTCCCCCATCGGGGACGGGACCGACCTCGGGACGATCACCTGGC
>CALAGR010000303.1 GCA_937891735.1 uncultured Pseudomonadota bacterium | reverse complement strand
CTGCCGGACACGGTCTTGTCGCAGAACGTGCACCGGAACGGGCACCCGCGGCTGCTGATGAAGGTCGTGAAGCCCGGCGCCGTCTGAAAGAGGTACCGGTACCGGTCGTGAGGCACGAGGTGGCGCGCGGGCCAGGCCAGGGCCGACAGGTCCTTGGGGACCGGGGCGTCGCAGAACGGCTGCCCGCGCACCATCACCCCCGGTGGAGGGGGGCTGCTCTCGCCGGCGGCCCACCAGCCCAGCAGGTCCACGGCGGGGGCCTCACCCTCGCCGATGACGAGGGCGTCGATGTCGGGCAGCTCCGCCAGGGCCGCTTCCCGCGAGCGCGTGGCGTGCACGCCGCCGAGCACCAGCCGCTCCGCGAGGGGCCGCATGAGCTGCGCGGTGCGCCGGATCTGGTCCCGCATGGGCGTCATGCCGGACAGCCCGACGGCGTGGGGGCGCAGGGCGCGGACCCGGTCCACGAACGCGGCCTCGCTGAGCCCCTCCGCTTCGGCGTCCACCACCGCCACCCGCCACCCGGCCCGCTCCAACGCCCCGGCGACGTACAGCAGCCCCAGGGGCGGAACGGGCATGGCGCTCAGCGCGCCCCGTGTGCCGCTGGGGCCGCGCACCAGCGCGATGTCGGGGGCAGGGATCACCAGGTGAGCTCCAGGAGCCGCGCCTTGAGGAGCGGGGCGTCCGGGCTCGCCGGATCGAGGGCCTGCAGCGCACGCGTGTAGTGGTGGCCGGCCTTCTCCTTGTTCTTGAGGTCACTGTAGTAGATGTCGCCCAGCGACCGATGGGCGATGTAGTTCTCCTCCGGCTCGCAGCGGATCGACTCCAGATACAGATCCACCGCCCCGGGCAGGTCCCCGCGGACCCTGAGCACCCGCGCGAGGTTGTTGATGGCGGGGGTGTGGCAGCTGTCGGCGGCGATCGCCTTCTCGAACAGGGCCGCGGCTTCGTCCAGGCGATGCCCCACGGCGTGCACCCGGCCGAGCTTGTTGAGCAGCGCGGGGTCGGAGGGGGCGTGCCGCAGCCCCGCTTCGAGCGCGGCCTGCGCGTCGTCCCACCGGGTCTGTGCGGCGTACAGATCGCCCAGGTACCGCCAGGCGTCCGCCGCCTCGGGGTTGACGGCCAGCGCGGTGCGCCACAGCCCCTCCTCGCTGGTCCACACCGTGTTGTAGGACACGTTCTCCACCGCCAGCGCGCCGCACCAGATCAGCAGGGGGAGCCCGGCGTGCAGCCACGGGCGCTGCCGTCCCATCCGCACCGCCAGATCCCACAGCGGCCCGGCCACCAGGGCGGCCGTCGCCAGGGCCAGACCCACCGAAGGCAGATAGGTCCGGTGCTCGACCATCGTCTCCTTCAAGGCGAACACGGAGCTGGTGGGGGCCAGCGTCACGGCGGCCATCAGGAGCCCCAGGGCGAGCTCGGGGTGGCTCGTCCGGGTCCTCCAGGCGCAGGCCAGGAGCCCCACGAGGCCGAGCAGGCACAGCCACGTCAAGGCCGTTCCGGGGGGCGAGGCGGTGGGCCAGGCGTGGTAGATGCTCTGGGGGAAGGGCGCGATCCACAGGCGCAGGTACTGCACCACGACCTCAGCCTGGGTCAGCAGGTTCGTGGTCCAGGGGCGGATGAAGGTCGGCGACGCGACGTACCCGTACGCCACCACCCGCAGCGCCACCAGGAACGCCGGGATCGCGAAGAACGGGAACAGGCGGCCGCGCAGGGAGCGCGCCGCTCCGCGCAGATCGCCCCGCCGGATGGCGATCCAGTCGATGGCGAACAGCACCGCCGGCAGCATGGCCGCGATCTCCTTGGTCAGCGCGCCCAGCACGAACGCCGCGAACGCCAGGACCAGGCGGTTGCTCGCGGCGCGGCCGGCGTCACGGGTCCGCGCCTGCACCGGGGCAGGGGCCAGCGCGCGCCATCGCTCGGTGAACAGGGCCGCGGTCAACGCCAGCAGCACGGTGGCTCCGCCGACCCCCATGGCCAGGCCCCGGCCCGCAGTGATTCGCTCGTGGGCCACCAACCACGCCGCCGGCCCTCCCGCGAGCAGGCCCGCGCCCAGGGTGATCGCCAGCCCTGCGTTGAGCCGCAGCAGGCGCGCCTTGAGCCACTCGCCCGCGCCCGCGTCCGCCTCGATCCGGGTGACGTAGCCCAGCCACAGCCACGTCGAGAGCAGCACGAAGGTCGTAGCCAGCGACGACGACCGCCCGGAGATGTAGGTGACGGACTCGATGGCCAGGGGGTGCACCGCGAACACCAGGGCCGTGCCCCAGGTCAGCAGGTCCCTGCGCACCTCGGTCCACTCCGGTCGCAGGCGGGGCGCCAGGGCGCGCACGGTGGCCAGCACCAGCGCCGTGTTCAGCACGTGGATCAGCACGTTCTCGGCGCGCCAGGCCCCCACGTGGGAGATCCCCCAGGCCCACAGATCCCAGGCGAACGTGTAGAGCAGGAGCACCCGGAAGGGGTTGTAGGCCCACATCTCGGCCACATCGCCGGGGGAGCGCAGGACCCGGTTCTGCAGCAGCTCGACCTTGTCGTCGTACTCGAACGGCACCCCCAGGAAGGGCAGGTAGAGCGCCGCCACGATCAGGGCGAGGACGAGGACGGCGAGGCGGTCCCGACGACTCACTCGTCCTCCCGCCCGTTCTCCAGGTCCGCGATCCGCTTCTCGAGCCGCGCGACGTGCTGCGCGAGGTTCTTTTCGTGGTTGGCGAGGCCCGACACCCGGGTGGACAGCTGCAGGAGCAGCACGCTCAGGAAGATGCAGGTCAGCAGCAGGCTCGCGGTGGAGCCCTGGTCCGTGCCCAGGAGCGCCGAGAGCGCCAGCCTGCCCCCCTCCCACGCGGAGAGCACCACGGCCGTCGATGCGCCCACCACCCACAGCCCGGACAGCTCCTCCCGGAGTCGGCGCCGCCGGACCAGCTCCAGCACCACGCCGAGGAGGGCCAGGGAGGCCACGAGCGGGACCAGCAGCATCAGGATCCGCCGGAGTCGGGCCGGGATGAGCTCCCGCTGAGCCAGGTCAGGCCGAGGCTGAGGAGCAGCTTGTAGACGTAGTAGATGGGGCGCAGGCCCGAGTGCATCGACTTGCCCGGCGGGCCCCCGACCATCACCACGGGGACCTCTTCGAACCTCAGTCCAGCGAACTGCACCTTCAGCAGGATGTCGCCGTCGGGGTAGTCGTAGGGGTAGAAGTCCTGCTGGTAGAAGCCGAACACCCGCCGGTTCATGGCCTGCAGGCCCGAGGTGGGATCGGTGATGCGGCGGCGCGCGAGCAGGCTCGTCAGCCGGCTGAAGAGCCGGATCCCGAGGAGGCGGGCGATGGGGATCCGGTAGTCCGCGCGACCCAGGAACCGCGATCCGACCACCAGGTCCACGTCGCCGCGGTCGAGTCGATCGAGCAGCGGGCGCAGCTGCGACACGGGATGCTGGCCGTCCCCGTCCATCTGCACCACGCGCTCGTACCCCCGCTCCAGGGCGTACTTGTAGCCCGTCTGCAGGGCCGCGCCGTAGCCGAGGTTGAAGGGCAGCCGGACCACCGCGGCGCCCCCGTCCGCGGCCCGCGCGGCGGTGTCGTCGGTGGATCCGTCGTCGATCACCAGCACGTCCAGATCCGGGTGGGCCCGGTCCAGGTCCTCGATGAGCCGTTGGATCCGGGGCCCCTCGTCCAGGCACGGGATGATGACGAGGGTGCTGCACCGCCGGGCGGATCGGCGCCGCAGGGGGATCACGGTGCCGGGGGCGGGAGGAGACATCTGCGGCGTCACTGTTTCCGATTGAGGTGCCCGATGTCAACGGTCGCGGGCGCCCCGATCCGCCCGGCTGCGCCCACGACAGCGGTGGGGGAGGAGGGGCTGTAAGGTGCCCGCCGTGCCGCTCCGCGTCCTCATGGTGGTGCCCTACTTCTGGCCCGCCTGGGCCTACGGGGGGATCCCGCGCCTCGTCTATGGGCTCTCCCGGGCCCTGGTGGAGCGCGGGCACGAGGTGACGGTGCTCACCACCGACACGCTCGACCGGGAGCACCGGATCGACGTACGCACCCAGGACCTGTTCGGGGTCTCGGTGCACCGCCTGCCCAACCTGTCCAACCGCCTCGCCTACGACCACCAGCTCTTTCTTCCCATCGGGCTCATGCAGCGCGCCCGGGAGCTGGTGCAGCGGTGCGATGTCGTGCACCTGCACGGGCACTGGCACCTGCTGAACAACGCCGCGGTGGCCGCCGCGAACCGCGGTGGGCAGGCGATCCTGATGACGCCGAACGGGACCCTGCTGCCCCACGAGCGAAAGGAGACGGCCAAGGCGCTGTGGGACGCCGCCCTGGGCCGTCGGGTGCTCGACTCGGTGCATCGCTGGCTCGCCGTGTCCCGGGCCGAGGTGACCCAGTTCCGGGCTGCGGGCATCGCGGCGGAGGCGATCGACCTGGTGCACAACGGCCTGGATCTGGCGGAGTTCGAGGAACTGCCGCCGCGGGGCCGGTTCCGGGCCGCCCACGGGATCGGAGACCGGCCCGTGGTCCTGTATCTGGGCAAGCTCACCCCCCGCAAGGGCGTGGACCACCTGGTGCAAGCCATGTCCCGCCTCGCTGATCGGGACGCGGTGCTGGTGATCGCAGGCAACGACATGGGCGTGCGCTCGGCCCTGGAGCGGCAGGTGCGGTCCCTGGAGCTGGGGGACCGGGTGCGGTTCCTGGGTCTGGTGACCGGCCCCGAGCGGCTCGCCGCGCTGACGGACGCCGACGTGCTGGTCTACCCCTCGACCAAGGAGATCTTCGGGCTCGTGCCCTTCGAGGGCCTGCTGTGCGGCACCCCCGCGGTGGTCACCGACGACTGTGGCTGCGGTGAGCTCGTCGCCGAGGCCCGCGCCGGCGACCTGGTGCGGTACGGCGATCCCCACGCCCTCGCCCGGGCCCTGGACGGGCTCCTGTCGGACCCGCGCCGCCGGCAGGCCATGGTCGCGCGGGGGCGTCGCTTCATCGAGAAGCACTTCGCCTGGGAGCGCATCGCGATCCAGACCGAGGCGGCCTATCGACGCACCCTGGCGGAGCGCGCCGGGGGGACCGCGGCTCAGGGGGAGCGCTGATGCCACCACTGTGTACAATCCGCCGACTTCCGCCGGAGATCTCGATGCGCCTTCCTGCCGTCCTGCCGACCCTGCTGCTGATCCTCGCCGTCGTGGCGAGCGCGGGCTGTGACAACAAGACGTGCGCGAACGCCTGCGCGCAGTACTACGGGAACGCCGCCGGTCAGTGCCAGCGTCCGTCGGTGCTGACGGACGGGACCTCCAGCGACAAGGCCCGCGAGAACTGCACCTCCGACTGCCGCGCGGCGCTGTACCGGACGACGAAGGCCTCGGGGTCCGAGGAGGACAACGGGGGGTACGCCCGCCTCGAGAGCGAGACCGACGCGATCGAGTTCATCGACTGCATCGTGGATCAGGACTACGCGGACCCGGTGTTCAACCAGACATGCGAGGACCTCTTCTTCGACTGCCCCTGGATCAAGTGGTAGGGACCCTCCTTCGCCAGGCTGCCCTGCTGGCCGGCCTGCTGCTGGTGCTCGCTCTGGGTGCTGGTTGCGGGCCCGACTGCCGCGCCAGCTGTCGCCACATGCTCGAGGAATGCGGCGTGGAGCGCACCGGCATGGACGTCGATGACTGCACCCGCCAGTGCTCCCGCTTCCTGGCCCACTACGAAGACGACTGGCAGGCGCCCCAAAGCCGGGCCTCGGTGCGCTGCGTGAACCAGGCATCCTGCGAGGATCTGAGGACGGGGACACCGTGCTACGACGAGTCCGTCTACGTCTGGTAGCGGCGGCGCTGGGCCTGTTGGTCATCGGTTGCGGTGCCCGGGCCCTGCAGAACTCCGACGCGGAGCCGGTGCTGGCCGCGGAGCTCGAGGCCGGTCGAACTCTGCTGGCGGACGGTGATGTCCCCGCCGCTGTCGCCCACTGGCAGGGGCTGCTGACCGCCCATCCGGACTCCTGGGAGGCCCACCGTGGCCTGCAGGACGCGCTGGAGGTGTCCTTGCCGGCGGCGGAGTTCGAGCGCCACTACCGCGCGCAGCTGGACGCCAACCCCGGTGACGGCATCGCCTGGTACCTGTGGGGCAGGGTCCGGATCGACCGCGCGGCGGAGGCCAGGGAGGCCTTCGAGCGGGCCGCGAGCCTGTCGCCCATGAGCCCCTGGCCGGTGGTGGGTCTGGCCTATCTGTCCTTTCGGGACGGCGACCTGTTCCTGACGGTGCAGGCCTACGAGGAGGCGATCGAGCGCATGCCCCGATCCGCGATGCTCCGGCTCCGGTTGGGCAACCAGCTCATCAACCTCAAGCTGGTGATCGAGGCGCAGCGCCACCTCGAGCTCGCCAACCGCCTGGACCCGGACAACCCCGCCGTCCTGGCGGGGCTCGGCAAGGTCTACGTGCAGACCGACCGCACCCAGGAGGGGGCGCAGCTGCTGGAGCGGGCCTTCGCGATGGATCCGCGCATGTCGGACGTGGCCCTGGCGCTGTCCGAGGTCTACCTCCGCCAACGCCGGGTGGACGAGTCCGAGGCCATGTACCGCCGCTCGCTGGAGCTCGGGTTGCCCCGGGACGACGCGCTGGTCGGGGCGATCCGCGCGGCCCGGGTGGTGGAGGCGGCGCGCCGCTGAGGGCCGCTCAGGGCTGCTCAGGGCACCACGAGCCAGACGACGTAGTCGGCGACGGGCCCGCTGAACCCAGACACGAACAGGTAGCACTCGGTGCCGGCTTCGAGTTCGGCGGTTTCGGCGATCTGCTCGGGCGCGGAGGAGGTGGCGAGGCCGCCGTCCGCTCGATCCGCCCAGGCGGTTCCGGATCCGCACCACAGCCGCGCGTCGAAGTCGCCCTGCAGGGGATCCCACTGCACGGTGACCGCGGGCGACATCGTCTCCGTGGCCCGGAAGCGGAAGGAGTCGGTGTCGCCGCCCCAGCTGTCCTGCACGAGGTGGTCGATCCGCCCGGTGATGCCCAGGATCGCGCCGGTGCCGCCGATGTCGCCGCAGTCCGTGGCGTCGGCCCAGGGCGGATCGGTGGTGTTCGTGGTGCCCGGGATCACCGGGGCGTCGTTGGGCTCGACCTCGTCGCAGGTGGACCCGAAGGAGCCGGGCACGGACACGGGGGTGCCCGTGTCCAGGGGCGCGGTGGAGTCGTCGTCGTCGTCCACGAGGATCGGGGCGGGCCGGGTGGCGTCGTCGTCGTCGCCGCCGGTGGGGCAGCCCAGGAGCAGCGCCGCGAGGAGCGAAAGGTGGGACCGGGACAGCACGATCACTCTCCTGCGAACACGACGCCGCCGGTGGGCGACGACGCGGACGCGTACAGGCGACGCGGGATGCGACCGGCTTCGAACGCCAGCCGCCCGGCCTCCACTCCCAGGCGCATCGCCCTGGCCATGCGCACCGGATCGTCGGCGCCGGCGATGGCGGTGTTCATCAGGACTCCCGCGCAGCCGAGCTCCATGGCGTACGCGGCCTCCGACGCGGTGCCGACCCCCGCGTCCACGATGACGGGCACCTCGCTGGTCTCCAGGATGATGCGCAGGTTGGTGGGGTTGCTGATCCCTCGACCCGAGCCGATGGGCGCGGCCAGGGGCATCACCACCGGGCACCCCGCGTCCACGAGCTTGCGGCACACGACGGGATCGTCGGTGCAGTAGGGCATCACCACGAAGCCGTCCTTCACCAGGATCTTCGCGGCGCGCACCGTTTCCTCGCTGTCGGGGAACAGGGTGCGGCTGTCGCCGATGACCTCGAGCTTGACCAGGTCGGTGCCCAGGGCCTCGCGGGCGAGCCGCGCCGTCAGCACGGCGTCCTCCGCGGAGTAGCAGCCCGCGGTGTTGGGGAGCAGGCGGTAGCGGGTGCGATCGATGTGGTCGAGCAGCCCCGCCCCGGGGGCCGCGTCCAGCCGGAGGCGCCGGATCGCCACGGTGATCAGCTCCGCGCCGGAGGCCTGCAGGGACGCGTTCATCTGCTCGAAGGTCGCGTACTTGCCGGTCCCCACGATCAAGCGGGAGGTGAAGACGTGATCGCCAATGCGCCAGCTCATCGAGGCTCCAGGTTCAGCCGCCGCCCACGGCCGTCACGATGTCGATCCGATCCCCGTCGCTCAGGATCGTGGACCCGAACTCGGAGCGCTGCACCACATCGAGGTTGAGCGCCACCGCGACCCCGGCGTCCTGCCTGCCGAAGTGGGCGAGCACGTCGCGGATCGTGGACCCGTCGGGCAGCTCGAGCAACTCTCCGTTGAGCGTCAGGGTCATGGGCTGCTCCGCTCAGGTGCGGCGCGAAGGGCGCCGGGGGGGCGCCTCGCCACCCGGCACGTCGGTCATCAGGTCCGGATCGCCGGACGCCTCGATCGCCGCCTCGCGGGTGATCTTGCCGCTCTGCCACAGGCTGATGAGGCTGTCCTTGAGGGTGGCGTTGCCGGAGCCGCGGCTGGTCTGCATCAGCGACGGGATCTGGAAGATCTTGTTCTCGCGGATGAGGTTCCGGATGCCGTAGGTGCAGAACATGATCTCGGTGGCGGCCACCCGCCCCTTGCCGTCCTTCGTCCGGAGCAGCACCTGGGACACGACGGCCTGCAGCGAGCCCGACAGCATCGTGCGCACCTGGGACTGCTGATCGGCGGGGAACACGTCGATGATCCGGTCGATGGTGTCCTTGGCGCCCTTGGTGTGCAGCGTCCCGAACACCAGGTGGCCCGTCTCGGCGGCCGTCAGGGCCAGCTGGATGGTCTCCAGATCCCGCATCTCGCCGACGAGGATCACGTCCGGGTCCTCGCGCAGGGCCGCGCGCAGGGCGTTGCCGAAGGACTTGGTGTGCGCGTTGAGCTCGCGCTGGTTGATGATGCACTTCGCGGGGGTGTGCACGAACTCGACAGGATCCTCGATGGTCAGGATGTGCTCGGCCCGCGTGTGGTTGATGTGGTGCAGGATCGAGGCCAGCGTCGTGGACTTGCCGGAGCCGGTGGGCCCGGTCACCAGCACGAGGCCGCGCTTGTAGTCCGCCACCTTCTTGATCTGCTGGGGCAGCTTGAGGTCATCGAAGGGGATCACCTGGGACGGGATGGTCCGAAAGACCGCCGCGATGCCCCGGGTCTGATAGAAGACGTTGACGCGAAAGCGCGCCATGCCCTCGATGCCCACCGAGAAGTCCGCCTCCAGGGTCTCCTCGAACGCGCTCTTCTGGCGCTCGTTCATCACCGAGAAGAGCAGGCGTTTGCACTGGTCCGCGGGGAGCGGGGGGGCGTTGATCCGCTGGATCTCTCCGTGGATCCGGAGGGCGGGGACCTCGCCCGCGGCGATGTGCAGGTCGCTCGCCCCCTGCTTGACGCAGTAGACGAGCAGCTCGTGGATGTGCATGGTCGCTCCCCGCGCCGCCCACCCCGGCCGGTCGCGCCCGCGCATCATACCGACCCCGGCAGCCCATCATGAACGAGCGTGAACAGACCGTCGTCGTCCCTCCGGATGGCGCCCCGGATCGGCTGGACCGATGGCTGCCGCTCCTGACGGAGCTGTCGCGGTCCCGGACCCGCAAGGTGATCGACGCCGGCGGCGCCTACATCGATGGCCGGCGCTGCCGCACCCAGTCCCGGGTGGTGGGTCCTGGGGCCCGCCTGCGGGTGGTCTGGAGCGAGGCGCCGGTCGTCCCGTCGGGCGATGAGCCGGCCATCGTGTATCGGGACAGCGACATCCTGGTGCTCGACAAGCCGCCCGGGGTGGCCTGTCAGGCGACCCGCACGTCGGTGCACGGCACGGTCGAGCAGTGGGCCCGCGGTCTGCCCGGGGTGGACTACATCGCCTTGCACCACCGGCTGGACCGGCCCGCCCGGGGCCTGCTCGTGGTGGGGCTGGCGAAGCGCGCCAACCGGGACCTGGCCCGGGCCTTCTCCGAGCGCACCGCCGTGCGCAGGTACCGGGCGCTGCTCGCGGGGGCCGTCGCGGGGGACGCCGGCACCTGGCAGCACCGGTTCGTGGAGGCCGACGGGGATCGCCGCGCCGAGCCCTGGGCGGAGGAGGGGCTGGAGATGCGCTCGGAGTGGCGGGTGCTGGAGCGGTTCGCCACCCAGACCCTGGTGGAGGTCCGGCTGCACACGGGCCGCACGCACCAGATCCGCCTGCAGACGGCGGCCGCCGGTACGCCGGTGGTCGGGGATCGCCGCTACGGGCACGCCGAGCCCGGAGGCTTGCGGCTTCAGGCCTTCGCCCTCGAGCTGAGGCACCCCGTGCACGGCGAGACGCTGTCGTTCGAGCTGGATCCTCCGCCCGAATGGGGACTGGACGCGCTCAGGTCGGGAGCAGCAACCAGCGAGCCATGATCCAGTCGCTCGCGACCCAGGAGATGAGCGCCCCGGCGCACAGCCACGGGCCGAACGGGATCTTCGCGGGACGGTCCCGCCCCCGCAGGGCCATCGAGCCGAGCCCCACCACGCTCCCCAGGAGCGAGGCGCCGAAGATCGTCAGCAGCAGCGTGGGCCACGCCCCCTGCCACGCGCCGATGGCCGCGACCAGCTTGACGTCGCCCATGCCCATCGCTTCCCGGCCGAAGGCCAGCCGCCCGCCGAGGGCGATCACCCACATCACCCCGCCGCCGAGCGCCGCCCCCAGCAGGGCCTCGGGGAGGGACGGCACCGGCGCGCCGGCCGCATGCAGCAGCGCCACCACGGCGATGCCCAGGGGGATCAGCGGCAGCGAGATCACGTCGGGCACGATGAAGTGGTCCGCGTCGATGAGGGAGATCGCGAACAGCGCGGAGAAGTAGGCGGCGAACGCCCCCACCGCGGGCAGGATCGCCGGAGCCGCCAGCGCCGAGGGCGTGGGGATCATCGCCACGAACAGCGCTCCCCACAGCGCCGCGCAGGCCGCTTCCACGAGCGGGTAGCGCGCCGAGATGGGCTGTCGGCAGTCCGCGCAGCGCCCCCGCAGCATCAGCCAGCCGAGCACCGGCACGTTGTGCCAGGGGCGGATCTGGCGTCCGCAGCACGGGCACGCCGACGGCGGGTAGACGACCGAGCGCCCGTTGGGGAGTCGCCACGCCACCACGTTCAGGAACGAGCCGACGAGCCCGCCCACGAGCATCGCCACGCCGAGCAGCGCCAGCCAGATCTGCGTGAGCGGCTCTGCGGGGGGCATTCCTACTGGATGGCCTCGGCCAGGGCGCCCACCACCTCGTCCTGCTGATCGGCGGACAGCTCGGGGAAGATGGGCAGCGCGAGGGCCTCGCGGCACGCCTGCTCGGTGTGGGGGAGCGAGCCCTCGGTCTGACCCAGATCCGCGAAGCACTCCTGCAGGTGCAGCGGCCGCGGGTAGTAGATGGCGCAGCCGATGCCGCGGGCCTGCAGGTGCGCCATCACCCGGTCACGCTCGGCGATCCTCACCACCACCTGGTGGTAGACCGGCACCGCTTGCTCGGGCACCGACTGGAACACCACCTGCTCCGCGAGGCCACGATCCGCGAGCCGGGCCTTGTAGCCGATGACCCGCTCGCGCCGCGCCTCGCCCCAGGCGGCCAGGTGGGGCAGCTTCACCCGCAGGATGGCGGCCTGCAGCGCGTCCAGCCGGGAGTTCATGCCGACGCGCTTGTGGAAGTACTTCTTGGGGTAGTTGCCGTGCACCCGCAGCTGCTTGACCACCTCGCGCAGGTCGTCCCGCATGGTGGTCACGAGCCCCCCGTCGCCCCAGCAGCCCAGGTTCTTGCTGGGGAAGAAGCTGAAGCAGCCGAAGTCGCCCATGGTGCCCGTCTGCTGGCCGCGCCAGGTGGCGCCGATGCTCTGGGCCGCGTCCTCGATCACCGCGAGCCCGTGCTTCCTGCCGACGGCGGAGATCGCGTCCATGTCCGCCGGCAACCCGAAGATGTGCACCGGGATGATCGCCTTCGTTCGCGCCGTGACGGCGGCGTCGATGGCGACGGGATCGATGTTGAGGGTGGCGGGATCGATGTCCACGAACACCGGCGTGGCGCCCAGCCGCGACACGGCGCCGGCGGTGGCGAAGAAGGTGAACGCCGTGGTGATGACCTCATCACCGGGGCCGATGTCCAGGGCCCACAGGGCGAGCAGCAGGGCATCGGAGCCCGAGGCGCAGGTCACGGCGCTGCTGGCCCCCAGGAAGGACGCCACCTCGGCTTCGAAGGCGTTGACCTCCGGGCCCATGATGAAGTGCTGGCTGCCCACGACCCGCGCGATGGCGGCGTCGAAGCCGGCCTGCAGGGCGGCGTACTGGGGCTTGAGATCGAGGAGCGGGACGGACATCGGGGACCTCTTGGGGGGGGCGTCAGGCGCGGGCGAGGGCGAGCAGCCACAGCACGTAGCCGCCGACCGACAGGCCCGCGAAGGAGAATACGGTCTTGTAGCGAACGGGAGCGTGATCGTCGGCTGGAATGCCCCGCCAGATGGCGCCCGCGGCGCCCCCCAGCCAGAGCACGTAGCCCAGCCCCATCAGCACCACCCACCCCAGGTGTGGATCGTCCCGGGCTGCCAGCACCTGCCTGACCACGTCCTCCCGCGCGCTCTGGGACAGGGTCGGATCGGGCCACGCCCCGGAGCCGTCGCCGAGCATGAGGGGGAGCATGCGCCGCTCCGCCTCGGCGATCCACGACCCGCCGGGCTGCCACAGGGAACGCACCGCGATCCAGCCGGAGCGCAGCTCCTCCAGGCAGAAGCGGGCCTCGTCGGGCTCCTGGTTCGTCGTCGCCCGGTCCGCGAGCCGGAGCAGCGCCTCGGAGGCCCGGGCCCCCAGGGGCGACGCGGGCAGGTACATGCGGATCGCGTTGCCGTAGGCGATGGCGGCCTCGTGGTGCTGGCCCGCGGCCTCGTAGCCCCGGGCGGCCCGCAGCTCCGCCGTGCCGGTGCCGATCACCCGTCCCGCCACCACGAGCATGCAGAAGGCGGCGAACAACACCGCCCTCCGCAGGGTCACTTGAAGTCCCGGAGCCGGAAGATCAGCGAGGCGAGCACGAGCAGCGCGGCGGAGTAGGCGGCCCCGTAGCCGGTGGCGTAGGCCACGTACTCCCAGTCCACCGGCAGCCCGTGGGCGGCCTCGGTGCGCAGGTCGAAGCGACCGAGGTCGGGCAGCACCCGGTAGCCCACCTCGGTCAGCACCCGGACCACGTCGCTCTCGCTCCGCTGGCCGATCAGCAGCAGGTCCTGACTGAGCTTTCCGATGATCAGGGTCCCCACGGTGAAGAGGGCGGACAGCATCGGCGAGGTGAAGCAGCCGAACAGGATAGCCACGGCGGTGACCACAGCCATCTCCACGAAGGTCAGCCAGATCGCCGGGAAGAGCGCTCCGGGCGTGTCGGACCCCATGAACTGCAGCGTCAGCCAGAACGCCACGGACATGATGAGGACCTCGGTGGCCAGGGTGGCCAGCAGGCCCAGGTACTTGCCGACCAGGAACTCCCACCGCGCCACCGGCTTGCTCGCGATCGTGTAGATGGTCTTGCGCTCGATCTCTTTGTAGATGAGGCCGATCCCGATGAAGATCGCGATCATCAGGCCGAAGATGCTGATGGCCGCCAGGCCCACATCCCGGATGATCTTGTCCTGCTCGCCGATGGTCAGCTCGGCGACCAACACCGACCCGCCGATCATCAAGATCGCGAAGAACAGCAGGGAATACAGGATCTTGTCGCGCACCGCCTCGCGGAAGGTGTTCAGCGCGATGGCCTGGATCTTCATCGCACCGACTCCTCGCGAGCCTGTCGCTCGACCGAGGTCGCCTCGTCCATGAAGTACTGCTCCAGGGTCTCCCGGACCGGACGGTAGGTGACGAGCTGCCCTCCGATGGCGCCCGCGGCCGCCACCAGGGTCCGGGCCGTGTCGTGGTCCGGCGCTTCGAACACGTGGTGTCCGGTGGCGTCGCGGCGGCTCGGCGCCAGGGGCAGTCCCTCGGGGTCCTCGGGCAGGCCGTGCAGGATCACCTCCACCGAGCGCATGGTCTGACCCAGCAGTTCCTCGATGGACCCGACCTCCTGAAGCACGCCGCCCACCAGGATGCCCACGCGATCACAGACCTCCTCCAGATCGCTCAGCACGTGGGAGCTCAGGAAGACCGTCACTCCCTTGCTCTTCAGGCCCCGGATGATGTCCCGGATCAGCAGCCGCCCCATCGGATCCAGACCCGAGGCGGGCTCGTCCAGGACCACGAGCTCGGGCTCGTTGATCAGCGACTGGGCGATCCCGACCCGCTGGAGCATGCCCTTGCTGAACTTGCGCAGCTGCACGTGGCGCGCGCGCTCCATGTGCACCAGGGGCAGCAGCGCGTCGATCCGCTCTTCGCGCACGCGCTTGGGGATCCCGTGCAGCTGGCCGTAGAAGTGAAGGAACTCGGTCGCGGTGAGGTAGTCGTAGAAATACGGTCGCTCGGGCAGGAAGCCGACCCGGCCCATGACGCTGCGATCACCGAGAGGGCGTCCCAGGATCCACGCCTGCCCGGCCGTCGGGAAGTTCAGGCCCATCAACAGCTTCTGGGTCGTGGTCTTGCCCGCTCCGTTGGGGCCGATGAAGCCGAAGACCTCCCCCTTGGGGACCTGCAGATCCAGGCCGTCCAGGGCGACGTACTGCCGCCGGAGGAACCCGGTGCGGTAGACCTTGCGCAGGCCCTCGGTGCGAATGGCGAACTCGGTCATGCTCCGCCTCGCAGGCGCAGCACGCGCGCCGGGACCCCGGCCACCACCGCGAAGTCGGGCACGTCCTGCGCGACGACGGCGCCGGCGCCCACCTGCACACCCTTGCCGAGCGTCACGCCGGGCAGGATCGTGCTGCCCACGCCGAGGTCCGATCCGTCGCCGATCACCACGGGCGCGAACGCGATCTCGCCGTCCATGATGGGCCGGTCCACCCCCGGATCGCGGTGGGTGGAGGTCAGGATCCGCACGCCGGGGCCGATCCCGACCGCGTCCCCGATCGTGATCCCGCCCGCCGAGTGGAAGAAGCACTGCTGCCCGATCCAGGTGTCGTTCCCGATGGACATGCGGTTCTTGTAGTACCCCTTCAGGATCGTGTTGTGACCGACATACACGTTCGATCCCAGATGCACCGTCTCCGGATGGAACACCAGGACCCCGGCCTCGAAGACCACGTTGTCACCGACGGCGGCGAGGTCACCCCGCTCGAACACGCCGGAACCATGGGAGGTGAAGGTCTTCATCGTACGGCCGGAGTCTAATCCATGGAGGCGCGACGCTCACCTGACGACGGCGGCGAGCGTGTCGATGACCCGGTCCATCTCGCGGTCCGTGAGGCCCCCGGGCACGGGCAGGGCGAGGCCGCGGGCGCGGGCCTCGGTGGCGCCCCGCAGGCCCGTGGATGCGCGCAGCGCCTCGGAGTAGGCAGGGTGCTGGTGCAGGGCGTGCGCCCCGAAGTTGACCTCCACCCCCTCCGCCCGCATCGAGCCGATCACCTGATCCAGGTCCGCGGTGGCGGGGATCCGGCACTGGAACGTCTGCCAGGTGGGGGTCGCGCCGGCGGGCACCACGGGCGGCAGCACGCCGAGCCGCTCCAGGGCCGGCAGCCGCGCCAGGTACCCCGCCGCGATGCGCTGCCGGTCCGCGAGCAGGTCGTCCAGGCGGGCCATCTGGCTGACCCCGAGGGCCCCCTGCATCTCGGTGAGCCGGTAGTTGAAGCCCGCCTCGACGAAGAGCAGACCGTCCGGGCCCGCCTGCATGCCGTGGTTGCGGAGGCGACGCAGGCGCTCGTCCAGCTCCGCGTCCCCGGTGGTGACCATGCCGCCCTCGCCTGTGGTGACGATCTTGCGGGGATGGAACGAGAAGCAGCCCATCGCACCCAGCGACCCCGCCGGTCGCGGGCGTCCCTCGATCTCCAGGCTCGCCCCCAGCGCGCAGGCCGCGTCCTCGATCACCACCATGCCGCGCTCGACGCAGGCCGGGCCCAGGACCTCCAGGGGCGCGGGCAGCCCGAACTGGTGCACCGCGAGCAGCACCGCGGCGGTGGATCCGTCGGTGGAGCCGTCGTCCCCGTCGAACGCGCGCAGGGCCGAGTCCACGTCGACGTTGAAGGTCGCCGGATCCACGTCGGCGATGACCGGCACCAGGCCGCTCAGCAGCACGACGTTGATGGTCGCGGGGAAGGTGTAGCCGGGCACCACCACCTTGCTGCCCCGGGGCAGCTGCAGCGCCTCCAGCGCGAGGTGCAGGGCGGCCGTCCCGGAGCTGCACGCCACGCCGTGGGGCACCGCGCACCGCTGGGCCACGAGGCCCTCGAAGGCCGCCACGGCAGGGCCCTGCACGAGCCACCCCGAGGCGAGCACATCGGCGACCGCCGCGGCGGCGTCGGGCCCCAGGTCGGGCCGGGCGAGGGGGATGACGGGCTTCAAGGCAGCCGGTCCACGTCGTCAAGCTCGCGGTACCACGCCACCGTCCGGGCCAGCCCCTCGGCGAGGTCGATGGACGGCTCGAACTCCAGCGCGTTGCGGGCGAAGGAGATGTCCGGCACACGCAGGTGCACGTTGGCCTTGCCCCAGGGCACGAAGCGAACCGGCACCTGCCGCCCCACGGCCCGCAGCACCGCGTAGGCGAGGTGCAGCGTCGTGACGGTGGCCCGGGGGTTTCCGATGTTGAAGGAGTGGCCGACCGCCCCGTCCATGACGCAGGCGCGCAGCAGCGCGTCCACGAAGTCGTCCACGTAGCACCAGGACCGGACCTGGTTGCCGTCGTCGTGCACGGTGATCTCCTGATCGGAGAGCGCCTGACGCACGAACCGATGCACCGCGCCCTCTCCGATCTGGCGGGGCCCGTACACGTTGAAGGGGCGCAGCGTCACCGTGGGCAGCCCGAACTCCTTGTGGAAGCTCCAGGTGGAGTGCTCGGCGGCCAGCTTGCTCACCGCGTAGGTCCAGCGCGCCTCGCCGACGGCCCCGACCACCGCGTCGGATCCCTCGGTCACCTCCCAGGCGTGGGCTCCGTAGACCTCGGAGGTGCTGAAGTCGATGAACCGCTTGAGCTCACCGTGCGCCGCCGCCGCCTCGAGCACGTTCCAGGTTCCGATGAGGTTGACCCGCATCACCTTGCTCGGGTGGTTCATCACCGTGTCCACGCCCGCGATGGCCGCGCAGTGCACCACCATCGTGCAGCCGTCGATGGCGGCGCGAAGGTCGTCGGGCTCCAGGATCGAGCCCCGCACGACCTCGAAGTTGGGGTGCTCCTTGAGGCCCGGGTGGTAACGCAGCGCGTCCCGGTCGAAGGTGTCGAGCGCGACGATGGTGTTCTGCTCGATGACGCGCGCGGCGAAGGTGCTGCCGATGAAGCCAGCGCCTCCGGTGACGAGGATGCGCTCGCCCGAAGGCAGGGGTGGGGGACTCATGAGTGCTCCGCTGCGCGGCGGGTGCGCGCCGGGCGCAGTGTAGTCAAGGGGGCCGGGCCGCTGTGGGCGCGGTCAGCGCACCGTCTTGAGGCGCGGCTCGCGTCGTTTGATGAACACCAGGAACTCGCCGTACCGCAGCCGATGCTGGCTCCCCCCGAAGTGCAGGATCTGGACCCCGAAGGCGCGCGGGCTCCCGTCGAGCCCGGTCTCTTCCCGGATCCAGATGACCCTGCCCGTCAGCTCGACTCCGGCGCCGCGGCCCCCTTCGTGGCTGTCCAGCTCGACCCGCACGAGCTTGCCCACCCGTGGCGGCCGGTCCGTGGCGACGGAGAACCCGCCCTCCGCCGCGTCCTGAACCGCGCCGGTGATGGCCAGCTCGCCGGCGGCCTGGACCCGCACGCGGACCTGCGGAGCGGGATGTCGCGCGGGCCCCCGGCGCTCGGGTCCCGCGAACGGCTCGGAGATGTCCTCGACCGACGGGAACGAGCCCGAGGTGTCCGAGGCGATCTCCATGTCCACGCGTCTCCAGGTGCCCGACTGCGAGGCGGCGTCGGGGCGCGACCAGGTCCCCGAGTGGGACGGAACCGCGCCGGCGTGGGCTTCGAGGCTGGTGAGCTCGTCGAGGAGCCGGAGGCCCAGTCCCGTCTGCCCCTGTCCGGGACGAACGCGCCGACAGACCACCGCGCGGGCCTTGACCGTCGCGTCGGTGCGGGGGTGTCGAAACCGGAGCTGGACCGACGCGTCTTCGTCGAACGGCGCGCCGGTGACGACGAAGGCGCCGTCCTCACAGACGTTGAGCACCGTGCCTTCGTAGATCCGCTTGCCGTGCCGCACATGGGCGGAGATGAGGCAGGCCTCCCGCATGTAGCGCCGTCGATCGCCCGTCATGGTGCTCCGCTGATCCGTGATCTGGGGCGACTATACGAAAGTTGGGCATCCTCGGAATGCCGAATCACTCGGGACGGTTGGCTCAGTCGGGGCAGTCGGGGCAGTCGGGGCAGTCGGGACGGGCGGGTCACGCCCGAACGTGCTCAGGAGGGCAGCCCCCAGCGCGCGCGGTAGGCCGCGAGGGCCTCTGTCTCACCGGCCTTCTCGAGGTAGGCCGTGACCTTGTCGTGGGGCATGGCTCCAGCCGAACGCCAGTTGCAGGCGCCGCAATACGGGCCCGATTCCTCGTAGCGATCAAGGACGTGGAGCAGGCGCCACCGGTGGTTGGTGGGCCCGTTCCAGATCTGGCTGAGGGACTGCTCGGCCATGTTTCCGAGCTTGTTGTCGAGGTGCTGATCGAGGCAGCAGGTCGTCACGTCGCCGTTGACGTACACCATCGGGGTGTTCCACAGACCCGCGCAGGGCCTGCGATCCTCGCCGTGAGTGGCCATCAGAACGCCTCTTCGATGAAGGCGCCAGCCTCATCCAGACCGAGCACCCCGAGCTCGTCGAGCACGGCGCGGTGCAGCCGGTCCGCGTCGGCCTGCTCGGCCTGGTGCAGTCGCCGGAAGTACAGGTTGTCCCGGAACCGCAGGGGCCAGTCGTAGACCACGTCGAAGGGCAGGTCGAGCCCCTGGAAGACCCGGGTCCAGAAGTCCAGGAACCACCGGGCCTCGTGCCGGTTCTCGGGCGTGACGATGAACGCGTTGGTGATTCGGGGCCACTGCAGCCCACGCTCCTCGCGGCGTCGGAGCAGGGCCCGGATGTTGGCGTAGACCCGCGCGCCGACGTCCACCTTCTTGAGCTGCAGGTACACCGCAGGGGTGTACGCATCGACCGAGAAGTGCACGAACCCGAACGTGTCCGGGGCCTGGTCGGGCATGTTCGCGCAGTCCAGGAGCGTGTCGATGCGATCCGCGTCGAGCAGCGTGCCGTTGGTGTGCAGCTTGAAGTGCCGGAACAGCCGGTTCCCGGCGTTGTTCTCGAAGGCGTAGCGCACGAACCGGTCAAACTCGGGGTGCAGCGTCGGCTCGCCGAGCCAGTGGGGACACAGGTCCACTTCGTCCTCGAAGTCCGCGAGCCCGTCGATGGACGCCTTCCAGACGTCCCACTTCATGAACTTGTTGGCCTGGAAGCCGTGCACCTTCGGGTTGTCGGCCTGCCCGCAGAACCGGCACTTCACGTTGCACAGGTCGGTCAGCTCGAGGTTGAGGTTCACGGCAACGACTCGCGGATGTAGTCGTTGCGCGAGATGATCGACATCGAGCAGTTCCGGCAGAGGTCGGTCATCTCCTTGGCCTTCATGGACTCCCGAAGGGACGAGAAGTACGCCCCGTCGTTCCAGACCGCGGCCAGGCCATCCCCCGCCGACTCGCCCTGGCCGGTGATCACGCAGCAGGGGCTGACCGCGCCGTTGGGCTGCACCACGAGGTAGTACCAGGGGTTGAGGCAGGGGGCGTGCTGGGCGTCCGCGGGCCCGCTCTGGGGGAACGTCATCGCGCCCCGGTCCATGGTCTCGGGCAGCAGGAACTGGTCCAGGGTGGTGATGATCTCACGCTCCTGCGCGACCTGCATCGCCTCGCGGGCGAGGGCGGGGACCTGCCGCTTCTCGTCGTCCGACAGCGTCAGCGCGTGCTGCTCGGGCCGGTACGCGATGATGTAGTCGAAGTTGACCCGAAAGGCCCCCACGGCGCTGGCGAACCGGACCATGTCCGCGAACATCCAGTAGTTCTTGTTGGTCACCACGGCGTGCACGAGCATGCGCGGTGCGTCCTGGGGCCCCCGCCCGAGGGCGTGCTTCTTGCCGTGGATCCGGCACATCGTCTGGGCGACCTTCTCGAACACCCCCTTGCGGCCCCGCAGGTAGTCGTTGACCCCGGGATCGGGCGCGTCGAGCGAGAAGTGCAGCTCGTCCCAGCCGGTGTCGATGACCTGGTCGATGAGGGCCTCGTCGAACAGCGTGCCGTTCGTCGCGATGTGGCCCTCCATCCCGTAGTCCTTGATGCGGCGCATCAGCTCGGGCGTCACGTCCTTGCGGACCAGGGGCTCGCCGCCGCCGAGGATGAACACCCGCCGCACGCCCAGGTCCCGCGCGTCGTCCAGGATCGTCCAGTACTGGTCGGGGGTCAGCTCGCCCGTCTGCTTGCCCTTGCGATACGTCGTGTCGCAGAACACACAGTCGATGTTGCAGGTCATCGTCGGGTAGAGCTCCATCGTGTAGGGGCCCCGGGTCTCCCCGGCGTCCCATTGACGGATCCTCGCGGCGATGGCCTGTCCCTCGTTCAGGCCGTCTTCGGCGTGCAGAATCGGTGGCAAAGGCACGGCTGGAACGTAGCACCCGGGATCTGCGACCGCGACACGGCCCCCCTGCGTCGAATGTCGCGGCTCCTCGTCCGTCTACGCTTCGATGGCGCCTCTCCCGCATGTTGGTATCCTCCCGCCCGTTCTGGTGCGGCTCCTCCTCCTCCTCTTCGTGCTTCTCCTCGCGGCTCCCGCTCGCGCTGCCCAGCCAGCGCACGACGGGCTCGATGGCGTGGCCATGCTCCCGCTGCGGGACGCGATGCGCGCGGACCCGCGGCTGGCCCGGGCGTGGTTCCGCCTCAAGGCGGGCGATCCCGACGGGGCCCGCAAGGATCTGATGGCCCAGATCAAGGAGAGCCCGCGGGATCCGGACGCGCTGCATCTGCTCGGGATCGCCGCCGCCGCCAGCGGGCGAACCCTGCAGTCCGAGAGCGCGCTCCGGCGCTCGCTGCGACTCCGCCCGGAGGGGTGGGTGGCGGTGCACCTGGTCAACGGGCTGCTGGGTCGGGGGGCCGTGTCGGCGGCCGCGGGCCTGGTGCGGCGGATCGACCTGAAGCTCCCGGCGGATCCCCAGGTGACCCGCGCCCGGGCGTTCGTGCTCGTCGCGCAGCAGGATCTGGAGGGCGCCCGGACCCTGCTGGAGGAACTGGAGTCCACCATGCCCTCGGCTGCGCTGGCGTGGCAGGTGAGCACGCTCCTGGCGGAGATCGGCGACGCCCCCGCAGCGCTGACGGCCATTCGCCGGGCCGTGGACCAGGATCCCGAGCACCCGGCCTACCGGCGCCAGCTGTTCGAGCGGCTGGAGCAGGCGGCGGACTGGACCGGGCTCGTGGAGGCCACCGCCGAGACCGGCGCCGAGGCCGTCGGCGGAGGGCTCACGTCCTACTACCGCGGCCTGGGTCTGCTCCGACTCGGTCGAACCGACGCCGCCGCCGCCGCCTTCCGGGGCGTGGTGGAGCACGGTCGGCCGGATCCCGGGGCGGCCGCCGCTGCGGCGGGGCACCTGCTGCAGATGGGTCAGTACGAGGACGCCGAACGCGCGGCCCGGGTGGCGCTTGCGGCCCGCCCCGACGACGCACCGCTGCACCACCTCGTGGCCATGGTCCTGAGCCGGCTGGAGCGGGAGCCCGAAGCCCTGGCGCACTACCGTCGGGCGGCGGTGCTGTCGCCCGAGGACGCGACCTGGCGGTTCGATCTGCTCATCTCGCTGTGCCGGCTCGGCCTGAACGAGGAGCGGGTGGATGCCCTGGCGCGATCCCGCCGCGACTTCCCCGAAGACGAGCGGTTCACCGAGATGCCCGAGAGCTGTGGCCCCTCGTCCTGACCGGACGCTGCTGCTGCTGCTGATCCTGGCGACCCTGGGCTGCGGGCGGGCCACGCCTCCCCGGTCGCCTGCCAGGCGCGCCGTGATCGTCGCCGTGGAGGGCCTCGGACCGTCGGTCTGCGCGCAGACCCTGGCGCGCCCCCGGCTCGCGGCGTTGGTGGCTCAGGGCTGTCGGGGTCTCGACACCGGCGCCGGTGGATCCGCCTCGGCGTGGGCGACCCTCGTCACCGGCACGTCCCCCGGGCAGCACGGGGTGTTCGCGGACGGCGCGGTGACCTTCCAGGCGCCCGACCCGGCCGCAGGGCAGCGGCAGTGGGGCGTGGGTCCGCGCCGGGGTGCCCCGTTCTGGGTCACCACCACAGGGGTGCCGCGTTCTGTGATCCTCGGCGTGCCTCACGACTTCCCCCCCACGCCGGCCCGTGGGGTGACGCAGGTGGTGGGGGCGGTGCTGCCCGGCCCGTGGGCGGTCGACGGGCCCGCCTTCGCGGTGGGGGCCCGGGGGGTGGCGCAGGTGCTCGAGGTGTCCGCCGTCGCCTCCCCACGGGGGTCCGTGCTGGCCCTGCCGGTCGGCGCTCCCTCCCTGGCGTTGGAGCCCGCGGTCCTCGAGGTGGCCGATGGGCAGATCCGCCAGCAGGCGCCTGCCTCTGCGTCGGTGGCGCTGGAGGTCGGGGGCTGGTCGGAGCCGCTGCGCATCGACGTGCAGGGCCCGGGCGGACGCCAGGCCTGGGGCTGGACCCGGATCTGGACCCACGGCCTGGACCCGCTGACGCTGGTGCTGCAGCCCCTCTCGGCCGACGCGGGCACCCCCTGGTTGCCGCTGTCGCACCCCACCGCCGCCGCGCTCGAGCTCCAGCAGCGGGTGGGGCGAGCCCGCACGTCGGCGCATTACGGCGACCGCGCGGCCGTCGCGGCGGGCCTGCTGCCCTGGGAGGCCCTGGAGGGGGACCTGCTGGAGGCCGTCGACCTGCGCACGGAGCAGGCGGTCTGGGCCCTCAGCCACTGGGATGCGGCCCTGGTGCTGTTCGGGGTGCCCGAGCTGGCCGAGCTGCTGGGGCGGCCGGATCGCGCGGATCGCGGCCTGGACCGCATCGAAGCTGCCCTGGATCAGGTGGCGGTGGCCGCTCCCGACGCGGAGCTGACCCTCGTCTCGGTGCGCGGGCTGTCCATCGCGGACGAGCTGCTCGATCCCGGCGACCTGCTGGGGCAGGAGGCCGCGTTGCTGACGCTGGGCGCCCACGGCGCGGTCCGGATCCGCTCGGGGATCCCACCCGCGCGAGGCGTGGCGGCGCTGGAGCGGCTGGGGCGGGCGCTGGAGCAGGACGCCCGGGTGGCCCGCCTGGAGCGGCGAACCGACTGGCCGGGTGCCCGTGCAGGGCTGGCCCCCGATCTGCGGATCATTCCCATATCGGGGCTGGGGATCGGACCGGAGCCCTGGGTCGAGGAGCAGGGAGTGGTCCTGGGCGTGCACGCAGATGCTGACGGGCCGGGCCTCGCCGGATTGGGTTCGGCGATCTTGTCACGGCTTGTCTCAGAGTGATCCTTGTCCCTTGCCCCCCTCGTGCCCCGGTGGTATCACCCGCGCAGCTTACGGGCATACGGAAATGGCTCGTGGCGACAGCTCAAGGCAATTGAATCTGGAGGGGGCTGGGGAGCACCCTCGAACATCTCGACCTCGGGAGTAGGTACATGACTCGGAACCTGTCGCGATTTGTGCTGGTGGCTGCCGCCGCTCTGTTCATCGGGCTCGTCAGCGCGCCCAAGGAGGCCTCCGCGGTCTCCCTCAACCTCATCAACACCTGGCGCATGGGCGACCTGGGTGGCTACGCGAGCAACGGCCTGACCGGCTGGAACTCGAATGGTCCCGCGTGGTCCAAGGGTGCCTTCCCGCGCATGGGCATCAACATCCACTTCGGCATCGGCCTGGGCAAGGGTGACCAGATCGTCCCGTTCATCGGGTTCGGGATGCAGCGCACCTCCTACGCGTACGACTTCGATCCCAACAACGACGACAACGATCTCGACCTCGACGACGACAGCGGCAGCGCGCTGCAGTTCGGCCTCGACATCGGCGCCAAGTTCTTCTTCATCGAGCGCGCCAAGGGCAAGGCCCCGCCGTTCGTCATGCTGGAGTTCTACAAGTACATCGGGTCGATCTCCGAGGATGGCGACTACGAGGCGTCTCCCCCCGGTCACGGTGACGGCGAGGCCAACTCGGACGACGCCATCGACTACCTGATCTACGACCAGCAGCTGCTCAGCCCCACCGGCTTCAAGATCGCCTTCGGTGCCGAGTACTACTTCAACGACAACTTCGCGCTCGGCGGCGAGTTCCTGGGCATCGACTTCGCCTGGGCCCGCGCCACGAACCCGAACGACATCGACCTCATCGACACGCGCACCCAGTTCAGCCTGTACACGTCGCTGCACCTGACCTACCGGTTCAGCTTCAGCGTGCGCGCGTCCGTCCAGTTCGAGTCGGACTACGACTACGAGGACTAGGTCCGCACAGACCCGGGATCAGGCCCGCCCTCCTCGGGGGGGCGGGTCGTCTCTTCGCACGGCCCCGGCGACTTCGGTCCCGGGGCCGTGCCGCGTCCGGAGCTACGATCACGCGACCGGAGACTGCCTGAGGTCATGAGCGGATCGATTCGCAGCGCTGCCGTCCCGCCGATCCTGGGCGCCCTGCTGGGCGGAGCCAGCGTGGGGCTCGTCGAGTCGCTGCACGTTCTCACCCAGGCGTTCGGCACGAAGGACTACTCCGGACTCGTGCAGGCGGTGCTGCTCTATGGAGGCGCGGGCCTGCTCGCGGGGCTGGTCTTGTCCGTCGTGGCGGTCCTGATCAGCGTCGCGTTCCAGGAGCCCCCGGAGCCGGCGCGATCCTGGACGGTGGCGTGGCTCGTGGTGTTTTGCGGCGGGGGCCTCGCCGTCGCCGAGTTCGTGGGCGAGCGGGACTTCAGCGGCGGGGCGGCGCTGAGCGACGCTGACCGCCTCGGCATCGCGCTGGCCTTCGGCCTGTTCGCCGCGGTCATGTACCTGTTCACCAGGAACGCCCTGAAGAAGACCTTCTTCTCGTTCCTGCTGCACCCGCTCGGAAGCGTGGGGGTCTACCTGGCCCTCGTGGCGTTCACGCTGCTGTTCGCGGTCGGCACGATGATCAACAACCGAGCGGGTCAGGACGTGGCGCCGCGCCCCATCGCAGAGTCGCTGCTGGATCGGCCGAACCTGCTGATGATCGTGGTGGACGATCTGCGGGCCGATGGCTTCGAGCAGGACCCGCTGCTGACTCCGACGCTCGCGCGGCTGACCGCCGAGTCCACCGTGTACGAGCAGGCCATCGCGCACAGCCCGAGCACCCGGCCGTCCTTCGCCTCGGTGCTGTCCTCCCAGGTGCCCTGCGCCCACGGCGCCATCGGGCCCACGGCCGTGCTGCCGGACTCGGTCGAGACCATCGCGGAGGTCCTGGGGGACTACGGCTACACGACCGGAGCGTTCGTCACGAGCGTGGACGCGACCGCCTCCTTCAACTTCGACCAGGGCTTCGACACCTTCCGGTTCCTGCGGCCCCGGTGGGTCCTGCGCGCGGGCGAGGCGGAGTATCGGCTGATGCTCTACGACGCCATCCGGCGGGCCTGGGAGCGCTCGTCAGGGCGCCCCACGGTGTCCGACCGCTACTACCGGGACGCGCCCCGGGTCTCGTCCGAGGCCATCGACTGGCTGCGACGCCACGGCGGTGAGCGTTGGTTCCTGATGCTGGAGTACCGCGACCCCTCCCGGCCGTTCGTCGAGCACCCCGAGCTCGCGCGGGCCGCCGGCGACCCCGTGGCCCAGGCGTCCGGCGGGAGCGGGTCCTCCGGGCCCAGCGCAGAGGCCCTGTATCGGGGCGAGGTGGGTTGGATGGATCGGGGCCTGGGCGAGCTGCTCGCGTACATGGACGGCCGCGATCTGCTCGACCGCACGGCCGTGGTGGTGATGGGTCTGCACGGCACGACGTTGGACGCGGAGCCGCGGCGCGGCGCAGGCCTGAGCGACGAGCTGCTGCGGGTCCCCCTCCTGATTCGCGCCCCCGACGCCGACGTGCACTCCGGGCGCCGCGTGGGCGATCCGGTCCGCCTCGTGGACGTCGCCCCGACCCTCGCCCAGCTCGCCGGCGCGCCCGAAGGAGGAGGCTGGCAGGGCACGTCCCTGACGCGCGAGTATGCCCTGCGCGGCCCGCTGGAGCGCCTGACCCTCGCCGAGAGCCGACGCGGAGCCATCGTCGCATCGGCGGTGCGGGACGGGGCCTGGAAGCTCGTGGACGGCGGGGCCGGCAATCCCACGGAGCTGTACTACCTCACAGACGACCCCGACGAGCGGGATGACCTCTCACGCCGGCCCGGCGCCGCCTGGAAGCTGGAGGAGAAGCGCGCGCAGCTGGCGACCCTGCGGGAGACCCTGTGCGTGGGGCCCGTCCAGACGCACGCCAGCCAGCGTGAGCTGACGGTCGAAGATTGTGTGGTGCTGCGCCGTCTTGGATACCAAGAAGGCTTCTCGGAACGGTGTCGGTCCCACTGATGGGACTGGACGTCATGTGCAGACTGCGATAGATGGGCATCCACGTGCGGACCAACACCCTGATCCTCGCCCTCCTGTCCGGCCTCGTGCTCGCCGGGCCGGTGCGCGCCCAGAGCGACGAGGAAGCGCTGACCGGGTCGGCGACGAGCGAGCCTGCGCCCGCGGTCCCGGAGCCCCTCGAGGAGGCAGAGCCGGTGGAGGCGCCGAGCGCATCGGTGGAGGCGCCGAGCGCATCGGAGGCCGTGATCGCGGCCATCGAGGAGGCGATCGAGCGCCTCATCCAGCTCGAAGTCGGCCTCGTCGCGGCGGCCGCCCCGGGCAGCGACAGCGCGCGCCAGGAGCTGGCCGTCGTCCGGTCCCGGCTGCGGGACGCGCTCGTGGCGATCGGGCAGCTCCAGGGCGAGCAGGACCTGCGTGACTGGTTGCGCGCCGAGGGGCTGGCGCTTCCGGCCGAGCCCGCTGAGCAGACCGTGGTGGTTCCGGTGGAGGGCAGCGCGCGGGCCACGGGGGCCCTGACGCCGACCGAGCTGCGCGCCTTGAAGGGCCGCATCGAGTCGGCGCCCTTCAACGAGGGCAAGCTCCAGTCGCTGCGCCAGGGCCTGCAGGGGCGCCAGGTGACCTCGACCGAGGCTGCATCGCTGCTCGAGCTGTTCTCGTTCTCCCGGGACAGGGTGGATGCCCTGGTCTTCCTGCACCCCCGGATCGCGGACGAGGAGAACTTCGACGTCCTTCTTTCGGCGCTGAAGTTCGAGTCGGATCGCAAGGCGGTTCGGGATCGCCTCGGTCTGGGCGGCTGACGCCGGAGTTGTCAGTCGAAACTCTGCGGGCTAATCCTTCCGGGTTCGCAGAGCAGATCGAGGGGGCGGAGCCAGCATGCACATTTCGAGGAAGGCCGACTATGCGGTGCGCGCGCTCGCGTATCTGGCGGGTCGACCCGACGACAGCCTGGTCCTGATCTCGGAGATCGCCGCCGCCATGGCGGTTCCGCAGGCGTTCCTGTCGAAGATCATGCGCGAGCTGGTGGACGCCGACGTCGTGCTCAGCCAGCCCGGGCGCAGGGGCGGCTACCGGCTGTCCCGGGCTGCAAACCTCATCACCTTCCGCCAGATCATGGAGGCGGTGGACGGGCCGATTCACATGGTCTCGTGCCAGGACGACGGCAACGACGGATGCACGGTGGCGGGGAACTGCACCCAGGTCCCGATCTGGGACCGCATCCAGCTGCGCATGCTGGACATCTTCGACGAGTACACGCTCGACCAGGTGCGCAGCCCCCATGGCCTCGTGGAGCAGGTGCTGGTTCAGGTGGGCTCGCCCAGCTGACCGCCCGTCGCAGGGAGTCCCGTCAGGCGCTGCGGCGTCGTCGGGTCGCGATGAGGACCGGCAGCATCCACAGCAGGAGCATGCGGGGCGCCGCGGACCGCGAGGTCGAGCAGCCGCCACAGCCACCTCCTTCGCCGCCACACCCGGCGCAGCCGCCGGTGTCCCCGCCACATCCGGTGTCGCCGCCGCCGCAGCCGAGGCCGTCCTCGCAGCCGGGGATGACGATGTCGCCGCCCCCGCCCGTGTCGCCACAGCCCACGCCGCCCAGGTCGATGGGACCGATCTGCATCGCGGTGACCACGGTGGGGTCGATCCAGCCGTACACGCCCAGGTAGTCCGACTCCTCGCCGATGACGCGCATGTCCAGGTCGGTCAGGGTCAAGCCGTTGAAGCCGGGCATCGGGAAGGGCGGAATCAGGCCCGCTTCCAGGTCGAAGCCCTGGGTCGACAGCCCCGCGGAGATCAGGCCCGGCAGGTTCGCCGCGAACTGCTCGGGGATCGCCGACGGCAGCCACTCGTTGTACGACACGGAGATCCCGAGGCTCGTCTCCAGGTCGAAGGCGAGATCGACCACGAGGTCACCGTCGGTGATCTCCATGTCGACCCCCGCCTCCATGAGCATGCCGTGACCCCAGTGGCGGGTCAGGCGGTCCAGCTCGTCGCCGTACACATCGACGTTGAGGTCGGCCTCGACCCGGGGGCCACCGGCGAACACGGCGACAGGAGGCGTGTCTGCGCTGATGCGGATGTCCAGGACCAGCGGCTCGGGCCAGACTTCGTTGACCAGGTCGGGCAGGTCCTGTCCCAGCAGGGTGCTCGTGTCCAGGGGCAGGGGAGACAGCGCGCCCAGCTCCAGGCAGAGCACGCCGGCCTGCCAGGCGACGTACATCGCCTCGTTGAGCAGGTCCTGGGAGGCCACGATGGCGATGTGGTAGGGCGCCGAGGTCCCGGGGATCAGGCCCGTGAGCGGGGGCATGTCGTGGGCGGACGGCACGAACGGGCCCGACTCGACGACGCAAGGGCCGAAGGCGTCCGTGGCGAAGTGCGCCGTGAAGCCGATGTCGAGCCCCGTGTCATCCACCGTCAGGGTCGAGGCGGTGATCTCGTACTGCAGCGAAGCCCCGAGGATGTCCAGGGTGTCGGACAGGGCCAGGGACTGGGCGAGCCCGCCGAGCATGTCGTCGAGCTGGGTCTCGAGCTCGCCGAGCTGCGCGTCGATCACGCCGTCGAGCACCGAGCCGATGAGGTCGATCCCGTAGCCCCCCAGGGTCTCCAGCGCGTCGCCCAGGACGCAGCCGGTGTCGATGGGGTTGCCGAAGTTGCCGTGGGTGAACGAGAAGCTGTCCACGGCCGCCGTCAGCTCGCCGTTCTCCAGCTGCAGGACCACCGCGATGTCTGCGTTGAGCGCGGTGGGGGCGAGGGCGAAGGTGCACGCCTCGTTGAGCTCGAACAGGCACGGTCCGTTGGCCGTCACCGACACCTCGGTCGACCACAGCGTCATGTCGAGGTTGATGTCCAGGCGCCCCTGCGACGGCGTGATGCTGACGTTGTCGGTGGAGATGTTGACCGTCAGCGGGTCCACCGAATACTCGAGGACCCCGGCGGTCTCCGGGTCGCAGTCGAACTCGCCTTCGAGCCCGATCACCTCGATGCCGGTCGGCATCACGGCCGCGATGCCATTGCCGATGGCTTGCAGGCCCGCCGCGGACACATGGGCAGCGAGCGCCGGATCGATCACAGGGGAGGGCGGAGGAGTCTGCGCGCCCGAGACCGCCGCCGAAGAGGCCGCCATCAGGGTGCAAACGACGAGAATTGTTGGGGTCCGGCGCATTGCGCGGCAACGTAGCGGAGCGCCAGGGGCCGCACAAGGGCGCTGCTGGTACCCTTCCGCGCGCGCGCTGGAGCCGGTCCGCTCCGCGAGAGGAAACCAGCCATGACCGCCCTGACCACCGCCGCCCGCGAGCGGCTCCTCGCCGGGATGACGTCCATCGCTTCCGATCCTGGGCAGGCCCGCGACGCCCTCGCTTCCATCGAGCTGTGGAGCACAGCGCCGGGCTTCGTTTCGTACCAGCCCCTGCTGTCGGCGCTGATCGAGCGGGAGCGCTTCGACCTCCTGCTCGACTCGTTCTACCGGGTCCTGCCCTTTGGCACCGGCGGTCGCCGCGGTCCCGTGGGCCTGGGGCCCAATCGGATCAACCCGTGGACACTGGGCACCTCGGTGCAGGGCAACATCGAGTTCCTGCGCGCCCGCTTCGGCGCCGACGCCTCCCTGTCGGTGGTGATCGCCTCGGATGTGCGGGTCTTTAGTGACCTGAAGGAGGCCTTCCCGGCCGGGGTGAGCAGCCCGCTGCTGGGGATGAGCTCGGTGGATCTGGCCCAGCAGGCGGCGGCGATCTACGTGGCCAACGGGGTGGATGTCTTCATGGCGGAGCCCGGGAGCGGCCGCTACCTGTCCACGCCGGAGCTGTCCTTCCTCATTCGCGTGCTCGGGGCCCAGGGCGGACTGAACGTGTCCGCGTCCCACAACCACCCCGACGACAACGGCGGCAAGTTCTACACCGAGCTCGGGGCCCAGGAGGTCCCGCCCTACGACGAGCAGATGGTGGACCTCGTTGAGGCCGTCCGGGAGGTCAGGTCGTGCAGCTGGGAGGAGGCGCAGGCCACCGGGCGCGTGCGGTTCGTGGGAGAGGACCTGCACGAGGCCTACCTCGCGGACGGTTCGCTGGTCCTGTCCGGCACGGAGCGCGGGGCGCGCATCGTCTTCACGAACCTGCACGGCGTCGGCGATCAGACGGTGGGCGAGGCGCTGGAGCGGGCGGGGTTCGAGGTCCACTACGTTCCCAGCCAGCGGGCCCACGACGGCAGCTTCCCGGGGGTGCGCTTCCGGGCGCCCAACCCCGAGTACCCCACCGCCCTGCAGCAGGCCGAGGAACTCGGAACCAGGATCGGCGCGGATCTGATCCTGGCCACGGATCCCGACGCAGACCGCATCGGAGGCATGGCCCCGGTCGAGGGCGGCTGGAGGTTCCTGACCGGAAACGAGCTGAGCGCGCTGGTGGCCGCCGCGCGGTTTGAGGGGGCTCCGCCGGGAAAGATCGGGATCAAGACCGAGGTCACCACCTCGCTGTTCTCGCGGGTGGTGCTCGCGGCGGGAGGCCAGCTCGTCGACAACCTGCTCGTGGGCTGCAAGTACATCGCCGGGGTCCTGCACGGGCTCGAGACCACCGGGGAGAGCTCGGGGGTGACGGGCAGCGTCGATGACGTGCTGATCGGCACCGAAGAGAGCCACGGCTTCCTTCTGCGGGCGAGCACCCGGGACAAGGACGCCGTGCCGCCGGCCCTCGTGCTGGCGGAGCTGACGGCGGTCCGAAAGGCCCAGGGCAGCTCGCTGGCGGAGGCCCTCGAGGAGCTCTACAAGGCCCACGGCGCGGTCGCGAACGTGCAGATCCCCCTGGTGATGGCGGGCGCGGTGGGGCGCGGACGCATCCTGGCGATCCAGGAGGCCCTGCGCCGCACGCCGCTGACCGAGATCGCGGGGCGGGCCGTCACCGCCTTCCACGACCGTCAGGACGAAGCCGGAGTCTTCGGCCCCATCGTGTCGGGCACGGATCGCTCGTCTCGCGATGTCCTGGCGTTCCAGATGGGACCCGACCACCGGCTGGTGATCCGGCCGTCGGGCACGGAGCCGAAGACCAAGATCTACGCCGAGGCCATCGTGCCCGCGGGCGACGACGTGGGTCAGGCGTTGATCGAGGCGGACCGCCAGGCCCGCGAGCTGGCCACCGACTTCGTGCGGCACGCGCTGGCGGCGATCGGCATGGAGCTTGGGCCGGCGGGCCTGTTCTGCTCTCCGCTGCTCGGGATCGACGAGCGGGTCGCGTTCGCCTCACAGGTCCTGCCGGGAGCGGTGGCGCAGGCCGAGGCGGGGGTGCCTGGACCGGACATCGCCGCGCAGGTGCTCGCGACCCTGCAGGGCTGGGGCGGCGACGGCGTGGGGATGACGGCCGACGGGTATCGGTGGTGGCGGGACAACGGCGACGCGCCGCCCTCCGTCGTGCAGGCCCTGGACCCGATCTGGTCCGGCGAGTGACGCGGGCCGTCGAGGTCTTCCGTACGGAGCGCGGCGCGCTTCACCACGGCGACAGCCTGGACTGGATGGCTGGCCTGCCGGACGCCTCGGTGCGGCTGGTGGTGGCGGATCCGCCCTACGGGGTGGCCAAGGCGGAGTGGGACACCTTCGCTTCGCGCTCTGCGTACGTGGACTGGTCCCGCCGCTGGTTGGAGCAGGCGGCGCGGGTGCTCACCCCGGACGGCACCGCCTACGTCATGGGCTTCAGCGAGGTGCTCGCGGACGTGAAGTGGGCCTCCGCCGACCTGTTCGAGGGATGCCGGTGGCTGGTCTGGCACTACCGGAACAAGGCCAACCTCCGCAAGGACTGGGGCCGGTCCCACGAGTCGGTGCTGCACCTGAGGAAGAGCCGCAGCTTCGTGATGAACATCGACGCGGTGCGCATTCCCTACAACGCGCACACCAGCCGGTACCCGGTCCGGGAGCAGGGCCAGAGCTCGAACTTCCAGCAGGGCAAGAAGTCGAACACCTGGCAGCCGCATGCCCTCGGGGCCAAGCCGCGGGACGTGATCGAGATCCCCATCCTGAACAACGGGATGGAGGAGAAGACCCCGCACCCCACGCAGAAGCCCCGGGAGCTGATCCGGCGCCTCGTGGCGGCGTCCAGCGATCCCGGAGACGTCGTGCTGGATCCGTTCGCTGGCTCCGGCACCACGGCGGAGATCTGCGAGCTGCTGGAGCGGCGCTGGCTGACCTGCGAACAGAGCGCCGAGTACTGCGAGTGGGTCGGGGCGCGGCTCCGCGCCGTCGTGCAGGGGACGGTGACGATGGACGATCTGCGCCTCGCCGAGGGTCGCATGAGCGCCAACCGGAGCAAGGTCAGGGGCTGACTCTGAGGCGGCCCAGGGCCAGGGCGACCACCTCGTCGAAGGACTCCGCCACGAGGTCGTGGTGGCTCGGCCGGTCCGGGTGGATCCCGCCCCACGAGCACCACACCCCGAGCACCCCGGCGTTCTTCGCCGCCTCCATGTCCACGTCGGAGTCCCCGACCATGACGCAGCGAGCGACGGGGACTCCCAGGAGGTCGGCAGCGGCGAGGAGCGGCGCCGGATCGGGTTTCTTCTGGGGGAGGCTGTCGCCGCCCAACACCACGTCGAAGCGGTCGCTCATGCCCAGCCCAGCCAGGATCGTGCGGGTCGGCCGGATCGGCTTGTTGGTGACCAGGGCCAGGGGCACGCCCGCCTCACGCAGGGCGTCCAGCCCCGCAAGGACTCCGGCGAAGGGCACCGTGCTGTCCAGGAGCACCTGCTCGTAGTGTCCCAGGAAGCGTCGCAGGATCGGCTCGGTGCGTGGGACCAGGCCATCGGGATCGGCGGCGTCGAGCGCCCGGCCCACCAGCGAGCGCGCCCCACGTCCGACGTACTGGCAGACCTGAAGGAGGGGGAGGGGAGCCAGCCCGAGCTCGGCGAGCAGCCGGTTGGTGGCCGCCGCGAGATCCTGCCGGGAGTCGATCAGGGTGCCGTCCAGATCGAGGAGCAGCGCGCTCATGCCGCGCTCAACCCTGGTGGAGCTGCCGCTCGAACACAAGGATCTGCTCCATCATTCCGCTCTCCACGTCGCCCGGGAGCATGTCCTTGGCGTCGTACAGGTGGCTGAAGATCAGCTCGTACAGGCCCTGGTGCAGCAGGCTGCCGTAGTCCCCCGCCGTGCAGTTCGACAGGTTGTTGATCAGCGGCGCCGGCACCACCGAGCCGTCATCGGCCACCAGGATGTCCGCGAACAGCTCCGGGTACTGCCGCTGGTTGCTGGACAGCAGGGCGTTGAAACGCTGCAGGGAGTTGTCCGGGCCGATGTGCTCGGAGAAGGTGCGGAAGATGATGCGGAAGATGTTGTTGAAGATGTCGATCCGCTCGTGGAAGCCGGCCAGCTCTTCGCGCCCGAACGGTCCGGCGTCCTCCACGCTGACGTCGATCTGATCGCCGGTGACGAGGAGCTCGGACTCGTCATCCTCGGCGAGCTCCACCAGCCCCGACTCGTCCTCGAAGTCGAAGTCTTCTTCGATGTCGCTGGGGTCGCCAGTGTCGAACATCGCGAAGTCGTCCTCGCCCGCGGGTGGCGCATGGGGAGGCTGCGCCTGGTGGAGCCGGGCGAGCTGCGGCGCGGTCTCGAACGTGACCGGCGTGCGCTCCTGGTCCAGGGCTGCGATGACGTCGTCGATCCCGTCGTCTTCGAAGCCGTCACCGTCGAGCCTGTCGTCCTCATCGGCCCCGCCCAGGGCCACGGCCTCCTCCTCGTCGCCGAGCTCGATGGCGGTGGAGTTGTCGTGCCCGTCGTGCTGCTCGGTCCCCAGGAGCGCGACGCCAGACAGGTCCACCTTGTCCAGCACCTCGTACGACTTGATGAAGTCGCCTCGGGCGGCTCGGTCGTAGTCGTCCTCCGGCAGCTCCGCGGTGGGCGCCTCGACGTCGGGCTCGACGGCTTCGAGCTCCAGCTCGTCCTCCGGATCGAGCGGCTGCACCGTGTCGAGTTCGGTCAGCTCCATGATCGCGCCGGGGGGGCCGAGCCGGCCGTCGGCGAGCAGGGACGCGATGAGTCGCATGCCTGCTTCGCGCGAGGCGGCGATCGACTGGAGCAGCGCCACGCCCGTGGTCGGCTGGGAGAGCAGCTCCCAGGTGTCGGTCGAGAGTTCCTCGGGCCGCGCGCCCGTGGCCACCACCAGCGCCGACTCGTCCTGCAGGAGATCCACGGAGGCCCTGCAGGCCTCGAGCCAGCTCCTGGCGTCAACGACCAGGGCGTCGCGATCGATCCCGAACTGCATGTTGTCCGGGAAGACGGCGTCCTGGGCCTCGAACTCGATGCCGGCCGAAGCGGCCGCGCTGGCCCACAGGAACGCGTCGCGGAAGAGCTGGGTCCGGGCGGCCATCAGATCGGCGCCGGACACGTGCTTGCCCTTGATCAGCAGGTCCCCCAGGTCGCGGCCCTCGCCCGAGGCGCGGACCTGCTCGAGGACCGGGCGCTCGACCGCGCCGGTGTCGACGAGAAGGGACTCGAGGCGGGCGTCGGTGTCGTCCTCGTTCGCAGCGATGATCTCGCCGCTCATCAGGTACAGCCGACAGATCGCCCAGCTGCCCGCATCGACCGTGAGGATGCCGGTCTCTCCCTTGGCGCCGAGTCGTGCGACTTCGGCCAGGAGATCGACGCTCTTATTGCGGGTCTTCGACCGGCGGCTCAAGAACCCCGCCTCCTTTTCGTTCGGAGTCTGGGCTCCGCAGACGGGATGGGTCAGGGCCCCCCCGTCGCTGCACATGGGGGTAATCGCCCCGGATCGCAGAGGCTTGAGGGTACTTGTCGGGGCTGTTGCCGGTCAAGGTGACGGGGCCTCGGAACTACTCCCGTTCCGACTGCAGGTAGTGCACGGCCGTCTGGAACTGCTGGTCCATCCCGACCGGCGGATCACCGTCCGGACCCTGCACCGCGACGGCGGATTCGACCTCGAGCGACTGATCGGGCTGGATCCCGGTGCCCTGCCAGGAGCGGCCGGTGGGGGACTCGAGGCGCACCGACGCCACACGAAGCACCAGGCCGTGCCCCACCGGGAGCAGGGTCTCGACCCGCCCCGCGCCCATGGTCCGCTCGCCGATGACGTACGCCCGGGCGTGCTCCTGAAGCGCAGACACGACGGCCTCTGCGGATCCCTGGGTCCAGCGATTGACGAGGACCACCAGGTCCTCGGGGATCACCTGCTCCCGGTTGGCGACGAGGTCTTCCTCGCCGACCCCCGGTTGCACCACCCGCACGATCACCGCCTGCTTTGCCAGGAACAGGTCCGCCACCGCGACCGCGGCGCGGAGATCACCCCCCTGGCAGTGGCGAAGGTCCAGGACGAGCCGATCCGCGCCCAGCTTGCGCAGACGCAGGACGCCCTCCTCCACCTCGGCCGCGGTGCGGGCGTGGAACTGCGAGACGTGCAGCCACCCCACCTGATCGGGCCCGATCTCGTCGTGCACGGACCGGACGGGGAAGACGTCACGCTTGAGGGCCACGACGAACATCGACTGCCCCTCGCCATCGCCTCGCCACACCCGCAGGGTCAGCGAGGTGCCCTCGGATCCCTGGAGCAGCGAGAGCACGTCGTCCACCCGCGCGCCGCCGAAGCCGATCCCGTCCACCGCCAGGATGCGATCCCCAGCGCGGATCCCGGCCCGGTCGCCCGGAGAGCCCGGCAGCACCTCCATCACCAACAGGACCCCTTGCTCGGGGTAGAGCCGGAAGTCGATGCCGATGCCCGTCATCTGGCCGTCGAGATCCCGCCGCAGTTGGCTCGCCTGCTGCTCGCTGAGCATCATCGTGGCTGGTGGAAGCGCGTGCTCCACCCGCGAGACGCTCGCGTCGTGCCTGGTGTTGACGGCCTGGAGCATCCCGTGGATCGCCCCCAGGTACAGGTCCGACTCGGAGACGACGTCGTCACCGACCCGCGCCAGCAACAGGCCCCGCAGCTCCGAGAACAGGCTGCGGGCCTCGGCGTCGCTCAGGTCGGTGGCGAGCAGCTGGTCGATGTGGGCCACCCGCGCCGCGAAGTCACCGATCGGCGCGGGCGGTCGGGGGGCGTCCTCGGCGAACGCCAGGATCGGACCGAGCCCTAGCACCGCGGCCAGGGACAGGACCGCCGACAAGGAGATGGTGGGGGATGCGGGCATCGGCGCTGCTAGTGCAGGATGCGGGGCGACTCGATGCTCGCCAGCCCGTACGAGGCGGGGATGAGGAACGGCGAAGCGGTCAGGGTGGCGCCGGCGGGTGCGCCGGGCTGAAGGAAGACGGGCGAGCTGTCGGAGCCGGCCGTGACCGGGAAGGCCCGCGGGTCGAGCCGGGTGGCCACGACCTCCTGCTCCAGCCGACGAATCAGGTCATCCCGATCCGCCAGGGACTGTTCCAGCTGCTCGATGCGCTGCTGGGTGACCCAGCTCCAGCCGGCCAGGGACAGCAGCAGCCCCATCGCCGCCGCGGTCATCCAGGTGGTGGCTCGGGAGCGCGGCAGAGCCGCTACGGAGGGCATCGGAGCGCCCCAGGCCCTCGACTCTGCTCCGTTGTCGAGGTCTGTGGCCAGGATGGCCTCGGACGCCGCGATGCGGTCGCGCAGGGTCGAATCGAACACCTGGAGCAGCTCGTCGGTGATGTCCGGGTCGATCTCCGGGGGGCGGATGTCGGGCAGGCAGGCGATTCGTTCGACGAGCCCGTTGCACTGCGGGCAGGCCTCCAGGTGATCCGCGATGGCTCCTTCTTCGGCCGACGGCAGCTCGCCGTCGAGGAAAGGGACGATCAGGTTCTCGATGCGCCAGCAGTTCATTCAGTGTGGTCCTCTCGATTCAGGAACTCGGCGAGCTTGACCTTGGCCCGGGAGAGCCTGCTCATGACCGTCCCCAGCTTGACCTCGAGCGTGTCGGCGATCTCCTGGTAGGACAGGTCGTCGTAGTACCGCAGGATCAGGATGGTCCGGTGCTCCTCGCTCAGCTGCTCCATGGCGCCCATCATCTCGGCGCTGAGCTCCTGGGCGATCACCGAGTCGATGGCCTTGTGGTGCACCCGAAGTGCCTCATCCGCCTTGCCGAGGCGGTCGAGGATCCCCCCGCGACGGTGCTTGTCTCGCACGATGTTGTAGCAACGGTTCGTGCAGACCCGGAACAGCCAGGCCTTCATCCGGAAGCCATCGTCGAAGAGCCGGGCCTCGTGGTACCCACGCACGAAGACGTCCTGGGCGACGTCGAACGCCTCCTGGCTGTCTTTCGTGATGTACAGGGCGTGGTAGTAGATCCGGTCCCGGTACTTGCGGACCAGGAGGTCGAACGCACGGTCCTTGTCCCGGGCCGCGATCGTCTTGATCTCCTCGTCCGAGATCGACTCGGGAGAGGGCTGCGGTACCAACTTCAGCTGTGCATGCGCCATGGGCTTTGCCGTTCCTCCGTTGCGAATGGCGCCCGGGTCGATCCCTGCCGGTCCGGGGCCACCGCCCGCTTCTTCAGCTCGCGGGTACAGCTCTGACCCCTCGACGTGCTCGCCTATTCCCGAGGCGGGGGGCGGTGGTCCATCACTTTCGTTCGACGTCATGACTCAGTCGTCGCGGTCCTCGATGATCTCGAGGACGTAGCGCTTCTTTCGCTTGCCGCCGGCGGCGGAGATGATCGTGCGGAGCGCCTGCGCGTGGACTCCCTTTTTGCCGATCACCTTTCCGATGTCCTCCTTCGCCACCTTGAGTTCGATCACGCACGAATGGCGACCCACGACTTCCGTGACTTCGACCTCCTCGGGCAGATCCACAAGCGCCTTCACCATCAGCTCGACGAGTTCTCTCACCGACGTCTCCTGCTTCAACAGCCCACTCGCGGTCCACAGGCTCGCCCTGGGATCCTCGATTCTAGGGCCGTTGGTCGATTGCCGCAAAAGTGACCTGAAGGGCGCGGCCGCTCGAGAAGATGGACCACTGATGGTTTCATAATGAAATATCAGTCAGAATGAAACGGTCGTCCCACCAGAAACCCAGACGCTCGGCGGGGCACCTTGGGGCGTGAGGCCTGGGGGCGAGGCCTCGGTTCACGAGGAATGCGTGCGATCTCAGCTACTTCAAACAAAATCTGGAAGAAAGAACGGCGCATCTGCAGAGCTGGCACACCGCGTGCAAAGTCATTGGTGCAGAAACGCTCTTTCAATACGCGACTCCAGCCACACTTCGGTGCTGGCCCCCCTCCCCCTCAAGCCAGAGGCTGGAGTCACAGGCGAAGCTTCCGTTCTCGTTTCGAGACGGCACCCCTCCTCCCCCTCACCGCCGAGGAAGCGACGCCACCCAGGATCTGCGACCGACCCCCCTCCTCCTCACCAGTCGCAGGTCCGCGGGAACAAGACGGCGCTCTTCGGGACTTCCCGGAGAGCGCCTCTTGCGTTCCGGACTCGTCAGTGAAGAGGGCCCACAGCGGCTTCCGCGGCGGCGAGCAGCCCCCCGCGACGGACGATGTCCGCGGCGGCCGAGAGGTCTGCGCTCAGGACGCGGTCGCTGTGCAGCCGGGCCACGACGGTCCGAACGGCGGCGAGCACGGCCGCGGCGCCGGCGGCGGGTACCAGCGGGGCGTGAAACTCGACCGCCTGCGCCGCCACCAGCGCCTCGATCCCCAGCACCTGCTCGGCGTTCACGATCACCTGCATGGCCTTGCGGGCCGCGATCGGACCCATCGAGACGTGATCCTCCTGGTTGGCGGAGGTGGGGATCGAGTCCACCGAGGCGGGGAAGCAGAGCCCCTTGTTCTCGGACACGAGGGCGGCCGCCGTGACCTGCGCCATCATGAACCCGGAGTTCACGCCCGACTCGCTGACCAGGAAGGCCGGCAGATCGGAGAGCTTGCTGTTTACCAGCTGCTCGATCCGGCGCTCCGAGATCGATGCCAGCTCCGAGGCGGCCATGGTCAGGAAGTCGAGGACCATGGCCACCGGCTGGCCGTGGAAGTTGCCGCCCGAGATGATCTCTCCGGTGTCGGCGAACAGGGTCGGGTTGTCGGTGACCGAGTTCAGCTCGCGTGCCAGCACGGTGCGCACGTGCTCGATGGTGTCCCGGGCGGCCCCGTGGACCTGGGGCATGCAGCGCAGCGAGTAGGCGTCCTGGACCTTGGCGCACCCGGCGTGGGAGTCACCGATGGTGCCGCCCTCGGTGAGCCGCGCGAGGTTGCGGGCGCAGGCTGCCTGGCCGGGATGCGGACGCAGCCGGTGCAACCGGGGGTCGAACGGCTTGCGGCTGCCGAGCTTCGCCTCGACCGTCAGGGCCCCGATCGCGTCCGCGGTGCGGGCCAGTCGCCAGGCCCGGTTGGCCGCCAACGCACCGAGCCCCGTCATGGCCTGGGTGCCGTTGATGAGGGCCAGCCCCTCCTTTGCGTGCAGGGTGATGGGATCGAGGCCAGCGTCCGCCAAGGCGTCCGCCGAGGGCCGCGGGCCGGAGGGCCCGTGCACGGAGCCTTCTCCGATGAGGGTCAGCGCGAGGTGTGCGAGGGGCGCGAGATCGCCGGAGGCGCCGACGCTGCCTTGGCTCGGAATGACCGGGTGGATCCCGTGATTGAGCAGGTCGAGCAGCCGCTCGACGACCACCAGGCGGGTGCCGGAGTGGCCGGCGGCCAGCACGTTCGCCCGCAGCAAGATGATCGCGCGGGTGGTCGGGACGTCGAACGGCACCCCCACGCCGACGCTGTGGCTGCGCACGAGGTTCAGCTGCAGCTGCTGGAGCTGGTCATCCTCGATCCGGACATGCGCGAGGGCGCCGAAGCCGGTGTTGAGGCCATACACGACGTCCCCGCGGGCGAGGATCGCGTCAACGGCGTCGCGGGCTCGGACGACCGCCACCCGCGCGGGCTCGGTGAGCCCCACGACCGCGCCGTCCAGGCAGACGGCGTCGATGTCGGCGAGCGTGAGGGAGAACCCGTCCAGGCAAACGCGCGAGTCCGCCATCACGGACCGGTGGTCAGCGCGAGGTCGCGGGGGTCAGTCCCTCTTCGAGGAAGACCTCGAACGTCTCGGACTTGTCGGTGAGGTCCGGCAGCGCCGCCAGGTAGGCGTTCACTTCGTCCGCGTTGAGGCGGCCGTCGCCCAGACCGGACTCGGTCAGGCGGCTGTCGAACTTGTAGGGCTCGAGCTTCGTGATCTCGTAGGCGTCGGCCATGGCTCTAGCGCTCCCTGAGGTGGTCGGGCAGGCCCTGCATGACGGGCGAGGAGTTCACGGAGGCGTTGGCCTGCAGGCGGGCGAGGGCGGCGGCACGGGCCTGGGCGGCGTTCTCGGCGAGGGCGGCCTGCTCGGCTGCATCGACCCGCTCGTTCTCGCGGCGCATGGAGGCCATGTCGTCCAGGGTGATGAGGCCGTCGGCGATCTCCCGAAGGGCCGTCACCGCTTCCTTGTTGTCAGCGGAGGACTCGAGCCGGGGCTCGTCACCCTTCATGAGCTGACGCGTGCGCTGGGCGGCCAGGAGCACGAGCGCAAAGCGGTTCTCGACCTGCTCGAGGCAGTCTTCGACAGTAACGCGAGCCATATGATCTCCAGGGGATCGCCAACGACCTCGGTCGGCGGACGCGGCAAGATAGGGGCAGGCCTCCTAGGTGTCAACGGCCTGGCGGAGCGCACACGAAAGAGTTGTGGTGAATCAAGTCCGCCGTACCTACGTCGATAGGATGAACAAGGAGTCTCGGAAGGGAGCGCACATGGAGATCGTGGCTGACGGGAACCTCTTCGGGTTCTTCTACGACAAGGTCCAGGCGGCCTCTGCGGAGCAGGGAAGCGAGCTCGAGGAGCACACGGAGTTCTACCTCGTGAACCTCCTGGTCGACTTCCTCCGGACCCGCACCCTCGTCCGATCCGGCGGGGAACGCGTGGATCAGCGCCCCTTCGGGATCCGGCTCCTCGAAGCGATGATCGGCGATCCCCGGGCCCGCGCCGCGGAGCTCAAGCACCTGGCGGACTCGAGCCTGTACCTGCTGGGCTTCTTCGGCGAGTCGCTCGAGCGGCGCTCGTCCGTGGACCGGGGCTACTACGCGGGGCTGGGCACCACCGCCTATCGCCACCTCGCCGTCCTGACCGGCGGTGGGTTCTCGAACGACTCGGTGTTCGCCTCCCTGGGTGATCGCTTCGACGAATGTGTCGGTGTCCTGGAGGGCGTGCGCGGCGGCAGCGCGGCCAACAGCGACCGGGAGATCCTGGCCCTGTACGAGCGGTGGCTGGCCACCGGCGACGAGCGGGTGGCGCGCCGGCTGGAGGCGAAGGGCATGCTGATCGTGGCCCCTTCTTCGGACGGCGGCGGGTCGGTGCATTGACCGCCGCCGCGCGCGACGCGCTGCGGGGCATCCAGCGTCACCTCGAGGCGATCTACGCGGTGCAGGCGGGCGAGGATGTGACGCGCTTCCTCGTGGGGACCGGCGGACTGGACGCCCTCGTGGAGTCGGGGGCCGCCGCGCCGGAGCTGCGAGGCAGCCCCGAGCAGGTCCTGGTCGAGGACTCCGGCGATGGCCTGGAGGTGGCGGTGTACCTCGCCGACGAGGTCCAGGCGGGGCTCGTGAAGGGCTCCCTGCAGGCGCACTGCCACGCCACCGAGGGTGTCTCCCACTTCCTGCTGCTGCTCTGGTCGGGCCGGCAGGAGCGGCAGGTCCGCATGCTCGACCTGGAGATCCAGGCGGAGGTGGACAAGGCCAGCACGGTCCTGCTGCTGGACCACACCTTCAACGGCGGGGCCGGCGCGCGCCCGCTCCTGCGGCGGCTGTTCGGCGCGTTCGAGCCGCTCCCGGGCCTGCACCCGGACGAGCAGGAGCGGTACCGGGCCGCGCACCACCTGGGCCGCCGCTACGCCGACCATCTCGCGGCGCTCCTGGAGGGCGGGGTCGATCAGTTCCTCGGCGAGCTGCGGCGGTTCTACCGCCTGCCCGCCGAAGGGAAGCGAGAGCGCGCGGCCCTGGCGGCCTGAAAAACCGAAATCGGTTCGCTTGACACCCCGGGGTGGGTGACTAAATCAGCCCCCGATCCGGCCAGAGCCGGGTAGCTGGTCGCTCTCCTGCGGCCCATCAACATCAATCAATCGCCGGGGACCGACCCCGAGCATCCTGGAGAGAGTGATGAAGGTCACGCCGCTTTCTGACCGTGTTCTCGTCAAGCGCGTCGATTCCGACACGAAGACGAAGGGTGGTCTGTACATCCCCGATTCCGCCAAGGAGAAGCCCGCTGAGGGCATCGTGCTCGCCGTTGGCGCTGGCAAGACCCTGGACGACGGGACCCGCGCGTCCCTGCAACTCCAGGAGGGCGACCGCGTCCTCTTCGGCAAGTACAGCGGCACCGAGATCAAGGTGGACGGAATCGAGCATCTCATCCTGCGCGAGGATGACATCCTCGGCATCGTTCTGGAGGACTAGTCCATGGCTGCCAAGGAAATCGTTTTCGATACGACCGCTCGCGCAAAGATCCTGCGCGGCGTCGACACCCTGGCCGACGCGGTCAAGGTCACCCTCGGTCCGAAGGGCCGCAACGTCATCATCGAGAAGAGCTGGGGCGCGCCGATGATCACCAAGGACGGCGTCACCGTCGCCAAGGAGATCGAGCTCGCGGACAAGTTCGAGAACATGGGCGCCCAGATGCTCAAGGAGGTCGCCAGCAAGACCAACGAGGTCGCTGGTGACGGAACGACGACGGCGACCATCCTCGGTCAGGCCATCTTCCGCTCGGGCAGCAAGCTCGTGGCGGCCGGCCACAACCCGATGTCCCTCAAGCGGGGCATCGACGCCGCTGTGCTGACCGTCGTCGCGGCGCTCAAGGACCTGTCCCGGCCCGTCGCTGGCAGCAAGGAGATCGCCCAGATCGGCACCATCTCTGCCAACAACGACACCACCATCGGCGAGATCATCGCCGAGGCGATGGACAAGGTCGGCAAGGAGGGCGTGATCACGGTCGAGGAGGCGAAGAGCCTCGAGACCAGCCTGGATGTCGTCGAAGGCATGCAGTTCGACCGCGGCTACCTGAGCCCGTACTTCGTGACGGACGCGGAGCGCATGGAGGTCGTCCTCGAGAACCCCTACATCCTCTTCCACGAGAAGAAGATCTCCAACATGCGGGACCTGCTCCCCGTGCTGGAGAAGGTGGCCCGCTCGAGCCGGCCGCTGCTGATCATCGCCGAGGACGTGGACGGCGAGGCGCTCGCCACGCTGGTGGTGAACAAGATCCGCGGCACGCTGAACGTCGCGGCCGTCAAGGCCCCGGGCTTCGGCGACCGGCGCAAGGCGATGATCCAGGACATGGCCATCCTCACCGGTGGTGAGGTCCTGGCCGAGGAACTGGGCGTCAAGCTCGACCAGCTCGAGCTGGCCGACCTGGGCGAGGCGGCCCGCATCCTGATCGACAAGGATCACACCACCGTCATCGACGGCGCGGGTGAGCAGAGCGCGATCGCTGGTCGCGTCAAGCAGATCCGGGCCCAGATCGAGGAGACCTCCTCGGACTACGACCGCGAGAAGCTGCAGGAGCGTCTCGCGAAGCTGGTGGGCGGAGTGGCGATCATCAAGGTCGGCGCCGCCACCGAGATCGAGATGAAGGAGAAGAAGGCGCGCGTCGAGGATGCGCTCAACGCCACCCGCGCGGCGGTCGAGGAGGGCATCCTCCCCGGTGGCGGTGTCGCCTACGTTCGTGCGGCGGCCGCGCTCAAGGAGCTGGTGTTCGCGGGCGAGGAGCGGTTCGGCGTGGAGATCATCGCTGAGGCGCTGACCTCTCCGCTGCGCCACATCGCGGCCAACGCCGGCCTCGAGGGTGCGATCGTCATCGACCGTGTCCAGAAGTCCGAAGGCGGCCATGGCCTCAACGCCGCGACGGGCGTGTACGAGGACCTGGTGGCGGCGGGCGTCATCGACCCGACGAAGGTCACCCGCTCGGCGCTGCAGAACGCCGCGTCGATCGCCGGCCTGATGCTGACGACCGAGGCGATGGTCGCCGAGATCCCCCAGAAGGCTTCTGCGGGCGGCGGTGGTCACGACCACGGCGGCGGCATGGGCGGCATGGGCGGCATGGGCGGCATGGGCGGCATGATGTAGCCGACCGCGTACGCGGTTTCGAATCGACGGCCTCTCCGCGTGCGGGGGGGCCGTCGTGCTTGGGGTCAGCGCTGCAGGAGCGCGCTCAGGGCCTGCACGAACGCCGCGTCTTCAGCGAGGGGCTGCCAGTGCGGCCGCAGGAGGAGCCCCGACAGCTCCAGGGACGGGTCCCGAGCCAGGGCGACCTCCAGGTGTGCGATGGCCGCGGCCGGGTCCCGGTCCAGCCGCGCGGACACGAGGGCCAGACCGACCCGCGGGCCCGGCAGGGTCGGCTCCAGTCCATCCAGGGCCGTGAACGCCTGGTGGGCGAGGTCGCGGTCGCCCACCTCGATCGCCGCACGTCCCAGGAGCTCGAGCGCGGCTGGAGACGCCGGGTCGAAGCGCCGCAGGATGCCCGCCGACTCCAGCGCCGCGGGCCAGTCCGCGACGGCGATGTGAGCCCGGCAGCGGACGTGCCAGGCCTCTGCGTCGTCCGGGAGCAGACGGGTCGCGCGCTCCGCCTCGGCCACCGCGTCCTGTGCGCGCTGCTCTGCGAGCGCCCTCCAGGCTCCGGCGATGGCGCGCTC
>CALAGR010000302.1 GCA_937891735.1 uncultured Pseudomonadota bacterium | reverse complement strand
CGACACCAGGCCCGCCGTGCGGCCGGGCGCGCCGGAGTGGTGCAACGGCCTGGACGACGACTGCGACGAGCTGGTGGACGAGCCGGGGGCCCTGGACGGGGTGCCGGTGTTCGGCGACGGCGATGGCGACGGCTACGGCGACCCCGGGGTCCTGCTCGTGGCGTGCGGGGTCCCGGACGGCTACGCGGCGGGGGCGGGGGACTGCGACGACGGGGATCCCCTGGTGCACCCCGACGCGGACGAGGTGTGCGCAGCCGGTGACGAGGACTGCGACGGGCTGCAGGACGAGGACGACGCGGCGGATGCGCCCACCTGGTTCGCGGACGTGGACGGGGATGGATACGGGGACGGCGCCGCGCCGCTGTCGGCGTGTCTGGGGCCCCCGGGGGCGGTGTCCAACGCCGCGGACTGCCTCGACGACGATCCCGCGGTCAGCCCCGCCGCGACCGAGCTGTGCAACGGGCAGGACGACGACTGCGACACCTTCACCGACGAAGCGGGCAGCGTGGGCGAGACCCTGTTCCTCTTCGATGGGGACGGCGACGGCTTCGGAGTCGCCGCCACGACCCTCTTGGCGTGCCTTCCGCCCCCCGGCTGGACCCTGATCGGCGGGGACTGCGACGACGCGGACCCGAGCCGCAACCCCGGCGCGGTGGAGAGCTGCTCGGACACCGAGGACATCAACTGCGATGGCTCGGTCCAGTTCGCGGACGCGGATGGGGACGGCGCGCCGGCGTGCCTGGACTGCGACGACACCGATCCGGCCCTGGGGCCCGGCGCCTCCGAGAGCTGCGACCTGATCGACTCGGACTGCGACGGAAGCCTCGTGGACTTCTTCTCGGACGCCGACGCGGACGGCGTCCCGGACTGCGTGGACCTGGACGACGACGGGGACGGCGACCCGGACGCGTCGGACTGCGGACCGCTCGATCCCACGGTGTACGCGGGGGCAACAGAGCTGTGCGACGGCCTGGACTCGGACTGCGACGGCGGCCTCGTGGACGGCTTCGGCGATCTCGACGGGGACGGCGCGCCCGACTGCACCGACCCGGACGACGACGGGGACGGCGATCCGGACGCCACCGACTGCGCGCCCCAGGACCCGCTCACCTGGTCCGGCGCGCCGGAGCTGTGCGACGGCATCGACAACGACTGCGATGGCCAGACGGACGCGTGCGCGGGGACCGCCGCCGACGCCGTGGTGTACGGCGAGGGCGCTGCGTGGAACCTCGGCGCCGCCCTGGCCATCGGGGACCTGGATGACGACGGCCAGGCGGACCTGATCGTCGGGTCGCCGGGGGCCGGAGCGGCCATCGGGATCGGTGCCCTGCATGTCTTCTCGGGCCCCGTGTCGGGGGCGTTGTTCCCGTCCCAGGCGGACATGGTGGTGCTCGGGGAGGTGGCCGAGGACTGGGCGGGCGCCTCGGTGGCCTCGGGCTGCGACGTCAACGGCGACGGGGCCGACGATCTCATCGTGGGGGCCTGGGGCTTTGACTGGACGGGCCAGGCCTCCGGCGCGGTGTACCTGCTCTTCGGCCCCCTGGCCCCGAGCAACCTGCTGGGCTCCGCGGACGTGATCCTGTACGGCGAGTCCCCCGGAGACTGGGCGGGCTGGTCGGTGGCCTGCGCCGGGGACACGAACGCGGACGGATCCGACGAGGTGATCGTGGGAGCCTGGCGCGAGGACGAAGGCGGCATCGACTCCGGCGCGGCCTACCTCCTCTCCGGCGCGCTGCCGTCGGGCACCGTCGGCACCCTGGCGCTGGCGGCGGCGAAGCGCACCGGGGAGGGCGCCTTCGACTACGCGGGCGTGTCCGTGGCGGGGGTCGGGGACGTGGACGGCGACGGGTTTGACGACGTGCTCGTGGGCGCCGGGGGCCGCGACGAGGCCGGCAGCGCGTCCGGCGTGGCCTACCTGGTGCGCGGGCCGATCACCGGGACCCGCTCCTTGAGCCAGGCCGATGCGCGGCTGCTCGGCGTGGCGGCCGGGGACCGTGCCGGGGAGCTCGTGGCGGGGGCCGGGGACGTGAACGGGGACGGCTACGCGGACGTGCTGGTGGGGGCGTGGGGCGTGGACGCGGCGGGCATCGACGTGGGGGCGGGCTATCTGCTGCAGGGACCGCTCATCGGCGACATCCCCCTGTCTGCGGCGGACGCCGTGCTCCTCGGCCTGGCCGCCGGGGATCGGCTCGGAACATCGGGGTCCAGCGCGGGGGACGTCAACGGCGACGGCTTCGACGACGTCCTGTGGGGGGCCCCGGGGCGCGACGTGGGCGGCGTGGACACCGGGAGCGGCTACCTGCTGCTGGGAGGCGCGGCGGGGCTGGCGTCCCAGGTGAGCGCGAGCTGGCCCGGCGAGGCCCCCGGCGACCAGGCGGGGGCGGCGGTGTGGGGCGGGGCGGACCTGGACGGGGACGGCGTGGACGACGTGCTCATGGCCGCCCCGTACAACGACCAGGGCCTCGGAGACGCAGGATCCGCCTATCTGCAGTCCGGCGCGGGGCTCTGACCACCTACTCCTGCACGTCCACCAGCCAGGGCGCCTCGGCGCTGCCCAGGGCGTAGGCGGGGCCCTCCGTCGGCTGCACCTCGAACCAGTACGCCAGCGTGCCCGCCATGGACGCGTCGAAGGACACCACTGTGCCCCAGTATCCCTCCGCCACCCGGTCGAGGGCCTCGTGCTGCCACGGGCCGTCGCCGGTCCGGGTGAACAGGCGGACCCGCGCCAGGGACTGCCGCGGTGACTCCACGAGGAAGGACCGACTCGTCCCGACGCGAGCGCGCGACACGATCCGGTTGTGCCCCGCCTGCACCGCCGCTGGGACGGCGGCCCAGCCCGGCACCTGGGGCAGGGGGGTCGGGGGCGGCGCCACGGTGATGGGCGCCGGGAGGTGCTCAGCGAGGGTTGGTGGCCGGTGACTCGGTGGCTCGAAGGTCTCGCGGGCGCCTCCGTCTTCGAGCAGCGGACCCACGAAGAGCATCGGGATCACCGGGGTGCTCTCAGCTTGGGGCGGTGGCACCGACTCGGCGGGCCCGGACGCGGTGACGAGAAGACACAGGACGGCCACCAGCAGCCCCTCGAGCCCGCGGGCGCGCAGCGGCGGCAGCCGCTCCCCGAGGGTCGGAGGCTCGAACCCCACCGCGCGGATCCGCGTGCGGCTCATCAGCTCGGGCCCCTCGGGGCCGTCCAGGGCCCGGGCCTGCGACACCGGAGGCACCGGCTCGATGGGCACGGAGGCAGCCTCGGAGTCGGGCGCCGTGGGGCGTCGGGAGGTGCTCCACCGCTGGTGCATGCCCGTCAGCTGGGCCAGATCCCCAAGGCTGTCCTGTCGTCCGTCGAGGAGCGCCGCTTCCCCCGACAGCTCGAGCAGCGCCTCGGCGAGCACGTCGGCGGAGCTGAACCGCACGTCCGGCTCGCGCCACAAACAACCCCGAAGCACGTCCCCCAGGCCCGGCAGCGCATCGTCGGCGGACTCCATGTCGTCGCCCAGGAGCAGCAGCTCGTCCACCGCGAGCACCGCCGCCACGCTCTCAGGTGCCGTTCCCCGCCGGAACAGGCGCCGGCCGGTGGCCGCCTCGAACAGGATGGCGCCCACCGCGAACAGGTCCGCGCGTCCATCCACCGGCCCTCCCAGGATCTGCTCCGGGGCGATGAAGGTGGGGGTGCCCTTGAGCAGGCCGTGGGCCGTCGTGGCGACGGTCGCCAGCTCGGACGAGGCGATCCCCAGGTCGGTGATCTTGACCCGCCCGAACGCATCCACCAGCAGGTTCGCGGGCTTCAGATCCCGATGCACGAGGTTCACGACCCGCTCCCCATCGCGGAACGTGTGGGCGTACTGCAGCGCCGAGCAGATCTGCAGGCCCAGATCGATGACCGCGCCGGGAGGCAGCGGCGCCTCTCGCCGCAGGATCTCGTCCAGATCCACCCCCTCCACCAGCTCCATGGAGATCCAGGGCACGCCGTCGCACACGCCGTGATCGTAGACCTCCACCAGCCCCGGGTGACGGAGGAGGGCGCCCAGCCGCGCCTCGTTGCGGATCGAGCTGGCGTAGATGCCGGCGTGCTCTTCTTCGGGCCCGCGGGGCAGCAGCACCTTGAGGGCCACGGCCTTGCGAAAGCCTCCGGGCCCGGTGAGCACCGCGCGGTACACCCGGCCCATGCCGCCCTCTCCCAGCAGCGCCAGGAGGACGAACCTGCCGAACGTGCGGGGATAGCGGGACGTGAGGATCGGCGCTACGGCCTGTGGCATCGTCGCCTCCGGCCCCCGTTGAAGAGCTCGCCCCCGCGATGCTCTTTCTCCTCACTTGCACAGTAACAAGGTCCCGGACCGGTTGGCGACTACGATCTCGCCCGGACGATCCTGGCCCTGCACCCCTATACTCCCGCGGTCCACCGCCCGGAGCCCTGATGCGAGCGACCACCATCCCCCTGACGCTCCTCGCCCTGCTGGCTGCGTCCGCCGCGCTGCCGGCCTGCGAGCAGGAGACCAGGATCATCCGCCCGTCCATCACCGACGTGCTCTTCCAGGATCCGCCCACCGAGGTGGACATCCTGCTGGTGGTCGACAACTCCTGCTCCATGGAGGATGAGCAGGAGAAGCTGAGCCAGGGTTTCGAGGAGTTCGTGCGGTTCTTCGAGGTGGCCGAGGTCGACTACCACATCGGCGTGACGACCACGGACATGTTCAACCCCGGTCCCGGCGCGGAGGGGCGGCTGGCCCGCTCGTCGGGGGGTGTGTCGATCATCGACGAAGACACGAACAACGCCGACGCGGTGTTCGAAGAGCTGGTCCAAGTGGGGGTCGAGGGCGCCGGTATCGAGCAGGGTCTGCTCGCGGGCCTGTCCGCGCTGCGGCCCCCCATGTCCGAGGGCGCCAACGACGGCTTCCTGCGGGACGACGCGCTCCTGACCGTCATCTTCGTCAGCGATGAAGAGGACTTCTCGATCGGCCCCGTCAACAGCTACATCAACGCCTTCCGCGAGGTGAAGGGCCAGCGCGAGCGGGACTCCTTCAACGCCTCGGCCCTGATCGGCGTCGATCCCGAGGACGGCGAGCCCGCTTCCTGCGGCGGCGCAGGGCAGGGGGTCGGAGCCGATCCCGGGTTCCGGTACCACGACGTGGCGCGCCAGACGGGCGGCGTGGTCGGGTCGATCTGCGAAGACGAGTTCAACGACATCGTCGAAGAGATGGGCCTGAAGTCCTCGCGCCTGCGGGACACCTTCTTCATGACCCGGCAGGCGGACACCGAGTCCCTGGAGGTCCGGGTGCACGAGCCCGGCACCAGCGCCTTCGACGGCGACGGCACCCTGGTCCCGCCCGAGGGCGTCGATGACGGACGCTTCGCCTGGGTGTACGAGGAGATCCCCGAGGAGGACGAGTTCTGGATCCGCTTCACCGACCGCGGCGAGCTGCCCCCGTTGGGAAGCAAGGTCGTCATTCGTTACGAGGTCCCCTGATGTCGCGCTCGATTCGATCCGTCCTGCTGGTCCTGTGCTGCCTCGGCCTGGGGTTCGGCTGCGGCCCCCGCCGGGGCTCGGGGCCCGAGTGCTTCGACAACGGCGACTGCAACGACACCCTGGGCAGCGCCGATGTCGTGGACATCGAGGCCTGCCGCGACGGCGACTGCGACAACGTCGACTGCCTGTCTTCTGCGGACTGCCAGGTCGGCAACTGGTGCGACGTACAGGACGAGGACTACGCCTGCCGCGAGGGCTGCCGCGAGAACAGCGACTGCTTCGCCGGGCAGGAGTGCAGCGACGGCGCCTGCGTCATCTACGGCTGCCGCTCCACGGTCCTGGACTGCGGCTTCAACGAGGTCTGCAACGAGGGCACGGGGGTGTGCGAGGACGCCTCGGGGCTGCAGTGCACGGGCTGCGACTCCACGGGCCACTACATCGACGACCAGGGCACGGCGGATCCCTGCGATGACGAGATCGCGGGACACCAGCTGTGCGGCGGCGACGGCAACTTCTGCGGCCCCGACGGCGACAACACGGTCTGCTGGGTGGCCTGCAGCACCGCAGGCGATCCCACGGCGTGCCCATCGGGCTTTCAGTGCGCCAACGTGAGCTGGACGCCCCTGGCCACCTGCGATCCGGTGACCCTGGGCCCGGTCTGCCTGCCGACCAGCGGCTGCAGCCCGGTCGGGCTCTAGTTGGACACCATCGCCGAACAGGTTCGTGTCGAGCGCGTGGTCGCGGGTGGCGAGGGGCTCGGGCGCCTCGCTGACGGCCGCACCGTCTTCGTTCCGGGAGGGCTTCCGGGGGACCTCGTGTCCGTCGATGACTTCGACGACAAGGGCCGCTGGGGGCGTGCCCGGAGCTGGACCCTCGTCACCGCCTCCGACGACCGGGTGGCCCCGCCGTGCGCCATCGCGGACCGCTGTGGAGGCTGCGACTGGATGGGCTGGCGCGCCGACGCCCAACGGGCCGGCAAGGCGCAGATCGTGGTGGATGCGCTGCGCCGCACGGGGGGCCTCGAGGTGGACGTGCCCGCCGTGGTGGCCGCGACCGAGCTGGCCTACCGCGCCCGGATCCGCCTCGCGTGCGTGGATGGCGTGATGGGGTTTCGGGAGCGGGGCAGCCACGGCGTCGTGCCGGTGCAGGAGTGCGCCGTCGCGCAGCCCGCGCTGAACGAGGCCCTGATCATGCTGCGGACGCTGGAGGCGCCTCCCAAGGGGGTGCTCGAGGTGGAGCTGCGGGCGGACGCCGAGGGCCTGTTGGCCCGCGTGCTGCTCGACCGGGTCGGCAAGACCGAGCGCACCTGGGTCTACCTGCTGGGGCAGCGCATTCCGACGGTGGTGGATCAGCGCAAGGGGCGCCGGGTCGTGCGGCTGCACGGGCGCTGGATCCCGCCGGAGCCCGCGCGCCAGAGCTGGGCCGTCACCGACGCCATCGCGCTGCACGCATCGGCGCGGGCCTTCACGCAGGTCAACCCCGCCGGCAACCGCCTGCTCGTACAGACCGTCCTGGACGCCGTTCCGACGGACGCCCGCACGTTCGTGGACGCCTACTGCGGCGCGGGCAACTTCGCCCTGCCGCTGCTCGCTCGGGGCCTGCGCGGAGTGGGCATGGACTCGGGCACCGACGCCATCGCGGACGCGCTGTGGGCCGCCGAGGCCCAGGGCCTGCAGGGGGTGTTCGTCGCGGGTGACATCGGCAAGAACCTGGGGAAGGCCGTTCGGGGCGCGAACCTGGGCAAGCCCGACGTGCTGATCGTGGATCCGCCGCGCGCGGGGGCCAAGAAGGAGCTGCCTGCGCTGCTCGCCCTGGAGCCGAAGCGGATCATCTACGTGGCCTGCGATCCGGTGTCCCTGGCCCGCGACATCCAGGCCGTCGTGGCCCGCGGCTGGAGGCTCACGTCGCTGACGTGCGTGGATCTGTTCCCCCAGACGCACCACGTCGAGACGGTCGCGATCCTCGACCCGGCCTGAGCGGCGGCCCTGGACGCGCCCGGGACCTCCGCGTACAACGCTCCCGTGCGTCCAGAACTCCCCCTCCTCTTCGCCGCGCTCCTGCTCGGAGCCTGCGCCCCCTGCCAGTTCGACAACGGCATCGTCAGCGGGGAGGTCACCGACTCCGCGACCGGCGATCCCCCACCGGGCGGCTTCGTCGAGCTCACGCCCATCGGCGGCGAGCCCACCGAGGCGGGGATCTTCGGTGAGGGGCTGTACGAGGCGTCCGTGGCTGCGGGTGAGTACCAGGTGATCGCGTGGGACGAGCCGCGGACCTGCTTCTCCGCCATCTCCTCGATCTCGGTGGAGCCGTGCGACGAGGTGACCGTCGATCTCGTGCTC
>CALAGR010000301.1 GCA_937891735.1 uncultured Pseudomonadota bacterium | reverse complement strand
TGCAACGGCAGAGCGACGGCCTCGCCAGCCTGCGGGGCCGGCTCCTGCGACGGGTCGCGGTGGCGACGCGGCGGCGCATCGTCGATCTCGGGGCGGGCACCGGCGCCGTCACCGGTGAGCTGGTCCGACGTGGCGGCGGTGAGGTCATCGCCGTGGACGTGCAGCCGGACTTCGAGGCCCTCGATCCGGCGCCCTTCGCCGGCGCCGGGCGGATCTGCTGCGACGCGGCGTCCATGCCCATCCAGAGCGGCTCCGTGGACCTCGTGTTCTGCCAGCTGGGGCTGCTGTGGATGCCCGCGGAGCGCGTGCTGGACGAGGTCGCGCGGGTGCTGGCCCCCGGCGGCGCGTTCGTCAGCATCGAGGTGGACATCGGCGGGCTCGTGGAGCACCCCGACCAGGGCCTCAAGGAGCTGTGGTTGCGCGGCCTGCGGGACGGCGGCGCGGATCCGGAGATGGGCCGCAAGGTCGCGAGCCTCGTGTCCGCCCGGGGCATGAACCCCACGGTGGAGGTGCTGCCCCAGGTGGCGCCGGCCTCCCCGGAGCGCTTCGACATGCTGCGCGGGCTGCCGTTCAGCCCCGCGGATCGGGCGCGGCTCGATCAGCTGGAGGCGCGGCCCCCGGGGCCTCCCTGGGCGACCATGGTCTGGGCGCCCATCTTCGGGCTCACGGCGACGAAGGCGCGCTGAGGGCGGGAGATCCCTGCTCGGCCGCCTCGGCCCGCGCGACGAACGCCAGGACCCCCTCGGCCACCGCCTCGGCGACCTTGTCCTGGTAGGCGCGGGTGCGGATCCGCTGCTCTTCCCCCGCTTCGGTGAGGTAGCCGACCTCCAGCAGGATCGCGGGGATCTCCGTGTCCAGCAGCACCCAGAAGGGCGCCGTGCGCTGGTGGCGGTCCTGGATCACGCCCTTGCCGTAGAAGCGCTGCAGGCCCTTGATGGCGGCGCGGTGCACCTCCTGCGCGAGGGCGTGGGACCAGTCCGCGTTGGCCCCGTGGCGCAGGGCGTCCACGATCTGATCGTCGGGGCGGCGGCTGAGCCCGGCTTCGCTCAACACCTCTTCGGCGCGGTTCTCCCGCTCCGCCAGGCGCATCGCCGACTCGTCCGAGGCCAGGGCCATGCTGTAGGTCTCGATGCCATGGGCCGCGGTGTTCGGAGCGGAGTTGGCGTGCACCGACAGGAACAGCCCGGCGCCGGACGCATCGGCGATCTCGGTGCGCCGGGGCAGCGGCACGGTGGAGTCGTCGGTGCGGGTCTCGATGACGACCAGACCGGCCTTCCGCAGGGCCGCCGCGATGCGCTGGGCCGTGGCGAGGGTCACGTCCTTCTCCCGGACGCCGCTCAGGCCCAGGGCGCCGTCGTCCTCGCCCCCGTGCCCCGCGTCCACCACCACCGTGCGAAACGAGCGAACGATGGGCTGCAGCTCCACGACGGGGGCGGGGGTTGGCGGCTCCGTCGGCGGCGCCGGCAGGGGCTCGGAGGCGCAGCCCAGCAGCAGGACGGCGAGGCCGATCCAGGCCCTCACAGCGTCTCGGCCTTCTTTCGCAGCTCCGCCAGCAGGTTCAGGGCCTCCAGGGGGGTCAGGTTGTCCACGTTGAGCTTCATCAGCTCGTCCCGCAGCAGCGGGGACCGATCTCCGAACAGGTGGAGCTGGGACGTGGTCGGCCGCAGGTTGGCGCGGCCCCGGGCGATCTTCGGCGCGCCGATCTCGTCGTGGCTGGCCTGCTCGAGGTTGGTCAGCACCTCGTGGGCCCGGTCCAGGACCTGCTCCGGCAGCCCCGCCAGCTTGGCCACCTGGATCCCGTAGCTGCGCGACGTGCCGCCCTTTCGCAGCCGCCGCAAGAAGATGATGGTGCCGCCCATCTCGCTGACGGCGACGTTGTAGTTGGCGACGTGGGGCCGGGTCGCGTGCAGGTCCGACAGCTCGTGGTAGTGGGTCGCGAACATGGTGCGACAGCGAATGACGTCGGCGATGTGCTCGGCCACGGCCCACGCGATGGCGAGCCCGTCGAACGTCGAGGTGCCGCGCCCGATCTCGTCGAGGATCGCCAGGCTCCGATCCGTGGCGTGGTGCAGGATCGCCGCCGTCTCGCTCATCTCCACCATGAACGTGGACTGGCCCCGGGCGATGTTGTCGCTGGCCCCCACGCGGGTGAAGATCCGGTCGATGAGCCCGATGGAGGCCGACGTGGCCGGAACGAACGAGCCAGCCTGGGCCATCAGGGCGATGAGGGCCACCTGCCGCATCACCGTGGACTTGCCCGCCATGTTGGGCCCGCTCACGATCATCAGCTGCTCGCCGTCCACGTCCAGGGTCGTGTCGTTGGGCACGAAGCGCTCGCCCAGGTTCATCTGCTCGATGACGGGATGCCGGCCACCCTCGATGTGCAGGCGCCGGCTCTCGTCGATGCTGGGGCGCACGTAGTCGTACTTGACGGCGACCTCGGCGAGGCCTGCCAGGGCGTCGATGGTGGCCAGCCGCAGGGCGAGCTCGCCGAGCTCCTTGGCCTGCTGCGCCACCGTGTCCCGCAGGGTCGCGAACAGCTCGATCTCCAGGGCGATGCGCCGTTCCTCGGCCCCCAGCACCTTGTTCTCGAAGTCCTTGAGCTCCTCGGTGAAGTAGCGCTCGGCGTTGGCCAGCGTCTGCTTGCGCACGTAGTGGCTGGGCACCAGCTTCAGGTTGCTCTGCGTGACCTCGATGTAGTAGCCGAACACCCGGTTGTAGCGGACCTTGAGGGAGGCGATGCCGGTGGCCAGGCGCTCGCTGGCCTCCAGCTCCGCGAGGGAGCTCTTGCCGTCCCGGGACAGGGACACCAGCTCGTCGAGCTCGGCGTGCACCCCGGGCTGGATCAGGCCGCCGTCCTTGGTCGAGCCGGGCGGATCCTCGATGAGCGTCGACGAGATCAGCGCACAGAGCCCGGACAGGTCCGGCAGGGCCGCGAAGCCCGACAGGGCCCGGCTCTGGGGCCGATCCAGCAGCGCGTCCACCGCCGGGGCCTGCTCCAGGGACCGGCGCAGCGCGTCCACGTCCTTGGGGCTCGCGCGGCCGCTCTGGATCTTGGCGTTGAGCCGCTCGATGTCGTACACGCTGTGCAGACGCTCCCGGAGCTGCCCCCGCAGGTCGGCGTCCTTCACGAGCAGATCGACGGCCTCCAGCCGCTCCTCGATGGCGGCCGGATCCAGCAGCGGCGCGCCGACCCAGGAGCGCAGGCGGCGGCTGCCCATGCCCGTGACCGCGGCGTCCAGCAGGCCCACCAGGGAGCCCTTGCGCTTGCCGTCGGCCATGGTGCGGAACAGCTCGAGGTTCCTGCGCGTGGCCTCGTCCAGGACCATGAACTGCTCGAGCCGGTAGGGGCGCAGCCGGCGCACGTGGCCCAGCGTGTTCAGGTGGGAGTCCCGCAGGTAGACCAGGATCGCGCCCGCCGCCTGCACCGGCAGGGTCATGCCGTCCAGCCCGAAGCCCCGCAGGTCCCGCACCCCGAACAGGGCGCACAGATCGTTGAGGGCCGCGTCCAGCAGGAAGGCCGCCGAGGACACCGGGGACCAGCGCACGCTGTCCCCCGCCTGCAGCGCCGTCAGCCAGGGTTCACCCTCGTCGTCATCGCAGTACAGCACCTCCCGAGGACCAAGGCGGTCGAGCTCCGCGGCGAGCCCCTCCGCGTCCAGCTCGGTGCACACGAACTCGCCGGTGGACACGTCGATGGCCGCGATCCCCACCCGGCCCCGGCCGTCCGGCGCCAGGGCGAGCAGGAAGTTGTCGGCCCGCGCGTCGAGCTGCTCGGGATCGAGGATCAGACCCGGGGTCAGGACCTCCACCACGGCCCGACGGACCAGCCCCTGGGCCAGCTTCGGGTCCTCCACCTGCTCCGCGACGGCCACCTTGTGGCCCGCTTCGACCAGGCGCTTCTTGTAGCCGGCGATGGCGTGGTGGGGCACACCGGCCATGGCGATGGGGTTGTCGCCGAGCTTGTCTCGCGCCGTCAGGGTGAGGTCGAGCTCCCGGGCGCACAGGTGCGCGTCCTCGAAGAAGACCTCGTAGAAGTCCCCCATCCGGTACAGCAGCACCGCGTCCGGCACCTCCATCCGGAGCTCGAGGTACTGCCGGAACATCGGCGTAAGGCGGCGGCCGTCGGCCAGATCCCGCCAGCTCCCGATGGGCGGCCCCACGGGCTTGGTCGGCTTGTCGTGCTTGGCCCGGGCCATGGCGGCGGAGGGTACCAGCGCGCCGGGCTCGGGCGTGCGACCCCTCCCCCTGTGACGTAGACTCCGCCCAACCTCGACCGGACGGCGCGGAGCTGCGACCCATGATCCGATGAGCACCGCCAGCACCCTGATCGTCTACCGCGGCCGGGAGGTCACCCTCAAGCAGGTGTACGGCCTGTCGATGCGGCTGCTGGGCGGCCACCTGCGGCCCGACGCGGAGCTGGTGGCCCACGGATCGGCGGCGGTGCGGGTGGACCGCAAGGCACGGGGCAACGCAGATCCCCTGGCGGGCACGGTGCGCTGCATCCACCTCGCGGTCCCCAACGACACCGACGGCCTGCTCACCGACCTGAGCCACCTCGTGCTCAAGGGCAAGCTGGGCTTCCCGGCGGACATCCAGGACCAGGCGTACGCCGCCTTCGGGCAGACCCCCATGGACGCCCTGGCCCTGGCCATGAGCGAGATCTCGGGCCCCGTGGCGACCCTGACCTGCGTCGAGGACGAGGTGCTCCTCGGGGCCTACGGCGTGTTCGCCAACGGGCGGCGGCTGTGGAGCGCCTCCTTCCAGGCCGGCGCGCGCTACGCCACCTGGGACGGCCACGGGCTCCGGGTCCAGGAGCTGGAGGTGGGGGATCCGTGCCCGCCCGAGGGCGACATCACCGACTTCCCGGCCCACGGCCTGTCGCTGCTGTTCCCCGAGCCCCTCGAGCTCACCTGGTCCGAGCGGGTCAACCTGCTGGCGACCCTGTGGAGGGCCTGTCGCCCGCCCACCGCGGGCCAGGACTCGATGGTGCTCGTGGAGGGTGGCCGCTTCGTCGCCCCCGGCCGCGCGCTGCACGACGAGGACTGGAACCGTCTGCTCGGCAGCTTCCGGCGGTAGCGGCATGAAGCGCCTCCTCCTCGCCGCGCTGTTGATCGGCTGCCCATCGACGGTGGACGACGACGACGCAGTGGACGACGACGACCTCGTCGACGACGACGACGACGACGACTCGGGCGACGACGACAGCGCCGCGACCACCTGGCGCTCGGCGCTGTACCCGACAGACTGGACCCCGGCCTTCACGGGGGAGCAGGACCGGTTCCTGCACGACATGAGCTACGCCGGCTACCACCGCAGCGAGCAGGGGCTGCCCCAGATCGTCGATCTGCTGGGGGCCTTCGACGTCACCACGTTCGGCGCCGATCCCACCGGAGCCGCCGACAGCACCCCGGGGATCCAGGCCGCCATCGACGCCGCGGAGGGTGCCGGGGGCGGCGTCGTGCACCTGCCCGAGGGCAGCTACCGGGCGGACGGCCTGCTGCTGGTGGACGCGCCCGGGGTCCTGCTGGTGGGGGACGGGCCCGACCGCAGCCGCCTGTGGTTCACGAGGGACGTGGGCATGACGGACACGGCCCACCTGACCTTCCGGGGGGCGATCACCACCGGGCCGGAGCTGCTGCTGGTGGCCGACGGCGCCGCGCGCAGCCACCAGGTCGCGGTGGCCGACGCCTCGGCCCTGACCCCCGGCGACCACGTCCAGGTGGGCTGGGTGATCACCGACGAGTTCGTGGCGGCCCACGGCATGCAGGACTTCTGGGCCGTCAGCAACGGGCAGTGGCGCGCGTTCTTCCGGCGCGAGGTCGTGGGCGTCGATCTGACGAGCGACCCCGACGTCATCACGCTGGACGTGCCGCTGCGGTACCCGGCGCTCCTGCGCGACGGCGCCTCGGTGCGCCCGGTGTCGGGGCAGCTGACGGAGTGCGGCGTGCAGGGGCTGGGGCTGTCCACCGTCGGCGACTGGGACGCGGCCTGGACCGTGGACCGGTCCCACGCCCTCAAGTTCGACCGCGTGCGCGACTGCGTGGTGCGCGACGTGGCCTCGTTCGAGTCGCCGAACAGCAGCGACGACAGGGGGCGGCACCTGCTCAGCGGCGGCATCAAGGTGCTGGACAGCGAGCGGATCACCATCGCCGACACGGTGCTCCAGCACGCCCAGAACCGCGGCGGAGGCGGCAACGGCTACCTGTTCGAGGTCAGCCGCAGCAACGAGGTGTTGATCCGCGACTGCGTCGGTCGCTCGGGGCGCCACGCCTTCATCCAGAACTGGGACTTCGGCACGAGCGGGATCGTGTGGCTGCGCACCACCAGCGTGGACGGCCGCAGCCTGCCCTGGCAGGCGGACGACGGCACATGGGTGGGGTTCTCGGAGTTCCACCACAGCCTCGCCATGGCCAACCTCATCGACGCCTCCTTCACCAACGACGGCTGGGGCGCGGTCAACCGACGGACCTTCAGCTCCGGGGCCGGCCACAGCGCCACCCAGTCGGTGTTCTGGAACACGTCGGGGGACGGCGAGATCAAGAGCTTCCAGTACGGCCACGGCTACATCATCGGCACCGACCCGCTGATGACGGTCCGGGTGGGCCTGGACGAGGGCGGCATCTTCGCCGAGGCCTCCGGGACGGCCCCCGAGGACTGGACCGAGGGGCTCGGCGCCGGCGCCACGCTGGACCCACCGTCGCTGTTCGAGGACCAGCTGGCCCGCCGACTGGGGCGATAGAGCAGACCTGGATCAACCCCAGACCCTGATCCCCGTCATGGAGTGGCGGTCTCCAACACCGATGATGGATCGTTGGGGATGAAGGGAAGTGCGCTTGAGGGTCCTGCTCGTCAATCCGGCCATGGACGGCCGCGCGTTCGGTCGATACGCGAAGCTCATGGAGCCGATGCCCGTCGTGGGGCTCGCGTCCCTTGCCGCCATCTGTGAGCGGGACGGCCACTCCCTGCGGGTGATCGACCAGTTCGTGAGCGCGAGCACGCCGGAGGAGGTCGCCGACGTCGCCCGGATCTTCGGCGCCGACGTCCTGGGCATCGGCGTGCTGACCCCCACCGCACCCACCTGCGCGGCCATCGCGGTGGCCTGTCGCGCCGCGTCCCCGGGCATCCACGTCATCGCCGGCAACATCCACGCCGACGTGTTCTCCAACGAGCTCCTGGCGAGCGGCATCGCCGACTACGTCGCCCACGGCGAGGCCGAAGACACCCTCTCCGAGCTGCTCGCGGTCCTGGACGGGGGCCCCGACGACACGGCCCTGTCGGCCATCGCGGGGCTCAGCTGGCGGGACTCGGCGGGGCAGGTGCACCGGAACACGGCGCGCACGCACCGCTGCGATCTGGACAGCCTGCCCTGGCCCGCGTGGCATCGATTTCCCTACCAGCACTACGGGCTGCTGCCCCTGGCGGACGTCGCCCGCCCCACCCTGGCCATGACGGCGTCTCGGGGCTGCCCGTACCGGTGCGAGTTCTGTTCCCTGCTGTTCTCCGGGTCGCACTACCGGGCGCGGGACCCCATCGCGGTGGTGGACGAGTACCAGGCGCTGCACGAGCGGTACGGCGCGCGCCAGATCGGCTTCGTGGATCCCATCTTCCCCCTCGGCCGCAAGATGCTGGAGACCTTCTGCGAGGAGGTCATGCGCCGGGGCCTGCACCACGACGTGGTGTGGGTCAGCGAGACCCGCGTGGACCAGATCGACCGCGCGTCCCTGCGCCTGATGCGGCAGTCCGGCTGCCGGCGGCTGCTGCTCGGCATCGAGTCCGGCGTGGACATGCTCCTGGAGAACGTCAACAAGACCTTCACCACCGAGCGGGTCCGCGCGGCGGTGCAGCTGTGCCGCGAGGAGCGGATCGAGACCATCGGCCTGTTCATGCTCGGGCTGCCCGGCGAGACCCGGGAGATGAGCGAGCAGACCATCGAGTTCGCGGCGAGCATCGGCCTGGATTTCGCCAAGTTCGCCATCACGGTGCCCTTCCCCGGCAGCCAGCTGTTCGAGGATCTGCGGCGCGAGGGGCGCCTGGACCGGGACGACTGGGAGAACTTCACGACGTTCCAGCCCAACCCGGACCTGCTGCCCTTCGTGCCTCGGGACGTGAGCAACGCCGACCTGATCCGGCTGCAGCAGGAGGGCACGCGTCGCTTCTATCTGCGGCCCTCCATGATCTGGCACCACCTCGTGCACATCCGCACGATCCAGCCCCGCCAGATCATCAACGGCCTGCGCAGCGTGCTCGGAGCAGCCTGAGGCGACACACTTCAGCCCGCCGCTGGCTCATGGAAGGGTCAGCCGCCCCCCCGCTGTCTGGAGTCTGCACTCGATGAAGCTCGTTCTCACTTCCCTTGGCCTGGCCGCGCTGATCGTGGCGGGCATGGTGATCCCCGCAGCCCGGACGGCGATCTCCTCGCTGCCCTGGGGCCTGCTGATCCTCGCCTGCCTCACCCTTGGGCTCGCCCCGTTCTCGCCCCCGCACATCGTGGAGAAGCTGCAGATGCTGGCGCAGGGCACGCTGTCCCGACCCATCGACTGGTTCGACATGCTCCTGCACGGCGCGCCCTGGATCCTGACCCTGATGAAGGGGGTCGCGACCGCGCTGGACAAGTTCGGCGGCTGACGGAGCCCCAGGCGCTCCTGTCCGATCGACCGTCAACGGGGTCTGGGGTCAGCCAAGGTCACTCGCGGCCGCTCGGAGGGCGGCAGACGCCGGCCAGGCCCGCTCGGGGCCGTCGAACGACCCGGAGTTGGCGGCGCAGAAGCCGAAATGGGGCCGCGCGAAGAAGTAGCCCTGGAGCAGGTCGCAGCCCATGTCAACCAGACAGTCCCGCTCCTCCCGCGTCTCGACGCCTTCGGCGATCATGTCGATCTCGAGGTCCTCGCAGAGCACCAGCATGGCCCGGATGAGTCGCTGCCGGACGGGATCGAGGTGCACGTCGCGCACCAGCGCCAGGTCCAGCTTCACCACGTCCGGCGCCAGCTGCGCGAAGCTCGCCAGTCCCGCGTAGCCCGCGCCGAGGTCATCGACGACGATTTGAAACCCCCGCTCCCGGAGCTCCCGGACCCGTGACTCGATCTCGTCCAGGCGAGCGTCCAGCGCCGCCCGCTCCGTGATCTCCAGCGAGATCCGGTTCGCGAAGGGCACGAGCGGGCCATCGGGGGCACTCAGGGCGGGGTCGAACAGGTCCCGCGGGTGGAGATTGACGAACAACTGCACGTCCGCTGGGGCGTCTGGGATCACGGCGACGATGGCTCGCTGCACGGTCACCGCGACATCGCCCAAGCGGCCGAGGTCCTCGGCTGCGGACAGCACGGCGCCGGGATTGGGCAGCGCCTGGCCCCGGGGCCTCATGAGCGCCTCGTACGCGACCACCCGGCGCTCCGACCAACGCACGATCGGCTGCCAGGCCACCCTGAGGTGCTCCAGGGATCGATCCAGCTTCGCTGCGAGCTTCTCCCTGCGGTCTGCTTCGATCACGGCCCGCTCGCCGAGCCCGGCCAGCTCCCGCTCGATGCGCGCAAGCCGCGCCATTCGGATCGCGCGATCGACCGTGGTGCGGAGCAGCCGCTCGTCCAGGGGACGAACCAGGTAACGGAACGCGCCGGCTCCGACCGCAGCCAGGGCGGAGTCGAGGTCTGGCGACGACGAGATGAGGATGACGGGGACCGGCATCGGCCGGGCCCGAACCGCGGCGAGCAGGTCGAGGCCGCTCATGCCGGGCATGTGGATGTCCGTGACGACGATGTCGAACTCCTCGCGCTCGATCAACGCAAGGGCCGCCTCCCCTGTCGGCGCGCTGACCAGCACATGGCCCGACGGCACCAGGAGCCTGCGCAGGGCGCGCAACAGGAAGGGGTGGTCGTCCACCAGGAGCACACGGCCTCGTCCCGGAGAGGGTGGGTATTCGTCGACCCATGGCGCCCGCTGGTCGGACGGCGGTGGGCTGAGAGCGATCGGGTGTGTGCGCGCCGCCTTCGGGGCGGGCTCATCGGGGGCAGCCTCGTGCGGCGGGGCGGCCGGCGACTCCGGCACGTCGAACATCGACGAACGTCGGGCGGCCGGCAGCCAGACGCAGAAACCGGAGCCGCCCGACTGGCTCTCCTCAACCCAAATCCGACCGCCCTGTGCGTCGACCGCCAACTTGCAGAACGCGAGACCAAGGCCTCGGTTCCCCTCCCCCCTCTGTCGATCCTCGCGGCTCTGCCGCCAAGGCTCGAAGATCTGATCTCTCAACGCTGCCGCCACGCCGGGGCCCTCGTCGGCCACCCGGAGGGTCACGCCACCCGGCTCGGTCGTGGACCGGATCGAGATCCGGGAACCGGCGGGGCTGTACCGAAGCGCGTTCTCGAACAGGTTCTCGCAGACACGCCGCAACAGGGAGCGGTCGGCCCGAACCCAGGGCTCTGCGGGGCCCAGGTCCAGATCCACGACCACACCGGCGAGTCCGACGCGGAGGGCGGCGCGGTCCAGGAGCGTGCGCCACAGACCGGTGAGATCGAAGTCCTCGGCCTGGGGGCGCAGGTGGCCGTCCTGCGACCGGGCGAGATCGAGGAGGTCCAGGATCAACCTCTTCATGACTGCGCCGGCATCGAGGAGATCGTCCATGACCTCGCGGCCCGGATCGGACAGGGGCTCCGTCGCAGCGAGGTACTCGGCGGACATCAAGACGCCGGTGAGGGGGCTCTTGAGGTCGTGCACCACCATGGACGTGATCTGGCGCTGCCGTTGGCGCGCCTCCATCAGCTCGTCCCGCTGCTGGATGGTGACGGCGTGCGCCTCCTCGAGGCGACGGCGGACCTCGCTGATCCGAAGCAGCGACCGCACTCTGAGGACGAGGCTGGTCCGGTTGAAGGACGCGAGGAAGTCGTCCGCGCCCGCGCTCATGGCCTCCTCGTGGGAGGCGGGATCGTCGACCCCGGAGAGCAACAGGATGCTCACACGGTCCCCGCCCGGCATCCGGCGGATCCGCCGCGCGACCTCGTAGCCGTCGATGGGCGCCATCCTGCTGTCGAGCAGGATCAGATCGACCGGGTGTGCAGCGAAGCACTCCAGCGCCTCGGCCCCCCCCGTGGCCTCCAGGAGGTTGAACTCCTCCTTCGCCAGGAACTCTCGAACGAGGGTCCGACGCTCCGCAGCGTCATCGACCATCAGGACTGAGCAGCTCGCGTGCATCGCATCCTCCAGGGCCGACGCGGCCCGGCCTCCGAGAGCACCGCACCGCTCTCCTCAACCAGCTAGCATCGTCGCGGATCACGGCCCCGGATTGTTTACGGAAGCTCGGGGATAGCCTGAGGAGCATGCGAGCGCCCCCTCCCGTCGGTTTCGAGCTGGTCGCACCCATCGCCCGCGGCGGTATGGGCGTGGTCTGGGAAGCACGCCACCCGTCGCTCCTCCGCCCCGTGGCCCTCAAGGCGATCACCGCCACCCGCGCACGGTCGGATCGGTTCCTGGCCGCGTTCCGACGCGAGGTCCGTGCCGTCGCCGGGCTCGCCCACCCGGGCGTGGTGGCCGTCTTCGATCACGGCGAGGTGGACGAGGCGACCGCGCAGGCCTCCGCCCGCCTCGCGCCGGGGCGGACCATGGCCCCCGGCAGCCCCTTCCTGGCCATGGAGCTCGCCGGACGCGGCACCCTCGATCACGTCTGGGACCCGATCGCGTGGACCTGGCCGACCCTGCGCGACCTGCTGCTGCAGCTGCTGGCGGCCCTCGCCCACGCGCACGCGGCGGGGGTGATCCACCTCGACATCAAGCCGGGCAACGTGCTGGTGTTCGGCGAGGGCGGCGGACCGCTTCGCGTCAAGCTCGCCGACTTCGGGCTGGCTGTGGCAGGGCGTCAGGACGGGTCGGCAGCGGGCGTGGCCGGCGCAGGCACGCCGCTGTACATGGCACCCGAGCTGTTCGCCCCCGGGACCACGGACATCGGGCCGTGGACCGACCTGTACATGGTCGGCTGCCTCGCGTGGGAGCTGGCCACGGGCCTGCCGCCGTTCCTGCCCGAGACCGAGCAGGCCGACCCCCGAGCGGCCTATCAGGCCCTCGCCGAGGCCCACCGCTTCCTCCCGCCGCCCGCCCTCCCTCCGTGCCCGGCGCCGGCGCGGTTCCAGGGCTGGCTGAGGCGGGCGCTCGCCAAGGAACCCGAAGACCGCTTCCAGCACGCCGCGGACGCCGCGCGACTCCTCGCCGCGTTGGGTGATACAGAGGTCCGGCCGACGGTCCTTCCTCCGACGCGCCTGCGCAGTCCCCGCCCGGCCGCGAGCAGCTCCACCGTCGTGCCGGTCGCCCTCGGGACCCCCGCCCTGGGGGGGGCCGGATCGCAGCTGAGGATCGACCCGGCCGACCTCGCCCCGATGACCGTGCCGGTGATCGGCCCGCTGCCGGGCGCCGACACCTGGCCGAGGCATCCCGAGGCGGACGCAGACGGGGAGATGCCGGCTCCTCCGCCGGGCCTCGGGCTGGGGCTGTGGGGCCTGCGCGCGGCCCCCCTGGTGGGGCGGGGGGTCGAGCTGGGTCGGCTGTGGGATGCCCTGCGGGACGTAGCGAGCGGCAGCGGCGCGCGCTGCCTCGTCCTCGAAGGAGCAGCCGGCACCGGCAAGACCACCCTGGCCGAGCGTCTCGCCCGATCCGCCGAGGAGCGCGGGCTGGCCTCCACGTGGCGCGCCGCCCACGAGGCTGGCGAAGCCCCCGGCGCAGCGCTCCGGCGCATGGTCGAAGGCGGAATCGGAACCGCCGGGCTCGACCGGTCATCGGCCCGCCGTCGCGCGCGGCGGTGGGAGATCCGGCACGTCCGGTCCCTGGCCCCGGAGGCGCGCGCCTCCTCCGTGAACGGGCGCGTCGAACAGCTGCTCGACCGGCTCGCGGGCACCGCAGCGACCGGCGCAGGGCAGCAGACCGCCGCGGAGCGGCACGCGGTGGTGGTCGAGATCCTGGGCCTCGCCACCGCGGAGCGCCCAGCGGTGCTGCTCCTGGATGACGTGCAGTGGAGCGCCGAGTCGGTCGAGTTGGTCCGGTTCATCCTGCGCGTACGCCCGATGCTGCCGCTCCTCGTCCTGGCGACGGTGCGAAACGAGGACAGCGTGCCGGGCTCGCCGGCGGCCGAAGCGCTGCGCCTGCTGCTCGCCCATCCCCGCGCGGAGAGCATGGACCTCGCCGTGCTGCCCGAAGAGCGGCGCCGCGCCCTGGTGGGGGGGCTGCTCGGTCTCTCCGGCGCCCTGGCGGCCCAGGTCGAAGAGAGGACGGCAGGCAACCCGCTGTTCGCGGTCCAGCTCGTGGGGGACTGGGTGTCTCGCGGCGTCCTCGTGGCCGACACGGGCGGCTTCCAGCTGCGGGCGGGCGAGCAGGCCCGGATCCCCGACACCATCCACGCGCTGTGGGCTGAACGGATCGCTCGGATCGCTCACGAGCTCCCGTCGGAAGGCCCGCTCGCCCTGGAGCTCGCTGCGGTGCTGGGCCGGCGGGTCACGGTCCTGGAGTGGCGCGCTTGCTGGACCGCGCTCGGAGAGGCAGACCCGAGCAGCCTGGACCGAGCGCTGGAGGCCCTCGCCCGCCGGGGGCTCGCCGAGACCCTGCCGGGGGAGTGGAGCTTCGGACATCCGATGATTCGGGAGGCCCTGGAGCGCACCGCGGAGGCGGCCGGGCGACTGGGCCGCCTGCACTCGGCCTGCGCCGATGGCCTGGCCCGATCCTGGCCCGACGGCCAGGCGGGCATCGCGGAGCGCCGGGGGCGACACCTCATGGGCGCGGGTCGAGACGAGGCGGCGGCCCCGATGCTCCTGCAGGCAGGCGAGGAACGGTGGGGTCGCAGCGAGTATCGGGAGGTGCAGGGGCTGCTGGACAGGGTCGATGCCGTCCTGGACCGGCTGGGCGCCGGACCGCTCGACGAGCGGCGCCTTCGATGCCAGCTCGACCGGGCGCGATCCCTGGGCCACGTGGGCGGCCGGGTTGCCGAGGCCGAGGCTGCGGCAGCGGGGGTCGTGGACGCGCTGCGTGCGCCCCG
>CALAGR010000300.1 GCA_937891735.1 uncultured Pseudomonadota bacterium | reverse complement strand
CTGGAAGGAGCCGTCCCTGGAGGCGCGGCGGGGGCGTCGCACCCCGCTGTGGGTCGGTGGGCTGGCGGTGCTGGCGGCCACGCTGGTCCAGGCCGGCGGCGGGGCCGGTGGAGCGCTGTCCATGGCGGGCTTCCTGGCCGTGGGCGCGGCGTCCCTGTCGGCGGGCGCGCTGCGGGCGGCCCCCTGGACCCTGGTGCTGGCCGCCTCGGTGCTGCTGCCGGCGACCATGGGCAACGCGACGAGCACCTCCCTGGCGGCGATGATCGCGTGGGCCTCCGGGCTCGTGCTGTGCGCGGTGGTGCCCGGGTCGGCCCTGCAGTCCGAGCGCACGGCCCACCAGCGCACGCTGACACGGCTGCGCACCCTGGAGGACGAGGCTGGCGGGCTGCGGCAGGAGACCAGCGAGATCATGCCGGACCTGCGGGGCGGCGGGTACAGCGAGGACGACCGCGAGCGCGACCTGCGCTCCATCGCCCGGGAGCTGCAGCAGGACATCGAACGAGCGGCGGCGACGCTGGTCACGGCCACGGGCGCGCAGACGGTGAGCGTGTACCGACCCGACGGCGACGAGTTCGGTGACCGCTTGATCGTCGTGGCGGCGGCGGGGGACACCCGGGCCCTCATCGACGGGGTGGGTGTGCGGGACGGCTTGTTCGGCGCGGCGTTCAAGGCCCGGGCCCCCGTGTGTCTGCGCGATCCCCGGGCCGAAGACCCCCGCGTCGTGCATCGCACCGACTGCGACGGGCTCGGTGCGGTCCTCGCCCTGCCCCTCATGGACGGCGAGCGCCGCTTCGGGATGATGGTGCTCGACGCCCCCACCACGGTGGACCTGGACGGGCACCCCCGGGAGCTGGCGGGCGACCTCGCCGACTTCGTGGCCCGACTGATCGCCCGGGCCGTGGACCTGTCCGCCATCCGCGAGGGCATGCGCGAAAACCACGCGTTCTACGAGGCCTGCCGCACCGTGTCGCGGCACGTGCGCATCGAGGACATCGCGCGGTCCGTGGTGGAGTCCGCGGGCCGGTTCGTGCCCCTGGACCGCTGCGCCTTCGCCCTCGCCGACGACACCGGCCAGACGCTGCGGGTGGTGGCGCACACGGGCTTCGATCCGGCGCCTCCCACCGCGCCGTGGCCGATCCGGGCCGACGAGGGGCTGCTCGCCCAGGTGGTGCGGCACCGCACGGTGATCGACCGCCCCGACGTGCACTCCACGTCCCGCGCGCCGGTGCTGTTCGGGCAGGCCGCGGGCGCCGAGTCGGGCCTGTGGTCGCTGCTCGTGCTGCCCGTGTACGCCCCCGGTGGCCCGGCGGACGACACGGTGCCGCCCCTGGGGGCCCTGGTGGTGGCCCGGGACGAAGCGCCCGACTTCTGCCAGGAGGACACGGAGCGCCTCGAGGTCCTGCTGCACCAGGCGGGTGCCTCGATCAGCAACGGTCGGCTGTTCGCGGAGCACGAGGCGCGCTCGGTCACCGACGGCATGACGGGGCTACCCAATCACCGGCGCTTCCAGGAGGTGCTCGATGAGAAGCTGGCGCGCTGCGCCCGCACCAAGAACAAGCTCAGCCTGCTCCTGATGGACATCGACAAGTTCAAGGACGTCAACGACACCTACGGTCACCCCATGGGGGACGAGGTGATCCGCCGGCTCTCCCGCGTGCTCGAGGACGCCGTGCGCGGCGGCACCGACCTCGCGGCGCGGTACGGCGGCGAGGAGTTCTGCGTGGTGCTGGAGGACGCGGACGCCGGCGACGCGCTGATCCTCGCGGACCGCCTGCGCCTGTCCTTCAACTCCGAGCAGTTCGTCTACACGGGCAGCGACGGGCAGCGGCCCATGACGTTCCGCTGCTCCATGAGCGTGGGCATCGCCTGCTTCCCCGACGACGGGATGGCGAAGGCGGATCTGATCGAGAAGGCCGACCAGGCCCTGTACCTGAGCAAGCAGCGGGGACGGGATCGCGCCACCTGCTACGAGGCCCTGCGCGCCGTGGGCGCCACGTCGAAGGGCGAAGCGCGGGTCTGACCGGGTCGCTCCCAGGGCGGGGGCGTCAGGTGGCGAGCACCTCGTCGATCTCGGCTTCGGACAGGCCGAGCCTCTTGCCGACCGCGACGGCCTGCTCGCGGTACTGCCGCACCCCCTCCAGCGATCCCAGGAGGTACTTCTTCGCGTCGATCTCGAGCTCTGCCCGACGCTCCTCGGACAGGCCCATGCGCTGGCAGGCATCGACGATGAAGTCGGTCTCCCGGCCGCTGACGTGTCCGTCCACCAGGGACAGGAGCACCAGCGTGCGCACGAACACCGCCTGCTGCGGCTCTCCCCGCAGCGGGCTCGCGTCCGCGTCGAAGTCGTCATTGGCGGTGGACTCGATGTCCAGCTCGCGCTCGAGGTTCTCGACCATCGCCAGCTCGCCAGCGGCGAGGCCGTCGCAGTTGGCGAGGGCTCGGAGGCCCTGGGCGATCCAGACGGCCTCGGATCGATTGATGTCTACGTCTTCGAAGAGCTCGAGCATCCGCATCTCCATCGGCGCTGCACATCGATTGGCACAGGCCTGCAGGGCGCTTATGGTACCAGCCATATGCGCAGACTGATCCCAGCCCTGTTGCTCGTCATTGCGCTCTTCGGCGCCGGGTGCGTCGGCGACGTCAACCACCTCGCCCGGGCCGAGGCCATCGAGCGGGAGCTGGTGCGCCAGTCCCCCGAGGCCGGCTACGACCACAGTCGGTACGTCCTCGTCCTTCGGGAGCTGAACGAGGTGCCGCTGCGCGACCGCCAGCGGGCCAAGGCCGACCGCATGGCCCAGCGGATCATGGACGGACGGCGCCTCGCGCTGGTCGACTCCATGCCCGAGGTCGATCATCTGCCCCGGCGTCTGCGCGGTGTGCAGGCCACGCCGCCGCCCCGTCCGGCCGCTGCGACGCCGCCCCGCGCCCCCAAGCCCGCCCCCTCCGCGCTCGTCCTGAGCGACGCAGACCGCGGCAAGCTCGACATCGTGCTGTACAGCACGTCCTGGTGTGGCTACTGCAAGAAGGCCCGGGCGTGGATGACCGGCGCCGGAGTGCCCTTCGTGGAGAAGGACATCGAGAAGGACGCAGCCGCGGGGGCCGAGTACCGGAGCAAGTCGAACGGCTACACCGGGGTGCCGCTGATCGACGTGAACGGCACCGCCGTGCGGGGCTTCGACCAGCGCAGGATCGAGGGGCTGATCAGCCAGGCGCTGCGTTAGTTGCTGCGCTTGATGGCCTCGCGCACGAGGTCCCCGACCGTGTCCGGCAGCGTCTGCTTCGCCGCCGCGTACTGCAGCGCCTTGGGCAGCACGCCGCCGGTGTCGCTGCAGACGTAGTAGCGGCTGCGCACGTTCGCCCCGTCCTGCATGAAGCTCCACCCGCCGACGTTCAGGGGCGGCTCCACCGCGCTGGGGTTCTGGGCCACGACCTCCTCGAAGCGGGCGTTGTGGGGACCACCGCGCTCCCCCATGCGATCCCACCAGAAGGTCATCTGGCCGCCACCGGACTCGGTGGTGCCACGCAGGAACCAGAAGCGGTCGGACGCGCCCGTCCACCCGGGGACGTCGAGGTACTGGAAGTAGTCGATGGTGGATGCGCCAGTCCCCAGCACCTCGCTGTACTTCAGGCCGGCCTTGCTCCAGCTCATCGCGGCCTTGATGTCCTTCGCCACCGCCAGGTAGACGTCAGCCTTTCCTGGGGTGACGGCCTCGCCCTTGAGGCACTTGACGCCGGCGATCTCGGCCACGTGCACGCTGATGCTGCCGGCGTCGTCGTGATCGCGATCCGACAGGTGCTCCCAGGCCGTCGTGGCTTTGATGGCGGGCCATGTGGGACCGTCGGCGCGGGCTGCGGACGACGACAACGTCACGCTGACGAGGACGGCGAGGGCAAGCCGTGAGGCGGGGTGGGCCATGAAACTCTCCAACTGATCGGTCCGGGACGAGACGCGGGAGCATACACGCGGCCCCCCAGGGACAGACCGGGAATGGCGCGGCACCCGGTCGGATCCGGCGGCCCGCCGTCCGGTCGTTCTGGTATCAAGCGGCGGCCCGCGCTCTTGCGGGTCCCGAGGTGCTCATGACCGGCGTCGGACCCATCCCTCAGCCCGCCCTTCGCACGCGCGACATGCGCTGGCACCCCTCCGAACGCGACGCGTACACCTGGTACGACAAGGCGTGGCTTCGGCTGATCCGGGACGAGCGCGATCTGATCTTCGTCCGGCGGGGCACGAACATGAGCCTGTTCGTGATCGCCTCGGCGATCCTGCTGTTCTGGCTCCCGTCGCCCTGGACGTGGGTGGTGGGAGCGCTGTACGTGCCCACCCTGTTCATCCGCTACATGGGCCGCTTCATCCTCATGCTGCACGCCACGTCCCACCGCCCGCTGTTCAAGCGGAACGTGCCGCTGCTCGGCTCCTACATCCCCATGGTGCTCGGCCCGTTCTTCGGCCAGACCCCCACCGCCTACTACGTGCACCACATCGGCATGCACCACGGCGAGGAGAACCTGCTCGGCGACCTGAGCACCACCTTGTGCTACCGCCGCGACAGCTTCGGCCACTGGCTTCACTACTGGGCGCGGTTCTTCTTCCTGGGCCAGGTGCACCTCGTGAACTACTTCCGCCATACGGGAAAGACCCGGCTGCTCCGACGCCTCATCATCGGCGAGGTGGCCTGGGTGGCGGGGCTGATCGGCCTGTGCCTCATCAGCTGGCAGGCGACCTTCGTGGTGTTCGTCCTGCCCCTGTTGCTGATCCGGGTGCTGATGATGTCCGGCAACTGGGCCCAGCACGCCTTCGTCGATGCCGATGACCCGGCCAACCCGTATCTGGCGAGCACGACCCTCATCAACCACCGGTACAACTTCAACTGTTACAACGACGGCTACCACGTCGTGCACCACATCGTGCCGATGCTGCACTGGTCCGAGATGCCCGGACACTTCGAGGCGAACCTGGGCGAGTACGCGAAGAACCAGGCGCTGGTCTTCGATGGCATCGGCAACAACCAGACGATCTGGTGGCTGCTGATGACGAAGAACTACAGTGAGCTGGCGGACCATCTCCTGGCGTACGAGGGCGACGAGCGCACCCGCGAGGAACTCATCGCCATGCTCAAGCTGCGCACCCGGCGGACCCGCGGGCGGATCCGGGGGCTGCTGGAGTTCGAGACCTCCGCCCCGATCATTCAGGATCCGATGGCGCCTCACTGGGCCCAGCGGTTCCCGCAGGCGCCGACGCGAGCGAGCTGAGCAGGAACACGGAGTCGGCGCCGGCTGCGTGACAGCCGATGCACGAGGAGGTCGTGCGCTGGCCGCCGCCGGTCTGGGGGGCCACCGCCCAGGGTTGAAGCGCCGCCACCCGCAGCGACCGGGGCACGACGCCGTACTCGAGCGTGTCCGCCTCCCGGTTCGCCCACCACTGCGTCCCCTCCAACCGGAAGTGCGCCACGGGGGTGCCGGCCAGGGCCTGGGCGTACCGCTCGCCGCAGGACGACCGGTCGGTCCCCGGGTCCACGAGGGCGATCTGCGTGGGGGTTCGATCCGCCAGCACGTGATCGGCGGGCCCCAGGGGGCCGTACAGATCGTGGTTCGGACAGCAGGCCCAGGCCTCGCCGGCCGGGGTGGGAGCCTTGGCGCACATCGACGTGTCCGCGCCGAGACACCCGTTGGACGACAGGAAGTACTCCTGGGGCAGGGGCGCCTCCGAGTCCGGCGCGGCGTCCTTGTGATCGAAAGCCGACCACACCCAGTGCTCCCCGCCGGAGGTGGCCTTGTGCGCGATGGCCAGACCCACCAGCCCCACGAGCTGCTTGTCGCAGCTGCCCATGCGCTCCTCGGTGCCCCGCTGGTGCAGCAGGACCGCGCTGACGTGGTACTGGCCCGAGGCGGCGGCCGCATCGGTCAACAGCGCCCACGCCGCCTGGACCGCGATGGCGCCCTGGCGGTAGCCCGTGTCGCCGAGGTTGTTGGGGAAGACCAGCCCATCCCGGGACGTGTCGGCGCGGTAGTAGCCGCCCGCCGTGATCACGTCCCACATCGTGCGGTTGAAGCGCGTCTCCACGAACAACAGCCGCCCGTTCTGATCGACCACCGGCCCGCCCGCCGCCGCCGCCGCTGGCGTTCCCCGCAGGGCGTCAGCCGTGGCCGGCGCGACCTTGCCGACGTGGTGCAGGATCCGCAGCCCGCTGCCACCGGGGCAGGCCCCCGGGGAGGGAGCCGCGGCGCCCCAGTCGGCCGGCCCCAGGACCTCGCCCTCATCCAGCTGTGCCGCGAGGGCCAGCAGATCGTCGGGGCTGGACCACGTCTCGAAGACCGCGGGGCGACTGACCTTGTCGTCGATCCGGGCCCCGGGTCGGGCCGCGGGATCCGGAACGCCGGGGGCTCCTGGCTTCGCGGGCCAGAGCAGGGCCACGAGCGTCCGCCAGGACAGGTGATCCATCGCGTTCTGGGACGGCTCCCACCCGGGCAGGCCCGGATCGCACACGTCCCCCGGCACATCGGGGAACAGCTCCGCGATGGGTCCGCAGCGGTCGTTGCTCTCGGTCAGCGCCCCGCAGCGATCCACCTGGGGGGCATCCTCGCTGGGCTGCTCGAGCAACACCCGAGCGGGCCCGGTGGGTGAGGTGGTCATGGCCTCGGTGCCCGACGGGACAGGCGTGGACGCCGTCGTCGGAGGGGCCTCCCCACAGCCGAGGAGGAGGGCGGCGCCCAGCGCCATCGTCCAACCCAGCGTCTTCTTGGACCGATCTGCGTTCATGGCCGCATCCTAGCGGACGGCCCGAGCCGCGCGGGCAGGGTCACGGGTGGACTACAGTGCCCCCGTGGGACAGGGCGTTCGTTTCGGGAGCTACGAGCTGCGCGCGTTGCTCGGGACGGGCGGCATGGCACGGGTGTATCGCGCCGTGCGCACCGGTCCCATGGGCTTCGAGAAGGAAGTCGCGGTCAAGGTCCTGGACCCCCAGGCGACCACCACCGAAGACCAGATCACCTCCCTGACCGACGAAGCGCGCCTCGGCGGGTTGCTCCGGCACCGCAACATCGTCGCCACCGACGAGCTGGGCCAGGTCGGGCCGAACTACTACATCGCCATGGAGCTCGTGGACGGGTGGCCGCTGGAGCGTCTGCTCAAGGAGCACGCCACGCGGCGCGTGCCGGTCCCTCGCACCATCATCATCGAGGTCATGGCCGCGATCTGCGACGGGCTGGCCTACGCCCACGCCCTGACGGATCGGAGCGGCGTGTCCCTGGGGCTGGTGCACCGCGACATGAAGCCCGGGAACGTGATGATCGGCCGCAACGGCGAGATCAAGATCATGGACTTCGGGATCGCGAAGGCGACCACCAACAAGTACGCCACCGCCGAGCAGAGCACCCGCGGCACGCCCCTGTTCATGTCCCCCGAGCAGGTGATGGGCGGAGCGCTGGACGGACGCTCGGATCTGTTCGCGCTCGGCTCGATCCTCGCCGAGATGGTCACCCTGAGGCCGACGTTCGCCGGCGACGAGGTCATCTCGATCCTGCGGGCGGTGCTGGACGTGGACATCGCCGCCACCTCGGACCGGGTGCGCACCCTCTTCCCGGAGGTGCTGCCGATCCTCTTGCGCTGCATGGAGAAGGACGCCGCTGACCGCTACCCCGACGCCGCCGCGATGGCCCGGGAGCTGCGGGTGGTGGGGGCCGGGTTGCCCGAGGGCATCACGCTGCGGCGGTGGGTGGATCAGTTCGGACCCATGCTGCCGGCCGCGCGCACCGGCGAGCTCGGCTCGGTCCTGCCCGTGGGGCTGGCGGCGCCTCCCCAGGCCCTGGACCCGTCCATCGACCGCGACGCCCACACCCTGGAGCTCGATGCGTTCGAGGCCCTGAGCGGGCCCCCGAGCTTCGAGATGCCGCTCGGGCCGACCGCCGGACCCGCTCGCGGCACACCGACCCCTTCGAGCGCCTCCCAGGCACCCCCGCTGACCGCGCCCAACCTCGCGCCTCCGCCGTCGGCGTGGGCGAACCGGCAGCTGGATCCGGTGAAGCCCTCCGCGCCCGGTGCGCTCCCGGGCCATGCCCCCGCCCCCTGGGCCCCCGACGTGCTCGGCCATGTGGGCGCGGCCTACGGCCAGGGGGGCCCGGGGGCCGCCCGACCCCTGATCGCGCCCCTGCCCGGAGCCGC
>CALAGR010000299.1 GCA_937891735.1 uncultured Pseudomonadota bacterium | reverse complement strand
AAGAAGTCCTACGCGGACTTCCTTCAGGCCGACGTCGATCCCGGGACGCGTGAGAACCGCGGTCTGCAGGCGGTCTTCAACAGTGTCTTCCCGATCGAGGACTTCAACCAGACGGCCTCGCTGCAGTTCGTCTCGTACACCTTCGAGAAGCCGAAGTACGAGGTCGACGAGTGCCGCCAGCGCGGCATGACCTACGCGGCTCCGCTCAAGGTCACGGTCCGCCTCGTCGTCTGGGACGTCGATGAGGAGACCGAGGCGCAGAACATCCGCGACATCAAGGAGCAGGAGGTCTACTTCGGCGAGCTGCCGATCATGACGGAGAACGGCACGTTCATCGTCAACGGGACCGAGCGCGTCGTGGTGTCCCAGCTGCACCGCTCGCCGGGCGTCTTCTACGACCAGCAGAAGAAGACCACGTACTCCGGCAAGGTCATGTTCTCGGCCCGGATCATCCCGAACCGCGGTTCGTGGATCGATCTCGAGTTCGACAGCAAGGACCTGCTGTACGTGCGCATCGACCGCCGCCGCAAGCTGCCGGTGACGGTGCTCCTCCGGGCCCTCGGGCACGACACGGAGTCGATCCTCAACTACTTCTACGACACCGAGCGCCTCTTCGTGGACGGCGACGTCATCACCAAGGCGTTCAACCCGAAGCTCCTGGTCGGCCAGAAGAGCCCGGTCGAGATCGTCGGCGACGACGGCACCGTCTTCGTGAAGGAAGGCAAGAAGGTCACGCGTGCGGCCATCAAGAAGATGACGCGCGCTGGACTGGAGCGGATCCCGCTGCTCGAGGACGAGGTCCTGGGCGAGGAGACGCCTGCTGGCCCGAAGGTCGCCGCGCACGACGTGGTCGACATGAACACGGGCGAGATCATCGTCGAGTGCAACGAGGCGATCACCGCCGAGGCCCTGCAGCAGGTGCGCGAGCGCGGGATCAGCGAGATCGAGGTCCTGTTCATCGACAACGTGAACGTGGGCTCGTTCCTGCGGGACACGCTGCTCGTGGACAAGATCGCCTCCACCGAGGAAGCGATCATCGAGATCTACCGGCGCCTGCGGCCCGGCGATCCGCCCACCTACGAGACGGCCCTCGCCTTCTTCGAGAACCTCTTCTTCAACGAGGAGCGCTACGACCTCAGCAAGGTGGGTCGCCTCAAGGTGAACCACAAGCTGGGCGTCGAGGTGCCGCTCGAGCAGACCACGCTGAGCCGCGACGACATCATGCGCGCGGTCCGGTACCTCATCGAGCTGCGCAACGGCAACGGCGAGATCGACGACATCGACCACCTCGGCAACCGCCGGGTGCGCCCGGTCGGTGAGCTCCTGGAGAACCAGTTCCGCATCGGCCTGGTCCGCATGGAGAAGGCGATCAAGGAGCGCATGAGCCTCTCGGAGATCGAGACGCTGATGCCGCACGACCTGATCAACGCCAAGCCCGTCTCGGCCGTGATCAAGGAGTTCTTCGGCAGCAGCCAGCTGTCGCAGTTCATGGACCAGACCAACCCGCTGTCCGAGGTGACCCACAAGCGGCGCCTGTCGGCCCTCGGGCCTGGGGGCTTGACCCGCGAGCGCGCGGGCTTCGACGTCCGTGACGTGCACAGCACCCACTACGGCCGCATCTGCCCGATCGAGACCCCTGAAGGTCCCAACATCGGTCTGATCGCGTCCCTCGCCACCTACGCCCGCGTCAACGAGTTCGGCTTCATCGAGACGCCGTACCGGATGGTCGCGGGGGGGGTCGTCTCCGATGAGGTCCGCTTCCACTCCGCCCTGGACGAAGAGGATCAGATCATCGCCCAGGCGACGGGCAACGTGGACGAGTCCGGCCACTTCACGGAGGACCGGATCTCCGCGCGAAGCCGCGGTGAGTTCCAGATGGTGGCTCCCGAAGAGGTCACGCGGATGGACGTCAGCCCGAACCAGCTGGTGTCGGTGGCCGCGTCCCTGATTCCGTTCCTGGAGCACGACGACGCCAACCGCGCGCTGATGGGCTCCAACATGCAGCGCCAGGCGGTGCCGCTCATCAAGACGCAGGCGCCGTTCGTCGGCACCGGCATCGAGCGGTACGTGGCGCGCGACTCAGGCGTCACGGTGGTGTCGCGCCGAGCGGGAACGGTCGAGTCCGTGGACGCGACCCGGATCGTCATCAAGACCGAGGAGGAGAGCTCCGAGGTCGGCGCCGAGATCGACATCTACAACCTGTTCAAGTTCCGTCGGAGCAACCAGAGCACGTCCATCAACCAGAAGCCCATCGTCCGCAAGGGTGACTGGGTGGATGCGGGTGACGTAATCGCCGATGGGCCTGCCACGGAGATGGGCGAGCTGGCGCTGGGCCAGAACGCGCTGGTCGCCTTCATGCCCTGGGGTGGCTACAACTTCGAGGACTCCATCCTCATCTCCGAGCGCCTCGTCCGCGACGACGTGTTCACCTCGATCCACATCGAGGAGTTTGAGATCGCGTCCCGCGACACGAAGCTCGGCAAGGAGGAGATCACCCGGGACATCCCCAACGTCGGTGAGGAGGCGCTCAAGGAGCTGGACGAGTCCGGCATCGTGCGTCTCGGCGCCGAGGTGAAGTCCGGCGACATCCTGGTGGGCAAGATCACTCCGAAGGGCGAGACCCAGCTCTCCCCGGAAGAGAAGCTGCTCCGCGCGATCTTCGGCGAGAAGGCCGGCGACGTGCGCGACACCTCGCTGCGGGTTCCGCCCGGAGTGACCGGCACCGTGATCGGCGCCCAGGTGTTCAGCCGCGAGGGCGTCGAGAAGGACGAGCGGGCCAAGCAGATCCAGAACGGCGAGATCGCCCGGATCCTCAAGGATCAGGACGAGGAGATGCGCACCATCCTCTCGTCCGCCGAGCGCAAGCTCGTCACGCTCCTGTCCGGCCAGAAGGCGGCCGCCGACATCGTCGATGACGAGACCGGCGACCTGTTCTTCGGCAAGGGCGAGGAGTACACGCCGGCGGGCATCCGCGACCTGCCGCTGTCGATGTGGCAGGACATCTCGGTGGTCGGCGGCGAATCGGTCGAGGAGGACGTCTCCCGGCTCATCGACGCCGTCGGCGAGCAGCTCGAGCTGATCGAGATGGTCTTCGAGGGACGGATCGAGCGCCTGAAGCAGGGCGACGAGCTGCCCCCCGGCGTCATCAAGCTGGTCAAGGTCTACATGGCGATCAAGCGCAAGCTGAGCGTCGGCGACAAGATGGCTGGTCGGCACGGCAACAAGGGCGTGATCTCCAAGATCCTCTCGACTGAGGATCTGCCCTACATGCCCGATGGACGTCCCGTGGACATCGTCCTGAACCCCCTCGGCGTCCCCTCCCGCATGAACGTGGGTCAGGTCCTCGAGACGCACCTGGGTTGGGCGGCCAAGGGCCTCGCGATGCAGCTGCAGGACAAGATCGACGAGATGACGGCGCCGTCGGCGCTGCGCGGCTACCTCCGCGACATCTACCAGAAGAACAAGGAGATCAACGCGTTCCTGGACAAGGCCAGCGACGACGAGATCGTCGGCCTCGCCAGGAAGTGCGCGGATCGCGGCGTGTTCTTCGCCAACCCGGTCTTCGAGGGCGCCACCGAGGGTCAGATCCAGCAGCAGCTCCGCCACGCGGGTCTGCCGGACACCGGCCAGATCACCCTGTTCGACGGGCGCACCGGCGAGCCGTTCGACCAGAAGGTCACCGTCGGCATCATGTACATGCTGAAGCTGCACCACCTGGTGGACGACAAGATCCACGCGCGGAGCATCGGGCCATACAGCCTGGTGACCCAGCAGCCCCTCGGCGGCAAGGCGCAGTTCGGCGGCCAGCGACTCGGTGAGATGGAAGTCTGGGCCATGGAGGCCTACGGTGCCGCCTACGGGCTCCAGGAGTTCCTGACCGTCAAGTCGGACGACGTCGTCGGCCGGACGCGGATGTACGAGTCCATCGTCAAGGGCGAGAACATCCTCGAGGCCGGACTGCCCGAGTCCTTCAACGTCCTGGTCAAGGAGCTGCAGTCGCTCGCCCTGGACGTCCAGCTCCTGGAGGACAAGGACGGCCACGTTCGCCAGCCCTGACCCTTCGCGCCACTCATCGCAACGAGATCAGAAACCACTCCCCCCTCTAGGAGGGTCCAGTCTTGCGAGACTTGTACAACCTCTTCGACCGACCGAAGAACCCGCTGAACTACACGGCAGTGCGCATCGCGCTGGCGAGCCCGGAGAAGATCCGGTCGTGGTCCTACGGCGAGGTCAAGAAGCCCGAGACCATCAACTACCGGACGTTCAAGCCCGAGCGTGACGGCCTGTTCTGCGCGCGGATCTTTGGTCCCGTGAAGGACTACGAGTGCATCTGCGGCAAGTACAAGCGCATGAAGCACCGCGGCATCACGTGCGAGAAGTGCGGCGTCGAGGTCATCCAGAGCAAGGTGCGGCGGGAGCGGCTCGGGCACATCAGCCTGGCGACTCCGGTGGCCCACATCTGGTTCCTCAAGAGCCTGCCCAGCCGCATCGGCAACATGCTCGATCAGCCGCTCAAGCAGATCGAGCGGGTGCTGTACTGCGAGAGCTACATGGTGATCGACCCCGGGTCGACCACCCTCGCCCATGGGCAGATCCTCAGCGAGGACGAGTACCAGGAGGGCATCTCGGAGTTCGGCTGGGACACGTTCCGCGTCGGAATGGGCGGCGAGGTGATCCGCGACATGCTCAAGGGCATGGAGTGCGACACGATGTCGGTCGAGCTGCGTTCGGCGATGAAGTCGGCGACGTCCGAGGCCGCGCGCAAGAAGAACTCCAAGCGGCTCAAGACCGTCGAGGCGTTCCGCACCTCTGGCAACCGTCCCGAGTGGATGATGCTCGAGGTGGTGCCGGTGATTCCGCCGGATCTGCGCCCCCTCGTGCCCCTGGACGGTGGCCGGTTCGCCACCTCCGACCTGAACGATCTGTACCGCCGCGTCATCAACCGGAACAACCGCCTGAAGCGGCTGCAGGAGCTGAACGCGCCCGAGATCATCATCCGCAACGAGAAGCGGATGCTGCAGGAGGCCGTGGAC
>CALAGR010000298.1 GCA_937891735.1 uncultured Pseudomonadota bacterium | reverse complement strand
CCGAAGAAGTCGTAGTTCTTCTTCGTGTAGTCCTTCCAGTAGGCCGGGACCTCGTCCTCGTCGAAGATCGCCTCGACCGGGCACTCGGGCTCGCACAGACCGCAGCCGATGCACTCCTCGGGGTCGATGTAGAGCATCTTGGCGGTGGCGTCGTCCCCCTTCGACCAGCCGTGGTCGGGGTGGATGCAGTCGACCGGGCAGACCTCGACGCAGGCTGTGTCGCAGACGCCGACGCAAGGCTCACAGATGATGAAGATCATTGGACCGCTGGGCTCCGAAGCTCGTGACCGCCGACGGGCGGGATGGCCCCGGAGTATTACCGGGCCCTGCGAGCCTCGCAACCGAACAACCGGGTTCCCACGCTCTGCTGACGGGAGGTGTCGGTGGCGCACGCCGGATCGGTGGCGAAATCGTGACCCCGCACGCAGGATGCCGAAGATGGCGCTCCGCACCGACATCGACAGCCTCCCGACCCAGCCCGGGGTGTACCTCATGCGGGACGCCAAGGCGGACGTGCTGTACGTCGGCAAGGCCGTCGATCTTCGGGCCCGGGTGCGCCAGTACTTCGCCCGCTCCGGGGGCGATGGCCGCTTCCACATCGAGTTCCTGGTGCCGCGGATCCAGGACGTCGAGGTGGTCGTCACCAGGACCGAGCGCGAGGCGCTCATCCTCGAAGACACCCTCATCAAGAAGTACCAGCCTCGCTACAACGTCAAGCTCAAGGACGACAAGTCGTGGCTGTCGGTGCGGCTGAACCTGAAGGAGGCCTGGCCCCGGGTCACCACCGTGCGGCGCTGGCGGGACGACGGCGCGAAGTACTTCGGCCCCTACCTCAACGAGGTCAACGCCTGGGAGGTCCTCAAGCTGCTCAAACGGACCGTCCCGCTGCGCACCTGCACCGACTCGACCTTTCGAGCCCACAGCGAGCGCCCCTGCATCGAGTACCAGATGGGGCGCTGCGCGGCGCCGTGCGTCGGCCACGTGGACGCGGACGGCTACGGCGAGCTCGTCCAGGAGGCGACGTTCCTGCTGGAGGGCAAGAACCGGGAGCTGGCCCGGCGCCTCGAGGCACGCATGCACGCCGCGGCCAGCACGCTGAACTACGAGGGAGCGGCGCGGATCCGGGACTCGCTCCGCCTCATCGAGCGCCTCGCCGAGAAGCAGACGGCCCACGCCGCCCCCGGCAAGAAGGACCGCGACGTCTTCGCGCTGCACCGGGAGGGCGAGCTGGCGGCCGTGGCGATGCTGCCGGTGCGCGACGGCAGGCTCCAGGATCCGCGAGCGTGGACGTTTCGGACCGTCGCCGAGGAGGACTCGGAGCTGCTGGGCCGCCTCATCACGCAGCTGTACAGCGCCACGATCCCGCCGCCGCAGGAGATCCTGACCCAGGTCGAGGTGGACGAAGCGGTGCTTCGGGCCGAGCTCCTGAGCGAGATCGGAGACCGCAAGGTCGAGATCCGCGTGCCGCAACGCGGAGACGGCGTGGCCCTGATCGATCTGGCGGCCCGCAACGCCGCCGTGCGGTTCCAGGCTGCCCACAGCAAGCAGGAGCGCGCCGAGCAGGCGCTGTTCGAGCTCAAGGACCGCCTGCACCTGACGGACCTGCCCCGCCACATCGAGTGCTACGACAACTCCAACATCCAGGGCACCGATCCCGTCGGCTCCCTGGTGACCTTCAGGGACGGTCGCCCCTGGAAGGACGGCTACCGGATCTTCAAGATCAGGACGGTGGAGGGAGCGGACGACTTCGCCACCATGAAGGAGGTGCTCGGCCGCCGATTCCAGCGCGCGCTCAACGCCGACGCGGGGTGGGAGCTGCCCGATCTCATCCTCATCGATGGCGGACGGGGCCAGCTGAGCATGGTGGTGGCGGCGTGCCGTGAGCTGAACGTGGACGTGCTCGGCCCCGGAGGGAACCCGCTGCCGCTGGGCTCGTTGCCCGGGGACCAGCGGGGCCAGCGGTGGACGCTCGCGCGCGATGGCGACACCGACGCTGATCCCCTCCCCGCCGACCCGCAGGACCCGACCCGCCTGGCGATCCGCGTGGTGTCGATCGCGAAGCCCCGCGAGGGCGAAGACGCCGACAAGATCTACGAGCCGGGGAGGCGCAACCCGGTGCCCTTCCGCCCCTACTCCGCGGGCCTGCACCTCCTGCAGGCGCTGCGGGACGAGGCGCACCGCTTCGGCGTGTCGCACCACCGCAAGCTGCGAAGCAAACGCACCCTGACCTCAGAGCTCGATTCGATCCCCGGTGTGGGGCCGGCGCTGCGCAAGAAGCTGCTCCGGCACTTCGGCAGCCTCAAGAAGGTCCGGGCCGCGAGCGTGCAGGACCTCGCTCAGGTGCGCGGGATCGGCGTGGCCAGGGCCGCCGCCATCCACGAGGCCCTCACCACAGGTCGATGACCAGATCGTCCAGACCGAGCTCCCGGGCGACGGCGTTCATCACCTCGACGTCGTCGTCGAAGCCCTCTTCGCTCTCCATGTCCTCGTCGCCGTCCTCCTCCTGAACGAAGTAGTGGCAGGCCACCTGGACGGCGCGGTGCTCGAAGTCGGGACCGCCGCGCTGCAGGGTCTTGAGCAGGCCGATGAGGGACCGAGCGAGGGCCTCGACCCGCTGCACCGGGATCCATTCCTTGTCCCGGGCCTCGGCCTGCACCAGCGCGAGGTACCCCTTGACCTCGTCGGCCAGCCGCTTGGGCGGGTACAGCACATCGACCTGATGCAACCGCGCGACCACGGGTCGGGCGTCGGGAGGGAGCTCCTGCGTCAGGGACTTCCAGCGTTCCTCGTCAGACAAACACCGTCCTCCTCAGCCAGCGGCCAGTCCCGACCGGATCTTGTTGAGCGCAGAACCCGCTCGGAACCACGCGATCTGCTCTTCGTTCAGCGTGTGGGCCACCGGGAAGGTGTCCTTGCTGCCGTCGCTGTGGGTCAGGGTCACCGCCAGGTGACGGTCGGGGGCGAGCGCGGTCACACCGGTGATCGCGACCCGGTCATCCTCCCGGACCTTGTCGTAGTCGGCCGGATCCACGAACGTGAGGCCGAGCACGCCCTGCTTCTTGAGGTTCGTCTCGTGGATCCGGGCGAAGGACCGGACGATGACGGCGGTGCAGCCGAGGTGGCGCGGCTCCATGGCGGCGTGCTCGCGGGAGCTGCCCTCGCCGTAGTTCTCGTCGCCGAACACGACCCAGCCACGACCGGCGGCCTTGTAGGAGCGGCCCAGATCCGGGAACGACTTCGTCTGCCCGTCGAGCTGGTCCTTGCCCTTGCCGGCCTCCTTGGTGAACGCGTTGATGGCGCCCAGGAAGAGGTTGTTGCTGATGTTGTCGAGGTGGCCGCGGTACTTGAGCCACGGGCCGGCCTGGCTGATGTGGTCCGTGGTGCACTTGCCCAGGGCCTTCAGGAGCACGATCTGATCCGTCAGATCCTGCCCGTTCCAGGGCGAAAACGGCGTCAGGAGCTGGAGGCGCTCGTGCCCCTCGGGCACGGCCACGACGACGTCGCGGCCATTGGCCGGAGGCTCGACGAGTCCACCGAAGCTGAGCGTCAGACCACCGCTGGGCAGCTCGTCGCCCTCGGGCTCCGACAGCTTGATGCCGTCGATGTCGTCCCGGAGGGGGTCGAAGTCGAGCCGGCCGCTCAGGGCGATGGCCGTCACCAGCTCAGGCGAGCCGATGAAGGACAGGGTCGTCGCGAAGCCGTCGTTGCGCTTGCGGAAGTTGCGGTTGAACGAGTTGACGATCGAGTTCTTGACCGTGCCGTCGGTGTCGTCGCGCTTCCACTGCCCGATGCAGGGACCGCACGCGTTGGCCAGGATCGTGGCGCCGATGGCCTCCAGATCCGCGACGAAGCCGGCCTCCTTGATCGTCTCGAACACCGTGTCCGAGCCCGGCGTCACCCAGAGCGGGATCTTCGCCTTCAAGCCCCTGGCGGTGGCCTGTCGGGCGACGTGGGCGGAGCGGGCGATGTCCTCGTAGGAGCTGTTCGTGCACGACCCGATGAGGGCGTTGGTCACCTGCACGGGGTAGTCCTGCTCGGGGGCCTCGGCGCGCATGGCGGAGATGGGCCGGACCAGATCCGGGGTGTGGGGGCCGGCGAGCTGCGGGGTCAGGGCCGACAGGTCGATCTCGACGATGCGATCGAAGTACTTGCCGGGGTTCTGCTCGACGTCCGGGTCGGCGACCAGGTGCTCCGCGCTGGCCCGCGCCAGGGCGGCCCACTCCGCGCGCCCGCTCGCCTCCAGGTACTCGGCCATCTTGTCGTCGAAGGGGAAGATCGACGTGGTGGCCCCGTGCTCGGCGCCCATGTTGCAGATGGTGGCCTTGCCCGTGCAGGACAGGCTGCGCGCGCCGGGGCCGAAGTACTCCACGATGCTGTTGGTGCCGCCCTTGACCGTCAGGATCCGGCAGACCTCGAGGATCACGTCCTTGGCCGAGGCCCACCCGTGGAGCCGGCCCGTCAGCTTGACCCCGATCAGCCTTGGCGCCTTCACCTCCCAGGGCATGCCGACCATCACGTCGACCGCATCGGCCCCGCCCACGCCGACCGCGACCATGCCCAGCCCGCCAGCGTTCACGGTGTGGGAGTCGGTGCCGATCATCATCCCGCCGGGGAACGCGTAGTTCTCCAGGACCACCTGGTGGATGATCCCGGCGCCGGGCTTCCAGAAGCCGATGCCGTACCGGGCGCTGACCGACTCGAGGAAGTCATAGACCGCCTCGTTGATGTCGATGGCCACGAGCAGATCCGACTTCGAGCCCTTGCGCGCCTGGATCAGGTGGTCGCAGTGCACGGTGGACGGCACGGCGACGGTGTCGCGGCCCGCCATCATGAACTGGAGCAGCGCCATCTGGGCCGTAGCGTCCTGCATGGCCACGCGGTCGGGCCGGAGCAGCAGGAAGTCCTCGCCCCGGGCCCACCCCACGTCGTTGGGGTCGTCGAGGTGGGAGATCAGCACCTTTTCGGCCAGCGTCAGGGATCGGCCCAGCGTCGTGCGGGCGGCCTGAAGGGCGGCGGGGAGCTTGTCGTAGTGGTTCTTGACGAGGGCGAACGAAGAGGACATGAGTCACGCTCCTGAGCGGGGATTCGGGGGCCCGGAAGGGCCGGAAAGATAGCAGGTTCGCGATCGCGGACCCTGCACCGGGCCTGGACTGAGGATGCTCCTGCCCCGCACACCAGTCCAATGAATCCATTTGCTGCTATCCATAAGAAATCCATATGGCCGCGGTGGGTGACCCCTGTCCTGACAGCCGAGCCCGGGCTTGGGGTAAGATCGACCAACGGAGTGGCCCTGTAGACGTGGCGCGGATCTCGATCATCAGCAACGGCAAGCTCGTGCACAGCGTGGAGCTGAGCGCCGGTGAGATGTTTGTGGGCCGCGGCGACGACGCGACCATCCAGCTCAAGCACCCGCTGATCTCCCGCAAGCACACGCGCCTGTACCTGACGCCGGCGGGGTACATCGTCGAGGATCAGGGCACCAAGAACGGCACGTTCGTAGGGGGCCACCGGGTGCAGCGCCACCGGCTCGTGGACGGCGACGAGATGGCGATCGCGGACTTCATCCTCCGCTACCACGCCGACGGGTTCGTCCCCATCGACGACGCCATGCCCCCCGAGGAGCCGAGGTCCGGCGGGATGACCTCCGGTGATCGCACCTCCGACGCCAAGAAGAGCCCCCTCGAGGCCTACATGGACGCCCTGAAGCGGGGCGGCAACAACGCCACCGCGGCGATCCCGCCGGCGGCCATGGCCCGTCTTCGGGACCAGGCCCGGGCGAAGGCCACCCCGCGGCTCGAGATCGACGGCACCGAGCCCATCGCGCTGGACAAGCCGGAGCTGACGCTCGGCTGGTCCGACGACTGCGACATCCGACTCGCTGGCCGCTGGATCTGGGTCGGCAAGGCCGTGGTGCTGCGGCGCAAGGACCTCGAGATGAAGCTGGAGCGCCTGAGCTTCTGGGTGCCCGTTCGGGTCAACGGCGACAAGATCTACGGGCAGATCCCCGTCAAGCCGGGCGACTTCATCCAGGTCGGCAAGCGGAAGTTGAGGTTGCTCGAGGGCGAAGCCCCCTTTTAGGCCCTACAGCACCTCGTCGTCGAGGTGCCAGGCGAGGCGGGTCGCGAGGGCCATGATCGACAGCTGCGGGTTCACCGCCAGCGAGCTCGGGAAGATGGACCCGTCGGCGACGTACAGGCCTCGCCGCCCCCGCACCTTGAGGTCGCAGTCCAGGGGGAAGGTCTCGGGATCGGGTCCGAAGCCGCAGGTGCCCAGGGGGTGGAACGCCGCCACCTCCAGATCCGCGGGGCGGATGTCGGCGGCCGCGATCTCCTTCGCGAAGTCGGCCTTCGCGTCCAGGATCGGCAGCTTCCAGGTGGGCAGGTACAGCGTCTCGGCGCCGGCCGCGGCGAACAGCTCGCACAGCCGCTCCAGGCCAAAGAGCATCTTCGCGTGGTCGCCCGGCGTGATGTCGTAGCGCACGAACGGGCGCCCATCGATGCCCCGGTGCACGCGCCCCGCGGGCTCGTCGCTGACCAGGAAGCCGAACGTGGCGATCTCCCGGGAACGCTCCATCAGCGCCTGGTGCTCCGGCCCCTTGCCCGGCAGCGCCACGGAGCCCATGTCCGGCGGCATGTGCGCCCCCTCCATCATGATGCCGCGCTTCTGGAACTCGTCGATGTAGTAGCTCTGCGGCACCGAGGGCAGCTCGTAGAAGTCGTGGCCCGGGAACAGACCGCTGATCTTGAGGGCGGGGTGCAGGGTCAGGCGCTTGCCCAGGTTGCGGTGCCGCACACCCGAGCGGCGCAGCAGCAGCGGCGTGTAGAAGGTGCCGGCCGCGACGACCGTCGTAGCCGCCCGGATCCGCAGCGTGCGGCCGCCCGTGACCTTGGCGACGACGCCAGTCGCCTGGTCCCCGTCCCACGTGATCTTCGTGACCTCGGCGCCGCTGATGACCCGCGCGCCCGCCTGCACCGCGGCCGGCAGATAGGTCAGGTGCATCGCCTGCTTGCCGTCCGTGGGGCACCCGAAAGCACACCGGTTGCTGCCGGCGCAGCCTCGCTCGTTGCGGGGCAGGTACCCGTGGCTCCAGCCCTTCGCCATCGCTCCGATCCGGGCGATGTTGTTGTTGGCCCCGAGGATCTCCTGGGGCACGGGCCGCACCCCGATGATCTCCTCCACCCGCTCGTACAGCGGGGCCAGGGACGCCTCGGACAGCGCGTCGGGCATGCCGTACTGCGACACCCACTTGTCGTGCACGAAGTCCGGCACGCGGAAGCACGTTCCCGAGTTCACCACCGTCGTTCCACCGACCAGCTTGCCGATGGGCACGATGATGGGCGGGGCGCCCACCGTCACCGTCACCCCCGCGTCGCGATACAGCTCGGACAGCGCATCGAAGGCGAGGGCGGGGAACGTGTGGCCAGGGCGGTATCCGCCGGCCTCGAGGACCACCACCGTGCGCCCGCGCTCCGCCAGCTCCTTCGCCAGCGGCGCTCCGCCCGCCCCGGATCCCACGATGACCACATCCACATCGATGGTGTCCTCGCCGGCGGCGACCACGTCGGCGCCCACCTCGACAGGGAACGTGAACAGCTTCGGCGGGATGAGGGTGTGGGTGCGATCACCGATGCGCTCCCGGATCCCGGGATCCGCATAGAACGCAGGCATGCACAGGAACAGGGAGAACTTGGCGAGCACGCGCAGCGGGAGGAGCCGCGACTCGGCGCAGCGCGCGAGGAACCGGGCCTGCAGCGCCGCGGGCATGGACAGGAACGTGCGCGGCGAGAACAGGGTCAGCAGCGGGGCGAGGTTGACCAGCGTGAAGAACGCGCGCACGCCGAACCGCTCGGGCCACGGCAGCCGGGCCACGAACGCGTCGATGCGCGGGGTGAAGCCGATCTCCTCGGGGGTCTCGGGGGACTCCGGCGTCGGCGGCGCGAGGGCCCCGGCGAGGGCGGAGGCGACGCGCTGAGCTCGAGTGGAGAGGCCGGATCCCATGGGGGCGCAGCCTACCGGCGATCCCGGGGGCGCGGGGTGACGGCCGCTGCTCAATCAGACGTGCAGGCGCGGGTCCTTGGGGCCTTCGACCAGGACGACCTCGATCCCGTGCTCCTCGAGGTACTCGACGCCGTTGGCGCCAGCATATCCCCCGCTGACCACGTACACCCGGACGATCCCCGCGTGGTGGATCATCTTGCTGCACATCATGCAGGGCTCACCGGTGACGATCAGCCACGCCCCGGTCGTGCGCACCCCGGACGCAGCGCAGTTGCACACCACGTTCATCTCGGCGTGGTGGCAGCCGATCTCCATGTGGGTACCGGACTTCACGTTCTGCGTGTCCCGCAAGCAGACCTCGCCGCCGCACAGGTGCCCGCCGCCCCGGGGGCCGCCGTTGTAGCCGTCCATGAGGATGACGTTGCGGTCGGGATCGAGCAGCAGCGCCCCGAACGTACGCCGGGGGCAGTTGCTGGCCTTCGCCAGCGCGAGGCACTGCTCGATGCGGATGCGGAGGTGCTTGTCCTTCAAGGGATCTCCGGAGCCGAGTATCAATCGGGGGCGGGGGGCGGTGAGGTCGAGGAAGCAAGGACGAGCCGAGGGAGGCGCGCTCCTGTGCGTCGCACCGAGCGAGGACGCAGCTGACGAAGAGCTCCGCGTCCCCAGCCCCCGATCAGGTCATCTTGTAGTTGGGACCGCCCCCACCTTCGGGTGGGGTCCAGGTGATGATCTGGTACGGGTCCTTGATGTCGCAGGTCTTGCAGTGCACGCAGTTGCTGAAGTTGACCTGCAGCTTCTTGCCGCCCCGTTCGGAGTCCGCGACCATCTCGTAGACCTGCGCGGGGCAGAAGCGCGTGCAGGGGTTGCCGTACTCCTCCGCGCACTTCGTCCTGCAGATGTCCGTGTCCGCGACCTTGAGGTGGCTGGGCTGATCCTCGTCGTGCAGCACGCCCGACAGGTACACGTCGTCCAGCTTCTGCATGTACGTGGGGATGTTGACCTTGGGCTGCTCGCTCTTGGTCGTGCCGCCGTTCATGGCCACCGGCACCGGCTCGAGGGCGGCGTGGTCGTGGTGGCCGTCGCGCTTGCCGTAGCTGCCGAACACCGTCGCCAGGCCGTTGCGCACCATGCCCAGGTACAGCCCCTTGTCGAAGTTCTGGTGGAAGTTCCGGGCCTTGTACATCTCGGCGTGGATGTAGCTCGCCTCCAGGCGGTCCGCGTAGCCCTTCATCACCGCCGCGGAGCTGTCCTCCTTGTCGATGGCCTCCCAGGCGGTCTCGGCGGCGAGCATTCCGCTCTTCATGCCCAGGTGCAGCCCCTTGAGGGACTCCATGTTCATGATCTGGGCGCACTCCCCGATGAACATGCCGCCGTCGAAGTACGACTGCTGCATCGAGTACAGGCCCCCCGCGGCCAGGGCCTTGCCGCCGTACGCCTCGACCTTGCCGCCCTTGAGGTACTTCGCGACCTCAGGGTGGCTCTTGAACTGCTGAAGCAGGTAGTGGGGATCGATGCCCGGGTCGCGGTAGTCCAGGCTCACCACCAGGCCGACGATGAGGTAGTCGTCCTTGGCGCCGTAGATGAAGGTGCCGCCCAGGGTGTCCTTGTCCAGGGGCCAGCCCAGGGTGTGCATGACGAAGCCCGGCATGCCCTTGCCCGGGGGGAGCTTGATGATCTCCTTGACGCCGGTCTCGAACTGCCACGGGTTGCGGCCCGCGTCGAGGCCCAGCTTGCGGGTGACGATGCGCGAGCAGTGGCCGAGCACGCCCTCGCCGAAGATCGTCACCTTCGACTTGATGAGGACGCCGGCCTCGAAGTTGGACTTCTGGCGGCCGTGGGCGTCGATGCCCTTGTCGCCGGTCTGCACGCCGATGACCTTGTCGCCGTCCCAGAGCACGTCGACGGCCGGGAAGCCCGCGAAGATCATCACGCCCATGGCCTCGGCCTTCTGTCCGAGGTAGCGCGCGATCCGCGACGCCGACACGATGAGGTTGCCGTGGTTGTCCAGGGGCGGCGGCGGCATCGGGAAGTCGTAGCCGGCGTACTGCGTCAGGAAGGAGACGCGCTCCTTGTGCACCTCCGCCTCGAACGGCTCGTCCTCGCGCCAGCCCGGCAGCAGCTCGTCCAGGGCCTTCGGGTTCATCACGGCGCCGGAGAAGATGTGCGCGCCGATCTCGCTGCCCTTTTCGAGCACCGCGACGCTCAGCTCCGGGATGTCGACCCCGTTCTCCTTGGCCTCCTCCATCATCTGCATGAAGCGGATGGCGCCGGCCAGGCTGGACACGCCGGCGCCGACGAAGAGCACGTCGACCTCCATCGTCTCGCGGTGGATCGGCTCGTCGGTGGCAGGGGCTGCGTCGTCGTGGGCGTGCTCGGACATGGCTTCTCCCGGATCCGCGCGGACTCTACCGGCTGCCGGCCCCCGGATCGAGGTGGCTTACGGGGTGCTGGCTGTCGGAGGGCGCGAGAGGCGAATCAGGCACGGGCTGCGCGGCCCGCGCGGGGTCGATCAGCGGGTGATCTCGATCAGGCCCATCTTGCTGGGGGAGCCGATGCGCTCACCCTCGTACAGCGCCCCGAACCACCCGTTGGTGTAGAGCATGAACTCGCCCACGGGCAGCAGATCGGGCGCGATCTCCAGGACGCGCTGGCCATCGACCTCGGTCAGCGTGCCAGCGGCGACCTCCTTGGTCGCGTTGCCCATGGCCTTCGTGTTCGCCTCGGCCTTGCGGGCGTCGTAGTCCTTGATGGGCTGGTCCATCCAGTCCTCGGGCAGCTCCTTCTCCTCCTCCTTCTCGGGCTTGTCGCCGGCCTCGAAGGCGGTCCAGCTGCCGTCGGCCTTGACCACGATCAGGCGGGAGCCCTCGCTGAGCTTGATGGCCTTGCCCACCTCCTCGGCGGACTCGGCGACCGCGATGAAGCACAGGCTCGTGCCGCAGCCCGCGAGATCGCCGTCGAAGCTGATCACCAGGGGCTTGGTGGCCTCCAGGGAGGTCTTGGCGAGGACCTTGCTCTTGTCGCAGCCGGTGGCTCCGAGCGCGAGCCCGGAAATCAGGACCAGGGACATCAAAAGGCGGATCATCACGTCTCCTCATCGAGCGGCTCTGCGGGTCCGAGCCGACGGACCCTACTGGACGCCACGGGCGATCACAAGGGCGAGGAGAGCGCCCCACAAAGGCTTCACAGGCCCTTGTGAGATGTCCCGAGAAGCGCAGCCGAGTCGGCCTCGAACAGGGCGCCGTACACGACGCCGTCGGTGGTCCACAGCAACCACGTGGCCGGTCCCTGGGGGAGCACGACGGGCTGGGCGAGCAGGCGGTCGTCGTCCAGCGCGCCGACGATCTGGGCCTCCAGGTCCTCGCCCTGCACGCCGTGCGCGTCGAACGCGATGGCCACCCGCGACAGGTCCAGATCGTCCAGTCCCTCGACCGCGGCCGACGGGTCCACCCCGCTCGTGTCGAGCTTGATCTTCGCGTCCCGGTGGCTCAGGGCTGTTGCGAAGCTCTCCGCCACGTCCGCGGGGGCGACCACCGATTCACC
>CALAGR010000297.1 GCA_937891735.1 uncultured Pseudomonadota bacterium | reverse complement strand
CTTCGCGGCCCAGCTCCGGGTGCCGCTTCCTCCGGCGGACCTCGACGCTCAGCGTCGGTGAGACGCGTGGCTCGGGGCGCCCCGGGCCGACTTCCATCCCCCCGTGCCGGACGGGCAGCGCCGCATCGAGCTGGCGGAGCGGGGGCGCGTGCTGCTGGGCGCGCGACCGCGCACGGTGGGGCTGACGGCCCTCGCGGGGCGCATCAGCCGTGTCCTCTGGCCCCGGGCCTGACCGCCGCGTCCTGCTTCAGCTCTCGCCCGTGGCCCCTCCGAACGTGCCCCCGGCCACGTCGGCCAGGAGGTCCGCCAACAGCAGCGCGCGCTGCTCGACGCATCGCTCCTCCAGCAGCGCCTGCTTGCGCGCCGAGGGCCCCGGCGTCGCGCTCGCGATCGCGTCCAGGACCTGCTCGGGATCGCTGCCCTCCTGGAAGAGGACCTCGGCGTCGTCCAGGCTGACCTGGGGAATGCGCGTCACGACGTGGGCGAAGAGCTGGCGCACCGTCGCGAGGTGCCGGGCCAGCCCGTCGTTGGGCGCCGCCCGGGTGCGCTCGATGAGGGCGCGCACCGTCCGGTACTCCAGCGCCGTGTGGTGCTCCTGCACCAGGCGGACCCGCGCGAGCCCGCGCACCAGGATGTTCGAGCGTCCGCCGCTCAGCTGGTTGTGGCTGATGACCTCGCCCAGCCCCATGACCGGATGGATCGGGGGGGCGCCGTAGTAGTCGGGCTCCCAGCCGGGAGCGAGGAGCGCGATGGCCAGGCGCTTGTCGCCCTCCATGATCCGCTGCAGGAGCTGTTGGTACCGCGGCTCGAACACGTGCAGGGGCAGCAGGGTGTTGGGGAAGAGCACCGCGTTGGGCAGCGGGAAGATCGGCAGATCGTCGATCGCTGCGGCAGCGCGCGGGTCGTGGTCATTGGCAGAAGCGGTGTCGAGGTCCATTTCACCATCCTTTATCGCGAACTGGATCAGCGGGGGCTGCGCCGCCCCGGGTCGCTGCGAACGCCAACATGTCCGCCGGAGCCTGGGCGTGCAGCCACAGCGGCTCCCCATGAATGGGGTGCCGACAGGCCAGTGTCCAGGCATGAAGCGCCTGTCGCGGCATTCCGAGCCGACGCATCACGTCCTCGTCGAGCTCTCCGTCCCACCACTTCAGGAACGCGCTCCCGTCGTCGCAGTACATCTTGTCGCCGACGATGGGGTGGCCCAGGTGCGCGAGGTGCACGCGGATCTGGTGCGCGCGTCCGGTGACGGGGCAGGCCTGCACCCAGGTGTAGCCGCGCCCTGCGGCGCCGTGATCGTGGTCTCCGAAGCTGCCGAGGTTCGTGATCGTGGTCTCGGCGGGCTTGCCGTCCTCCCGGACCGCCATCTTCATGCGGATGTCTCTGTCCTCGGGCCCGATGGGCGCGTGCACGGTCCACGAGCCCTCGTCGAGCCGTCCCCGGACGATGGCGAGGTAGCTCTTGCGCACGGATCGCTCGCGGAACGCCTTCTTGACGCACTGATCTGCCAGCAGGGTCCGGGCGAACATCAAGATCCCGCTGGTCTCCCGGTCGATCCGGTGCAGCGGACGAAGCGGGTCCTCGATCCCGTCCTCCTCGAGCTGCCGCTGGGCCATGGACAGCGCTGCGACCTTGCGGGGGCCGAGGGGGTAGCACAGCAGGCCCGCCGGCTTGTCCACGACGAGCAGGTCCTCGTCCCGGAGCAGCTCCGTCAGGCGCTCGGGGATCGCGGGCAGGAAGGGATCGTCCGGGGTGATGTCGGGCACGTCGGCGAGCAGGGTCTCGCCCGGGCGCATCGGTGCGTCCGCGGCCAGGGGCTCCTCGTCGCCCCGCCATCGGAAGCGGCCTTCTTCGATGGCCAGCTCCACGTGGGGGCGGTCGCGCAGGGGCACCACCTCGAGCAGGTACTCCAGGAGCAGCTTGCCCTCGCCGGAGCGACGGACGCGGTGAGGGATCGGGTGGTCTCGGAGGTCGCGCACCGGTGTTGGCTACCATGCGCCGCAGATGGCCGCTACGCGCACCTGCCCCACCTGCGGGCGTCCGAACGGTCCCAGGTTCGCCCAGTGCATGTACTGCGGGGCGGCGCTGGGCGCGTCCGTGAAGCTCGCGGAGCCCTCCCAGGCGCCCCCCAGCGAGGAGGAGCAACGGCACAAGGCCGCGCGGGCGAGGGCCCTGCTCGCGTCGCTCAAGCCCCAGGCGCGGGCGATGATGCCGCCCGAGGTGCTCGCGACCCTGCAGGCCGACGCTGCCCTGCACGCCGAGGCGCCTGCGGTCGCTGGGCCTCCCCCGGTCGCCGCGCCTCCCGCGGGTCCCAGCACCCCCCGGCTCGTGTTCAGCCAGTCCGGTCCGCGTCGAAGCCACGGAGCGCCGCGTCGTCCCGTCGCCCCCGAGCAGCCCGAGGAACTGCCCCTGACCTCGTTGCAGTCGCTGGATGGGCTGCCGTCGGCGAACCAGGAGGAGGGCGAAGGTTCGTTCGAGGCGAAGCTGCTGGAGGCGCTGGGGCGCGGCGGTGGCCCGTTCGGTCCCCGGCAGGCGGGCTGGCGGCTGGTGATGCTGCCGGATCCGGCCTACCGGGCGAACCTGCCGTGGCTCCGACCCCTCTTGACGAGCACCGTAGGCATCGACTCCTACACGGCGATGCAGTACCTGCAGCGCCCGTTGCCGTCCTATCTCGCGTCCGCCGAGACCCCCGCCGATCTCACCGCGCAGGCCGAGCACCTGGGCAAGGCCGGGCTGCGGGTCCTGCTGCTGCCTCGCCGGGACTGGGCGCGGGATCGGTTGCCTCGGCTGGTGCGCGACGTGGACCCGGACGGGGATCGCCTCGTCTTCGAGATGGAGGAGGGGTCCCCGATCCGGGTGGAGCGCGGCAGCCTCACCTGGGCGGCCACCGCGGACATCCAGCCCGCCCGGGAGCGGGGAGGCGAGGTGGCGGTGACGCGCACCCGGTGGGGCATGCCCGTGATGCCGGATCGGGTCGGTCTGGCTGACCGCTTCACGCCCTACTTCGCCCTCGACCTGTGCCGAAGCGACGATCCGCGGCCCCTGCGGATCCGCTCCTCCACCTACGACTTCGGGCGGCTCGGAGCGGATCGGGCGATGGCCGCGGCCGTCAACATCCGGCTGCTCGCCCAGCGCCTGGGGTTGGACGGGCAGCTGCCCCTGGACTCCGGCTTCCGCAAGGTGCCGTCCCTGCCGGGCCCCGAGGAGCAGGAGGAGGCAGGCGGGATGAAGGCGCGGGGCCTGCCGCGGCGGGAGGTGGACTTCACCGAGTATGTGCTGCTGCTCGACGCCCGCTACCAGGCTCGCCGGCGGGGTTGATCCGGGTACAGTCCGGTCCCTTGCGGAGGACCCTTGGCGAACCTGATCTGGCTGATCTCCGCGCTCCTGCTGCCCCTGGCGTGGCTGATCCCCCTCGCCCTCGGACACGGCGAGGCGATGTCCCCGGGCCTGGTGGCGCTCACGTCCGGGCTGGCGGTGGTGGGCGCCGCGTTCCTGCTCTCCTGGGGCTGTGAGCTCGCCGAGGAGGACGTTCCTCCGTCCTTCGCGCTGATCGTCCTGGCGCTCGTCGCGGTGCTCCCCGAGTTCGCCGTGGACCTGCACTTCGCGTGGGAGGCGGGGCTCGGACGGGAGGGCTATCTGGAGTACGCCGTCGCCAACATGACGGGCTCCAACCGCCTCTTGCTCGGGGTCGGCTGGTCCGTCCTGGTGTTCGTGTTGTGGGCGCGGAACCGGGAGCGCGTCCTGCACGTGGCGCCCGAGCAGCGCCTGGAGCTGGGCTTCCTGCTGCTGGCGACCCTGTACTCGTTCGTGCTGCCTCTCAAGGCGTCCATCAGCCTCGTGGACTCGGCCGTGTTCTTCGCCATCTTCGGGCTGTACGTGGCCCGCTCCCTCAAGCTGGAGCACGACGCCCACGACCTGGTGGGGCCCGCGCGGTGGATCGACGAGCGCATCGGCGGACTCGGGCGGTGGGTGACGATCCTGATCTTCCTGGCCTACGCGTGCGCCGCCATCTGGTTCAGCGCCAACCACTTCGCCGACGGGCTGGTGGCCCTGGGACGAGACGTCCGGATCGACGAGTTCATCCTGATCCAGCTGGTGGCGCCCATCGCCACGGAGTCGCCCGAGTTCATCGTCGCGATCCTGTTCGTGATCCGGCACCGCCCGTCCACCGCCATGGCCGTGCTGGTGTCCTCGAAGGTGAGCCAGTGGACCCTGCTCATCGGGGCCTTGCCCATCGCCTACACCGTCGCGCGGTGGACGTCCGGGGCGACCGAGCCGCCCGCTGTCGAGGCGATGCCGCTGGACAGCCGGCAGGCCGCGGAGCTCCTGCTCACGTCGGGGCAGTCGCTGTTCGGGGTGGCCATCCTCGCGGACCTGCGCTTCACGCTGCTCGAGGCCATCCTGCTCGCGGGCCTGTTCGGGGCGCAGTGGTTCTTCCAGGGCAACGTCGGGCGCTACGCGTTCGCGGTGACCTACCTGGTGCTCGTGCTGCTCGTGGGGTTCCGCCCGAAGGCCAAGCGGGACGGCCTGCTGCGCCTGCTGCGGCTCGGCAAGTGAGGGTCCTCTTCGCCCTGCTGGGGCTGCTGCTGCTCGGCTGCTCCCCCAAGCCCGAGCCCATCGCCGCGCCCGAGCCCATCGCCGCGCCCCCCGCGGTCGACCTCTCCGCGACCTGCTGCCTGCAATGCCGGACCGCCGCGAGCCAGGACCCGCAGGCCATGGATCTGACCCTGGTGCCCTGCGGGAGCTACACCCACCGGGTCGTCAACGGGAGGTCGGCGCTGGAGCCGCGCTGCGGCGAGTGGTTCCGATCCCACCCGACGGATGTGGGGGAGTGCGCCGCCGCTCGTTAAGGACCGGGTCCGAGTGACCGTTAGGGAGGACCGCTGCCGCGGCGTTCAGCCTGCGGTGCTGCGGAGACCGGAGCGAGACATGGCGAGGCTGGATCTTTTTCGCGCGGGGCGGCGCGTGCAGTCGCTGCACCTGCATGCCGAGCGCATCTGGTTGATCGGCCGGGATCCGACGGCGGATCTCGAGCTGCAGGATCCGCTGGCCTCCCGCCGCCACTTCCAGATCGAGCATGGCGTCCAGGGGTGGGCCCTGCAGGACCTGGACACGGCCAACGGCACCCTGGTCAACGGAGTGCGCGAGTTCGGTCGCGCCCTGGCCACGGCGTGCACGCTCCAGGTGGGCCGCGAGATCATGGTCTTCGACCCGGACGCGGTCAGCGACGCCGAGCCCGACGACACCCTGCCCGAGTGGGCCATCGCGATCCTCGGGGACGACGACGGCGACATGCCCTCGACCAGCCACATGGCGCCCGCGATGCTGCGCCACATCCAGGCCCAGGAGCGGATCCGGACGCGGCCCCACCTCGCCGCCGTGGGCGATGCGTCGGGGCGGCTGTGGCCCCTGGACAACAAGTCCAACGCGCTGGGGCTGGGGCCCGTGCAGATCAGCCTCGGGGACTCGGTCAAGGGCAGGGCGAAGCGCCTCGCAGATCTGCACCGGGACGCGGACGGGTCCCACCGGGTGGAGGCCTCGGGGCTCTTCAAGAAGGTCGTCGTCAACGGCGTCTCGACCCGTCGCGCGGCCCTGAAGGCCGGCGATGTGCTGGAGGTCGGGGGGGTGAGGCTGCGGTTCTTCCCCGGGCTCGAGGGGCAGGGGGACGCCTAGCGGATATAGTGGCGCGGTCCTTCTGCCGGGAGAGTCCTCGTTGCCGCCGTTGCTCGCACGCGCCCTCTGTGCGCTGCCTTTGCTCGGGATCCTGTTCGCTTTGGGCTGTCCGCCCGAGGACGGCTCCTTGCCGCCCACTCTCCCAGGTGTGGATCCGACCCCCACGGCGCCGAGCGTGGACACCGCCCCTGGGGCGCCCCCGGCCGGGGACGGCGCCACCCCCGCGCCTCCGGAGCCGGCCTTCAAGGACATCGTTCGTGTCTGCGTGATGCTGCCGGCGTCGGGTCCCAGCAAGGACATCGGCGCCGAGATGCGTCGCGGGGTCGGCATCGCCCAGGCCGAGATCGCCAAGGACACCGAGGGCCTGCGCGCCTTCCAGTGGACCGAGAAGGACACGAAGTCCACGGAGCCGGGGGCCATCGCGGCGTTCCAGGCGTGCTTCAACGAGGGGCACCACATCGTCGTGGGACCCGTGCATCCGGCCGGCACCACCGCGCTGATCCCCGTGGCTGCGTCCCATGAGGTGGTGCTCGTGATCCCGGAGCTGGGCGCGGCCGTGCCCTCGGTCTGGAACGACAACCTCTTCGCCATCGCGCCCCCCGCCACCGAGATGGGGCGCCTGGCCGGTCTGGACGCCCGGGGCCCGCGGGGCTTCACCAAGGGCGCGGTGCTGCATGTGCCCGGCGTCTTCGGCACGGGGCTCCGGGACGCGTTCGAGAAGTCCTTCCTGGCCGCCGAGGAGGACGGCTCCATCGTCTTCAAGAAGGAGCTGCCCCCGGACAAGCCCGAGGAGTGGGCCAAGGCCGCGATCGAAGCCCAGGCGGCGGGGGCCCAGGCGATCTTCGTGGTGGGGCCGCCGGATCCGTCCCGGGCCGTCGCGGGCACGCTCGTCAACGACGCGGGCAAGGCCCACGTGTGGTTCGTGGACTGGGCGATGCACCCGCCGGTGCTCGAGGCCGCCGGTCCGCTGGCGCGCAGTCGTGTGCACTGGCTCAACCGGGCGCTGCCCACCGGCGCGTTCGAGGCGGAGTACGTCGCGCGCTTCCAGGCCCGGCCCGAGGTCCCCGCCGGCGCCGCCTACGACGCGATCAAGGCATCCGCCATGGCGGCCCAGGCCGCGCCGAGCAGCTGGCACGAGGACATCGCGGCGACCCTGAAGGTCTCCAAGGACCTGCCGTCGGCGTTCGGGATCGGGGCGATGGTGCAGGTGGATGGGCTGACCTACGAGGACGTCGCGGGCTACCGCATCATCGAGCCGGTGCGCCTGCCCGACTCGGACGTCTGGGTCTTCGGCGGCTTCGAGTAGAGCCCCTCGCGACGTCAGGGCGCCACGGCGCAGGGCCGGGGAGGCTACGCTGCCGTCGTGTCGGACGATGGATCCCCCGATGGCGTGCGCAGGCGCTTGAGCGATGGCGCCCGCGCGGCCCGCTTCCTGTACGGCCAGCTCAAGTCGAAGAGCTGGACGGTGCAGGACCGGCTGGAGTCTGCGAGCCCCGAGCGGCGGCCCGCGATCTTCCTGGTGAAGACGCCCCCGTGGGACACGCGACTGCCGCCCCTGGGCATCGGCTACCTGTCGCGCTACCTGCGGTCGCGGGGCGTGGACGCGCCCGTCTGGGACTGCAACATCGACACGTACCTGCGGTTCCGCATGGACCAGGACCACCTCTGGGACATGGAGGAGGCGGTGTTCTGGTTCACACCCGAGCGCGTGGCCGAGGTCTTCAACCACGAGTGCGACATCGTGGCGCGCCGCATCATCGAAGCCGACACGCCCTACGTGGGCTTCTCGCTGACGATGGAGGGCATCCAGTTCGCGAAGCTGGTGACGGACCGGCTGCGCCGGGACGCGCCGGACAAGATCATCGTCATGGGCGGGCCGGGGGTCGCGTTCCCGGAGTTCCGCGGGCTGTTTCCGCGAGGGGCGGTGGACCTGTTCGTGGTCGGACCCGGCGAGGAGGCCCTGCGGATCGTGGTCGAGCAGGGGATCCGGCCCGACGGAACGGCGCAGCGGGGCACCCTGCCGGAGGGCCTGAGCTGCTGGCGGGACGAGCCCGACAACCCCGACAGCCCGATCTGCCTGAGCCACGCCGTGTCAGGGGACCAGATCGAGCACCCGGACTTCGCCGGCTACGACCTGTGCAAGTACACCGGGCGGGACCACCTCGCGCTCATCATGGGGCGGGGCTGCTTCCGGTCCTGCGCGTTCTGCTCGGACAAGCCGGATCAGGGCCGCTATCGCGCGTTCTCCTTCGAGAAGCTGATGCAGTCCATCGCCTACTACAAGGAGCACTACTGGATCGGCGGGATCACCTGGAACGACCTGATCCTCAACGGCGACATCAACCACCTCGACCGCTACTGCGACGTGCTGATCGAAAACCAGGTGGAGCTCGTCTGGGACGGCCAGGCCACGGCCCACCGGGTGATGAACAAGCGCCCGTGGCTGTTCGAGAAGATGAAGCAGGCGGGCTGCACCGACCTGACCTACGGGCTCGAGTCGTTCAGCAACGACGTGCTCGCGATCATGCGCAAGGGCTACACCGAGGATGTCGCCGTGGCCACGCTGCGCCACACCAGGGCGGCCGGCATGGTCACCGGCATCAACATGATCTGCGGCTTCCCGGGCGAGACGGAGGCCCAGTTCCAGCACACCCTGGACTGCCTGGAGCGCTACCGCGAGGACATCGACCGGGTGACGTCCCTGTCGGTGTGCGCGGTCGTGCCCGGGGCGCCGCTGTGGACCGAGTTCGAGAAGTTCGGGATCGTGCGGCCGAAGCCGGGGCACTACCACGAGTGGGAGTCGCTGGACGGGTCCAACACGCTGCCCATCCGCATCGAGCGCCACGCGCGCATGAAGGCGCGGGTCGCGGAGCTGGGTCTGTCCGCCGTGGTGCAGTCCACCGACGAGTTCGACCCGGACGTGCGCGCCCGAAACGCGCGGGCCCAGGCGCAGTAGCGGTCAGCCGCCGGGCAGGGCGGGGGCGCCGGGCAGGCTCGGGTTGAAGACGCCCACGAGGATCTCCGCCTGGGTCGCGTCGGCCGCCCCCATGACGCGCCACAGCTCGGTCGCCTGGCCGATGTCGGCGGGGCAGGCCACGTTCTGCCTTCCGTAGGAGGAGTCGGCGCGCTTGACCCAGCCCGTGACGGTGTCGCCGTCGTCAGACAGGTAGAAGCCGAAGACCCCGTATTCGCCGAGGCACCCGCCCAGCTCGATGGTCAGGACCACGAGGGCCTCGGTGTCCTCGAGGGCGTCGGCCAGCAGGAGGAACTCGTCGGCGACGGGCTGGGCCGTCAGGGCGCAGCTGCTGTCCAGGAAGGCCTGGGCCTCGGTCGAGTCGTGGATCAGGAACGCCGCGTCCCGGTACTCCTCGCAGGACAGACCCCCCGCATCCAACCAGGCCGGCGTGAACTCCTCGAGCGCGGTGCCCTCGGGGGACGGCCCGCCGGAGTTGTCGGCGCAGCCCGCACCCAGGGCGAGGACGGCGAGGAGGGACAAGGCGAGGGCGGCGGGGCGGTGGGACATCAAGGGCTCCGGGCTGCAAGCGAGTCATCAAGTCGACTCGGGAAGGGACAAAGCTCGATCCGGGCCCCCGCGCCGGGCAACGACGTGCCCGGTTTCGGCTTCGGGCGCTCCAGTGCGTAGCATCCGGTCATGCGCATCTCCTTCCCGCTCGCCGTGGTCCTGCTCTGCACCGCCTGCCCCAGCGCCACGCCGGATCCCGACCCGACCCCGGCGGAGCAGCCGTCGTTCTGCGCCGAGCATGGCTTCGGCCGCGAGGTTGCCTTCGACACCACGGGCCCCTTCGGCACCCACCGCCAGGAACTCGCCGACGACTTCTGGGTGCCGGTGCGCGGCGCCTGGGAGCCGGCTGAGACCTGGGACTTCGACCGGAACTGGACGGGCTGCGAGTCCTTCGTCTTCATCCCCGACACGATCCCCGTGAGCGCCGTGGACGCCACCAGCCTGTGGGAGGCCGACCTGGATGCGCTCGTGGCCACCTCGGTGCCCAACGCCCACTACTTCTTCGTGTCCCGCCGCAACCAGAGCAACGCGGACGCCAACCTCGCGGCGATGGAGCAGCGCGTGGCGGACCTGCTCGCGTCTTTCGACGAGGACGACGCGGCGTGGTGGAGCGCGCGCCTGCACGTGGTGGCGTCCCGCTCCGCGGATCTCGGCGGCTGGGTGGGCTCGGTGCTTGAAGGCGTGGGCCGCAGCGGCTTCACCATCGACCGCGCCCAGCGGATCCGGGGACTGGGCAGCCTCGCGGACGTGGAGCGCTACGACGCCTCGCTGGAGGGCTGGAAGTGGACGGGCAACCTCGCCTACGCGGCCTACGAGCCGGTCTTCTACGACATGGAGGCCGCGCGGCAGGACCGCCTGGACAGCATCGACGCCACCGTCGTGCCCCTGTGGGCGGGCGAGACGCTGGGGGGCGGCATCGACGGCACCTACACCCTGCCCCCGGCCGCCGAGCTCGCCACCTTCGACACGCTCGAGCTCGACGTGTCGATGCGCTGCCCGGACGACACGGTCCCCGAGGCCGGCAACTGCGGCGCCTGGGACTACCTGGCCTACCTGTACGTGCGGGGCGAGCCCGACGAGTGGATCGAGATCGGCCGCTTCATCACCACGTACCACCGCGAGGCGCGCTGGGTGGTCGATGTCACCCCGATGCTCGCCCACCTGCTCGCGGGGGGCGACACCGAGTTCCGCTGGGACGGCGGCGGACAGGCGACGAAGACCTGGGTATCCCTGCGGCTGTCGAACCAGGGCAAGGGGGTGTACCCGCGCACGATGGTCCGGCTCTTCGACGGCGGCATGAGCGGCCAGACGCTGGACGTGCCCATCCCCGCCACCGCCCGCAAGGTGGAGCTGTGGGCCTACCTGACGGGCCACGGGCAGGGCGGCGACACCGGCTGCGCCGAGTTCTGCAACCACCGCCACAACTTCACGGTGGGCGACGCGGTCTACCTGCGCGACCACCCCAGCGTGGGCGATCCGCTGGGCTGCGTGGCGGAGATCGCGGACCAGATGACCCCCAACCAGTGGGGCACCTGGTGGTTTGGCCGCGGCGGCTGGTGCCCGGGGCAGCACGTCGAGCCCTTCGTCGTGGACGTGACCGCCGACGCCCCCGCCGGCCAGACCACGACGGTGGGCTACGACCGGCTGCCGCTGCAGGGCACCGACACGGACGGCGGGGGCAACATCCGCCTCGCGAGCTGGCTGGCGATCTACGAGTAGATCACCGGCTCAGCGCGGCGCGGTGAACTCCCGCCAGCGGGCGACGTACCTCGCGGGCACGTCCCATTGCACGAAGTGTCCCGCGTCGTCGAACACCTCGACCTCGCAGGGCCCCGGCGTGACGTACTCGCAGGTCATGGGAGCCTGGCGGGAGTACAGGTATCCGTCCTGCTCACCCCACATCAGGAGCACTGGCACCGAGACAGGCGGCGCGGTGGACAGGAACGCGGCGGTCTCCGCCTGGTCCGCCTGGGCCCGCTGGTAGTAGCGCAGAGGCGCCCGCCAGCCCTCGGCGCCCTGCATGGCGGCGCGGTACACCGCCAGGTGCTCCTCGGTGAACACCGCCGGATCGACGAGGTCGGAGCGGTACAGCTTCCCCACCTGGCGCCGGGTCAAGCTCCCCAGGAACCCGGCGACGCCGGGCTGGGAGAGCTGCTTCTGGTAGGTCGCCCGCTTGCGCTGGGCGTCGTCCTCTTTGAGGAAACGCACCCAGGCTGCCGGATGGGGCACCGAGGTCGCCGTGAAGCTGAGCAGCGCCTCGGGGTGCTGCATGGCCACGAACCAGCCCGTGGCGGATCCCCAGTCGTGGGTGACGAGGTGCACCCTGGTGTCGGCGGGCAGGCCGTCGGACCCGTTGGTGGCTGCGATGAACGAGACGATGTCGTCGGCCAGCTCCCGGACCCCGTAGCCGCCCTCGGGCCGGTCGGTGGCCCCGTAGCCGCGCAGGTCGGGAGCCAGCACCCGGTGGTCGTCCGCGAGCAGGGGGATGACGTCGCGCCAGCCGTACGCCATGTCCGGGAAGCCGTGCAGGAGGACCACCCGCGGAGCGTCCTTCGGCCCCGCAGCGAGGTAGTGCATCCGCAGGGGGCCATCGTCACCCCACCCGGCCAGCTCGACGAACTCGTGAGTCCAGGGCCCGGGGACGGCGGCCGGCGCCGGACCCACGGGCTGGTGGGCCGCGCAGGAGGCGAGGGTGACCGCGAGGACCACGGAGGCGAAGCTGATCAAGGGTGCGTGGGACATGCCGCGAGACGCTACCAGCCGCGCCTCAGTGGGCGGCGAGCCGCTGCTGCACGCGCTGCCACCAGCAGTGGGCCATGTCCTGCTCCGAGGCCGCGAACGTCTCCCCCACCCACCCCGGACCGACGCGGCGCCTGCCCAGCGTGCGCCGCCGCTCCTCGATGGTGGAGGACGCCTGGGACGCCGCGCCCACGAAGCCGCGGAGCACCCCAAACGGGGAGCCTCCGTCCCGGCCGCTCCGGTACAGATCCCCGAGCAGCTCGGTGGCGATGGGCACCGCCGCGTCGCGCCACGCCTCCCGCGGCATCGAGCGCAGGAGCATCTTGAGGCGCCCTCGGCCCCAGCGCTCCGGATCCGGCTTCGGCGGAGCGGCCGTGAAGGCGACCCCCGGGCCGTCGATGAGGTACGACCGGTAGCCGAGCAGCAGCCCGCGCAGGCACAGGTCCGCGTCGGCGAGATCGATGGGCAGGTCCGGATCGAAGCCGCCGGCGTCCTCGAGCAGGGCCCGGGAGTACAGCCCCGCGATGGACGCGACGCCGCCCACCGCGGCCCCACCGGTGGCCCGGCTGTCGAGCACCCGTCCCCACCGCGACACCGACAGCGCCGTGCTCGCAGGCACCCGCCCGATCTGTACGTTGGGCGCCCGCACCGCGACGGCCAGCGCGCCCGCGTCTGGGTGCGCCTTCGCCCCCACGAGCACCGAGTCCAGCCAGCCCGCGACGGGCAACGCTCCGGAGTGCAGCAGCGCGATCCAGCGGCCCGTGCAGGCCTCGGGCACGCGGTTCGCCATGGCCGCCAGCGTGTCGTCGGGGCCCGCGTCCAGGAACGTCGCCCAGTCGCAGACCTCGGCCGCCGCCGCCTCGAGCGTGGGGTCCGAGGAGTCCGCCACCACCACGATCTCGCGGGACGGGCCCTCCTGCGCCAACGCCTCCCGCAGGGCGCCGCGCATCCAGTCGCCCTCGCCGGCCCGCACGAGCAGCCCGATGGACAGCCCGCTGCCGCCGATCTCGCTGATGGGGATGACCGGAGCCTTGCCGGCGGGCCGCGACCGGGTCTCCCACCGGCGATGCACCCCGTGCACGAAGGAGATGATCTGCTCCGCCTCCAGCGCGTCCGTGCTGACGACCCCGGTGCGGTAGCCGTCCAGCGCGTCGAAGTCGATGTCCTCGGCGGCCAGCCGGCCCTCGCTGATCATCTGGTCGTAGAAGCGCGAGCCCGGGAAGGGCACGGCGATGGTGAACTGGGCGCTGTCCGGGTCGAGCTCGTAGGCCAGATCGAGCGTGCGCTGCATCGTCTCGAGGGTCTCGCCGGGCAGCCCGAACATGAACGTCAGGTGCACCTTGATGCCGTGGTCGTGGGCGGCCTGCACCGAGCGGCGCACCATCTGTACGTCCAGGTTCTTGCCGATGCGCTTCAGGCGCGACGTGTCCGCCGACTCGACCCCGAACTTCACCGCGGCGAGGCCGGTCTGGGCGAGCTCGGTGTACTGGTCGGGGCGGCAGGTGTCGGCGCGGCCCATGAACGCCCAGGGCGCCGTGATCCCCCGCTTGCGGAAGGCGGCGGTGAGGTCCTCGGTGCGCTTGCGCCCCAGGTTGAAGGTGTCGTCGTCGAAGTACACCGACGCGTAGCCCTGCTCCAGCAGCGCCACCACCTCGTCGGCCACCGCGTCCGCCGAGCGGACCCGGTAGGCGTTGTCGGCGTACAGGATCTGGGGCCAGGCGCAGAAGTCGCACGTGAAGGAGCACCCCCGGCTGGCCCACAGCTGCACCGACGGCGCCGGGATCCCCCCCGGCAGGTCGTGATAGCGGTCCATGGGGAACAGGTGCCGGGCCGGCCAGGGGAAGTCGTCGAGCCCCTCCTGGCTGTGCTTGCGCCCGCCGTCGAGCAGCTCGTCGCCGCGCCGCCAGATCAGCCCCGGCAGGGCGTCCCGGGGGCCACGGGGATCGGCCGCGAGGGCCGCCAGCAGGTCCCGCAGGGTGTACTCGTACTCACCGATGAGCGTGCCCTCGATGAGGGGCAGCCCGGTCAGGAAGCCGGGCTCGTACAGCGGCTTGTGCAGCCCCCCGAGCACGAGGGGGCCGTCGTAGCCGACCACCTCCCGCAGCCCCGCGACCGTGCGCAGGTCCTCGGTGAGGGACGGCGTGCTGATCTCGAGCATCACGAAGTCCGGCCCGAACGCCGCGACGCGCTCCAGGAAGCGCGGCCGATCCATGCGCTCGGCGCACGCATCGATGACAGCGACCTCGTGCCCCGCCTGCTCCAGCACCGCCGCCGCGTATCCCAACAGGAACGGGAACGGCATGTACGGGGCGTCCGCCCGCTCCATGTGGGGCCATCGGGAGCCGGCGCGAACGCCGTACCAGCCGGGTCTCAGCCACGGCGGATTTGCGAGGAGGACCTTCATGTCCGGTTGCCGCGGAGGATAGCCGACGGCCCTGGGCGTCGCCGGCTGCAGGGGCCCCCGAGAACACGGCTCGAACGGCCCCTGCGTCTGGTATACCCAGCCGCCATGCGGCCTGCCGTCCTCCCCTTGTCGATGCTCCTCGCCTTCACCCTGGTGGAGGTCGGCTGTACCGTGCGCGGGAGCGGGGGCGGCCACCGGGACGACGACGACTCGGCGGACGACGACGACACGACAGCGGGCGACGACGACGACACGACGGCGGGCGACGACGACGACACCACGGTGGGCGACGACGACGACACCACCGTTGGCGACGACGACGACGACGACGACGATGACGACGACGACGACGACGACTCCACGACCGCGGCGTACCCGTGGGAGGGCGACGTCTTCTGCCTGGACTGGAACTCCGTGACCTGGGTGGCGCCCACCGCGACCACCATCAGCCTGCTCCAGGGGTTCGGCTTCAACCCCGTGACGGTGCCCCTGCTCATGGAGCCGATGACGGTGGGCGTGACGTCCATGGACACGCGGTTCGGTCAGGGCGCGGCGACGACGTGCTCCCAGGACATGACGGCGGCCACGGTGGACGAGGTCGCCTCCTGGAACGACCCGGCCTTCGGCGTGGGGCCGACGACCCTGACGCTGAACATCTTCTCCTTCGGCGTGAACTTCTATCAGTCACTCATCGACGGACAGGTGACCGCCACGGGCTCGCAGGTCATCAACAGCGACCTGTCCGGCGTCGTGGATCTGACCACCGTGCAGGCCTCGTTGGGGGTGTGCAGCTTCGTGACCTGCGTGCCGTGTCCGTCAGGCACCGGCGGCACCTCCTGCATGAACTTCGAAGTACAGGACGCCACCTGGAACAACATGGGCTCGGGCCCGCTCATCCAGATCCCCTGACAGGAACACCCATGACCCACCTCCGACTCTCGACCCTCCTCGCGGCCCTGCTGCTGCTCGGCGGCTGCAACAACAGCGGCCGCCTCAACGATGACGACGACGACGACTCGGGTATCGATGGCGACGACACCACCGCGGCTGACGACGACGACACCACCGCGGCTGACGACGACGACACCACGGTGGCTGACGACGACGACACCACGGTGGGCGACGACGACGACTCCACCGGGAGCGACGACGACGACGACGCGACCGGCGACGACGACGACACGACCCCCATCGGCCCGCCGCCGGACGACCCCACGGGCATGCAGAACGAGACCTACTGCCTGGACTGGTCCACGGTGAACATCACCCAGCCCCCGGGCCTGGTGACCCTGCTGAGCACCGTCGCCGGCATCAACCTCGCGGACTACCCGCTGCTGATGGAGCCCACGACGGTCGACGTCGCCAACGGCCAGATCTTCATGATGGTCAGCGCCGCCCAGCAGTTCACCTGCAACCAGGATCTGACCGTCTCGACGGTGGATCTGACCGCGACCCAGCCCGGCACCTACGCCCCGCCGGAGTTCATCGTCGGCCCGGACGACTTCTCGACCGCGATCCAGTCGTTCCAGCTCAACCTGTTCGATCTGGAGATCTCCGGCCAGTTCAGCCAGGACAACCTGCAGGTCACCCAGGGCGTGTTCAACGGCAACATCGACATCACCGCCTACTCCTCGACGGCGTGCTTCCTGCTGAACTGCTTCCCCTGCCCGGGCAACCCCTCGCTGGAGTGCGTGAGCTTCCAGGCGGATCAGGCGGTCTGGGACAAGACCGCCAACGGACCCCTGACCTTCGTGCCCTGATCCCGGGATCTACCGGCTGAGGTAGCCGAGCCCCTCGAGCGCGCGGGCGAGCTGGTCCGGCTCCTCGGGATCCGCGGCGTCGACGGGCTCTCGCCAGGGCAGCTCGTCCGTCCATCCCACGTCGCAGCCCAGCAGCTGGGTCATCGGGCGTCCGTCGAGCTGGCGCGGCACCTCGATGCCCAGGAGCGCCAGGGCGGTGGGCGTCACGTCGATGAGCCGCTGGATCGGCAGGTGTTCGTTGGGCTGCACGCCGGGTCCGCCCGCCACGAGCACGCCGTTCATGCGGTGGTTGCCGGTGTGGCCGATGGCGGCGGGTCCGAACAGCTGGCCCCGGGGGCCGATCTCCCGTCCCGAGCGGGTCATCCACCGGTAGTCGCGGGGCACGACGACGAGGTCCGGCGCGTCCAGGAGCAGCGGGCCTTCGTACAGATCGCCGCCCCGGAAGACCGCGTCGATCAGGGGCTCGCGCCCGTCCGGCGTGCGCAGCGTCAGCAGCCGCTCGGTGATGGCGGTCAGCACCGCGTCTGCCTCGGGTCCCGGCTCGACCTGGCCCAGCGGCTCCCGGCCCCGCAGGTTCAGCCAGATCTGCCCGAACAGCCCGCGGCTGTAGGCGCGCGTGCCCTCCCAGCGGATGTCCGCGAAGTCGGGGCGGTGGGCGCTGGCCCCGGGATCCGGGCGCAGCCAGCGACGCAGGCGGCCCAGGAGCCCGCTGGCGCCTGGCTCTGCGGGTCGCCACACCTCCAGCAGGCCCAGATCCTCGAGCACGCTGTTGAGGAACAGGTCGCCGTCCAGATCCCCGAACCCGTGGTCCGACACCACCAGCACCGTCGCGTCGGGCCCCGCCGCGTGCACCAGGCGTCCCAGGCTCGCGTCCAACGCCCGGTACACGTCCTTGACCGCGTCGGCGAAGCGCCACCCGGACCTGGCAGGCTCGCTCCAGGGGAACGCCGACTGCTTCCAGAAGGCGTGCTGCACCCGATCCGTGGCCACGAACGTGCACACGAACAGATCCGGGCGCTCGCGTCGCAGCAGCGCCTCGGCCACCAGCGCCCGGGCGTCGATCATCGTGTGCAGGGCGCCGACGAACGCGGCCGGGTCGGCGTGTTCGTAGGAGTTCACGTCGATGCTGTAGCTCGGGGCTTGCTGGCTGATGAGCTCGGCCAGACCCAGCGGCCAGGTGGCCCCTTGCAGCGTCGAGGCCCCCAGCCCCGGCACGAACAACCCCGCCCGGGGCTCGCGGCTGGGGTGGCTCAGGGGCACGTTCATGACCACCGAGCGCAGCCCGCAGTCGTCGGCGATGTCCCACAGGCTCGCGCCATGCCGGGCCCGCGCGTCGGTGTGATGCACCTCGTAGGTGCCCCGCTGGCGGTGGCCGAAGTCCCAGATCCCGTGCCGACCGGGGTTGAGCCCCGTGAACATCGACGTCCAGGCGGCGGGGGACAGGGGGTGCACCAGGGAGCGAAGCGGGGCCGCGACGCCGCGCCGGGCGAGCTGCGCGAGGTTGGGCAGCGTGCCGTCGGCCATCCAGGCGTTCGTGAGCTCCGGGGTGGCGCCGTCCCACCCGATGATGAGCAGCGGACGGGCCGGCCGATCCGGGTGGGCGGCCTTCACCGGGCGGCCTGGGCCGCGCCGAACCGGTCGGTCAGGATCGCGAACAGCGCCTCGCTCACCGGGCCGGGCTCGCCGCCGCTGAGCAGATCGTTGCGCTCCCCGGGGTCTTCCTGCAGCGAGTAGAGCCGGGCGCCGCCGCGGCGGGGCGCCAGGGGCGGGTCGATGGGGGCCACGAGCTTCCAGTCGGCGCTGCGCACGGCGACGTGTTCCACGCCGAACAGCACCAGGTGCTCGTGCACGGGGCCGGTCCGCCACCCGTGGATGTGCGGCTCCAGGGAGCGACCCACGCGCTCGCGGCCGTCGGCGTCCCGCTCCGCCCGGGGGCGCAGATCGAGCAGGTCCAGCAGGGTCGGGGCGAGGTCGGCGCTCTGCACCAGGGCGGGGTAGGTGCCCGTGGGCAGCCCATCGGCGTTGCGCAGACCGAGCAGCAGCGGCACCCGAACCAGCTCGTCGTAGGGCACCTCGGTGGCGTCCGGATGTTCCCCCAGCTCGAGCCCCGTGGCCCCCATCAGCACCACCAGCTGGGGCCGCTCCGAGCGCGCGGCCCGGGCCACGGCGCGCACCACGTCCCGGATCCGGCGCAGCCGCAGCCGATACCGCTCCTGCAGCACGTACGCCTCGGTGGTGTCGGAGTGCAGCGGCTCCTCACCGAAGCCGAGCTGCACGAACGCGAAGGCCGGCGGCTGGCTGCCGGTGGGCCAGTGGGCGGCCAGGGCTCCCGCCGCGTCCTCGGCGGTCTGTACTGTGACGGCGGTGTCGAAGCCGTCCCGGAGCCGGCTGCCGGTGGCGCCGCGGTCGTCCACCAGGACGGTGTGCCAGCCGCGGTCGGAGAGGCGCCGCTGCAGCGACAGGGGGCTCGAGCCCACGCCCAGATCCCGGACGAGGTCGCCTTCGAGCAGGGCGCGGGCGCTGCGCTCGGCGTCGGTCCCCTGGGAGAAGGCGTTGATCCACAGCAACATGTCGCTGGGATCGAAGTCGAGGTCGTTGGCGAGGGCTTCGGTGGTGGCGGCGTCGGCACGCAGGCCGGCGGCGTGGATGACGAGCACGTCCAGATCCAGCGGGGTGCGCGCGGAGTCGGCGCGTCGGGTCGCGGCGCGCAGGCCCACGAGGCCGCCGAGGATCAGCAGGAGCACGACGAGGACGAGGCGCTCCCGACCGGACCAGCCAGCCGGCGGCAGGTCGGAGACCCCGCTGGGAAGCGGATCCGTCACGTGCCGCAAGCTAGCATCCGGCCCGTGACCACCGCTTCCATCCGCATCGTCCAGGGCGTCGGTGACGCGCCGCCTCCGCCGTTGGCCGGCGCGCTGGCGGCGTGGGTGCTGCGCGCAGGGGGGCGCGTGCATGTGGTGGACCCGCGGGGAGCGCCGTTTGATCCGGGGCCCGCGGCGGTGCCGCTGTTTGTGCACGTCGAGGGGGCCGGGGCGCCGTCGCTCGACGGGCTGCAGTGGGAGGAGCTGACGCTGATCGGTCCGGGCCAGCACGCCGATCCCGAGCGGGCGTTCTCGCCCGACGCGGACCTGACCGCCCTGGACGGCCTGCCCCTGACGACGTTCGCGGGGTTCGGGGCTCAGGAGGGCGCGTTCCGGCTGCTCGCGGGGCGGGGGGACCGCGTGCGTCCCGTGGCCGCCGTCATCAAGGAGATCGTGTACCTCGTAGAGATGAGCGACTTGGGGCACGTGCTGTTCGACGACGCCGATCTGGCGTCGTACGGCGACTGGCTGCCCCGGTTCGAAGCGGAGCTGGCCCACCTGCCGTGGGCGCTGACGTGGCAGGGCACGGTGGCGGGCGTCCGCGCGTCGGGCTGACGGGAAGTGGACCGGTTGGTGCAGCGACTCAGGGCGTCGCCAGGACCTTCACCTCGCGCACGTGCCCGCCGCGGTCCCCCAGCTCGTGGATGACGCCGCTCGGATCGACGACCAGGGCCCAGGCTGCCAAGGAACGCACGACGCCCTCGTCGGGCCCCAGCACCAGCAGGGCCGTCGCCAGCCCGTCCGCCACCGCGCCGTCCGTCGAGACGACTGTGGCTGAGCTCGCGCCTCGCCCCGGACGTCCCGTGCGGGGGTCGAGGATGTGGTGCATGCGCTGTCCGTCCAGGTCGAAGAACCGCTCGTAGTCGCCCGACGTCGTCAGTACCGCGTCCACCAGCACCAACGTCGCCAGCAGCTCGCCGCGCGGGCGCCTTGGGTGCTGCAGGCCCACGGTCCAAGTGCCGCGGGCCGCGATGTCCCCCGACACGTCCACGATCGCTTCGCGCCCAGGCACGAGCTCGAGCGCCTCCGCGGCCGCCCAACCCTGGGCGATGCCCCCCAGCGACACGCTCATGCCCACCCGCGCGAGCCGCGCCTCTCCCTGCCCGATCTGGAGTCCCCGGAAGTCCACGAGGGGCAACCGCTCGCCCAGCTCTTCGGCGGTCGGAGCGCGCCCGGCCTCGAAGTCCCACAGCCCCCAGAGCGCGTTGATCGTGGGGTCGAAGGCGCCGTTCGTGGCTTCCGCCAGCCGCAACGAGGCCCGCAGCATCTGCTCGACATCGGCGCTCACCGGCACGGAGTCTCCGCCGGCGGCCGCGTTGAGCCGGAACACCTCGCCCTCAGGGCTCCAGTCGGTGGCGAGGCCGTGCAGCTGCTCGACCCGCTCCCGCGCCGCCATTGCCTCGTCCAGGCAGGCGGGGTGCTCGGCACGGCTCGCGCAACGCACGACGACCCGCAGGTCGCCGCCCATGGCCGTCCCGGTCACCACTGCGTCGACGGGTCCATCCGCCACCGGGGCGCGGGGCGCAAAGCAGCCGGCCGCAAGCAGCGCGCCAAGGAGCGCCGCCAAACGCCACGCGCGACTCACGGCGGAGGTGGTGGGGGGGCCTGCTTTATCCAGGGGCGCAGATCGGGCAGGGGCCACAGCGCCATGAACACCAGGACCGCCATGAACGGCCACGCCGTCAGCGGCATGATCCAGCCCAGCCCCCTCCCCATCAGGTGGATCAGCCACGGCCCGGCCATGTGCACCGCCGTCAGCGCGATCGCCGCGCCCACGACCCAGTTCTTCCAGGCCCCACCGCGGGCCAGCAGGAACAGGTGCGCGAGCACCAGCAGCGTGACCGGGATGGTGAACAGGTGGAAGTGGCTGGTCTCGAGGAGCTCCCGGGTCGGCTTGGGGAAGAGCATCTCCGCGGCGTTGGGGTCGCCCTCGTTGCCCAGGACGTAGTCGGCGGCGGAGTCGATGCCCCAGCCCCACCCATCGGCGTACAGCAGCACGGTGCCCAGGAGCCCGACCAGCGTGAACAGGATGAACGACAGGTAGAGCAGCTTCGCGCCTGGTGCCAGGCGGGTCAGCGCGTTCGGATAGCCTCGGAATTCTCGCATCTATTGCCGATTGTCCGGCTCAAACGCAGACCCGTCCAGGTCACCGCGCGCTTTGTCCGGCGCTGTGGCCACGGGCTCGGCGGCCCCGACGCTGGCTCCTCGCGACCTGAGCAGTGAGGCGAGCAACAACGCTCGGGCGGCCACCACGGTCGCGGATCGGGAGGAGTAGGTCGCACCGGACACGGCCTGGATCCCGGCGTTGAGCTTCAACGGATCTCCCGAGCGTTTGCCGACGAACTGACCGCGGAACCGACCGCTCCGGATCTCCGCGCCACGCTTCTCCCGGTAGGTCACGACCTCGAGGCGCACCAGCGCACCGTCGGCGCCGACCTGGACTCCGAAGGTGATCGGCTCGTGCTGGCCGATCTGGTCGTCGAACAGACACCAGCCCAGCACCTCGTTCCCCGCGGACGCTTCGTAGAACGTGTAGGTGGATTGGGGCAGCCCGTGGCCGAGGGTCGCTTCGGCCGAGGCCAGCTCTGCCTTCGTGAGCGTCAGCTCGACTGGCGCGACGCGCCTGGCGGAGGGGAACATCTCCGCCAGCAGCTCGGACTTCTTGAAGAACTGCTGGGCACAGGCCTGGGTGGGCAGGGCCGCAGCGAGGAACAGGCACAGGGCGGCCAGGGTGATTCGAGGCATCAGAACATCATCGCGAGGGAGCCGACGTACTTGAGCGAAGGGCTCCAGCCGGGGGTGAAGAAACGCTCCAGCGTGCCGTCGTCGCCGTTGGACTCGAACAAGAGCTCGTTCTTGAACACGAACGCCTCGATGGGCCGGACGTTGAGACCGACCGTCAGCCGGCTGCGATCGCCGGCGGTGATCACTCCCATCTGGGTGTCCACCTCGCCGTAGCGCACCGACAAGGTGAACGTCATCTCCTCCTGCATGTCCCCGGGCAGCTTCTCGCGCCACTTCTTCGGGAAGAAGTTCAGGTTGAACTGCCCGTACGCGCCGATCATCGCCTGCGGTACGGGGTTGCGCGTGGCCTCGGCCCATCCCTCGTCGAAGCCCGGGTCGATGCGGGCGTGCGCGAACTCCCCCAGGAGCTCGACCGGCCCCAGCCGGGCGGTGACGTCGGCGCCGATCATGTTCACGTAGCGGGAGGACGCGGGGTCGTAGGCGCCGCGGTAGCCGGACACGCCGATGTCGAGCGTGTTCAGGGGTCGGAAGGCGAGCCGACCGACGATGGCCTTGCCGTTGTTGTTGTCCTCACCCAGAGAGCCGCGGGCGGCGCGCGTGCCAAGGCCGTCGTACAGCTTCGTGTCGAGCCCGTTGATCATGTAGACCTCGTAGTCGATCTCCATGTCCTTGGGCAGGGGCACCGTGCCGAACGCGCCGACTCCGGCCTCGAACCAGGTCGAGGGGATGATGTTGGTGATGACCATGGGCCGGACGCCCAGGTCCCGGGTCGGGGCGTCGTGGCGCACGTTGAAGGCCCCGAAGGGCACGAGCACGATGCCCGCGCGCAGGCCGATCCAGTCTGTGAACTTGAAGTCGGCGGTGGCGAACTCGAGCAACACCTCCCCAACGTCGAGCTTGCCGTTCGCCTTGCGCGGGCTGCCGCCGTGCTCCCACTCGATCTCCGCGGCGAAGCTGATGTGCTTGTTGAGCGTGGCGTAGACGAAGAGCACGAGACGGTGCATGTCGAACTTCGACTCGCCCTTGAAGTTGTTGTGGTACTCGGTCTCGGCGTAGCCGCCGATGACGACCTTCTTGCCCTCCTTGCCCTCCAGGAAGCCCTTCTCCCACAGGCCCGCGAACAGCGTGGTGTCGTTCTGACCGAAGGCCACGATGCCCTTCTTCTCGGCCGCGCTGTCCTCTTCAGTCAGCACGATCACCGGGCCGGCTGGAGCATCCGGCTCGGGCTCCGCGTCGGGCGCAGGCTCAGCCTCCGTCTCTTCCCCGGGCTCGGCTTCCGCCTGGGCCTCTTCCTCGGCCTCTTCCTCGGCCTCTTGCTCCGTCCCGGTGTCATCGTCCTCGGACGGCTCCGCCCAGGCTGGCCCGGCGATGACCAGCCCCAGCGCGCCCAGCAGCGCTGGCAGCCGGCTCACAGGTCGAACCCGAACGCGTCGGTGACCGCACCGCGCACGACGGAGGGGTCGATGGCGTCCGCCCCCAGGGCCCACTCGGCCTCGACGGCGGCGGCGGCGGCGGCGTCCACGCTGGCCACGTAGGGCGCGATCACGTTCCAGTACAGCCGGCCTTCCCAGCCCTTGATCAGCGGATCCTCGTCGTAGGCGTCCATCTCGTGCACGACCGACAGGGCGAAGCCCCGCAACATCGCCGTGTCCACGTCGTCGATGATGGGCGGCAGGACGGCGAAGTCACCGCTCTCGATGAAACAGCGGCCGTCCAGCAGGCCGTTGAAGACCTCGGCGACCAGCGTCACGCCGAACTCGACGTCGCGCTTGCTCAGCGTGTTGGCGATGCCGCTGGGGTCAGCGCCCGAGTTGTCGACGCCGAAGTACCCGAAGCCCTCGTCCCAGCCGACCTGCACGTCCAGCGCGACCGGGTCGTCCGCCTGGGACTTCATCATCTCGTGATGGACCGACAGGTAGAAGAAGCGCTGCAGCGTCTTGTCGATGATCTGCCCCTGGACGGCGATCTGGTCGTCGGCCTTGCCCGCGGCGATCGCCGTGGTGATCGAGGAGTCCATCTCGACGCCGATGTCGAGGACGACGGCGTAGTCGTGGTCGTCGCCGCGGCCCTGGACCTTGCTCTGCAGGCTCGCCGTGTTGATGTACAGGTCCTCGATGGTGCCGAAGTCCGCGGCCGCGAACGTCTCGGACTTGCGAATGGCCACGATCTGCTCGTAGGCGCCGATGCGCAGCAGCTGGTTCTGGTAGTTGCCGGCGTCGAAGGGCTGGTACGGCGCGCCGCACTCCGACGCGGCGGAGTCGTCGTCGTCCGTGGCCGGTACACATCCGATGAGCAGGGAGAGGACGAGGGCGGTCAGGGTCGTGGAACGAATGCTCATGGTGGTCTCCGTAGTGATCAGTTCTGTTCGATGCAGGTGTTCGCGACGCAGGCCTGGCTCGGCGCGTCGCAGTCGAAGTCGGTGCAGCAGCAGGCGCCCAGCGTCGATCCGTCTTCCTGGGAGCAGATCGCACCGAGCTGTGTCGTGTCCGACACACCGACGAAGCTGACGGTGCCGTAGTAGGCGTCCACCACCCGGCGGCCGGGATCGCCCGTGTTGGTGTCGTAGTACGAGAAGAACCCGGATGACTCGAACGTGTGCGCCCAGGTGACGTAGGGCCCCTGCAGGTTCGGGGAGAACAGCTCCTCGGGCTCACCGACGCTCGTGACGTTGGCCGGCACGGACGGCGTCTTGTTCTCCCACTGGACAGTGCTGCCGACATCGACGGCCAGGCACGCGGGCACGAAGCCATCCGAGGGGTCGATGTCCACGAAGTACGACGCTGGGTTGTCGGAGGAGAACTGCACGCGATCGGCGGTGTCCAGTGGACAGCCGGCGAGCAGCAAGGCGAGAGCTGGGAGAACCGTGCGAGTCATTGCTGGACCTCGTACAGGGTGATCTTGGAGCGGTGGGGGTCGACGAGCGGGTTGCGGCTGAACACGGCGACGGGCTCCCCGGACGCGCCGGGGATTTCGTCGGAGATCAGCAGGACCGGCGGCCGGTGTCGGAAGGTCGAGATGCGGCGATGCACCTCGTCGAGGTCCGGGGCGTACTCGGCGCGGTAGCCGGGCTCCATGACCCCGATGACGCGCTCGGAGGGACCAAGGAACAGCTGCGTGCCTTCGCGCGGGTAGTGCTCAGGCAGCCACTGCGCCATCTGGACCGCCGGAGACGCCTGCGCGGCCTGTTGCATTCCCAGCGACACCGTCACTGCCGCCAGGGCGCCGCCCGCCAAGGCCCCTGCGAGGCGCGCGCGGGTCCCGCAGCTGGCGAACCCGATCCCGACCAGGACAGCGACGACGGGCACGATCGGCAGCAAGTGCCTCGGCTTCTCGGGGTTCTGGCCCAGCAGCAGCCAAACCACGTAGGGCGCGAGCAGCGCGAGACCCACGACTCGATCCCGAGGCTGCAACCGGGCGACGCCGAGGGCGAGCAGCGCGACGACCGCCGGCCCCGCGATCCAGCGAAGGGGCGAGCCACCCGCCGCGGGGAGCGCCAGGACGTACGTCGCGCAGAGCCCGAGCCAGTCCGCGGCTCGGCCGATCGGGTCGCCCGTGACCAGCGCGGTGCCGCCCCAGGTCAGGAAGTGCCCTGCCAGGAACGAGCGGGCCAGGGTCGGCAGGTCGGGTCCCACGGCCCAGGCGAAGGGGACCGCCCACAGCAGGAGCCCCCCTGCGAACGCGCTGATCGTGGCGCGGCGGCGCTCGGGCTGGAGCACCAGCGCGGCGACCACGATGGCTCCAACCGCGGGAAACAGGGACGCGCGCACCCCCAGGGCGAGGCCCGCGAGACCCACCCCGAGCAGGGCGAGACGGGGCGCCCGAGACGGCTCGGCGCCCGACGGAGTGCCCAGGGCGACCAGCGCTCCCGCCGCCACGAGGAAGGCCGTTCCCAGAGCGTCGGAGCTGGCTTGCCCCGCGGTGAGCAGGGACAAGGGCGCGAACGCAGCCACCGTTGTTGCCGCCGACGCTGCGCCGGCGCCGAGCCGACGCGCCATCGCGAGCCACAACAGCGGAAGCGCAGCTGCCCACGCGATCACCCCGGGGAGCTGCAGGGCCGAGACCTGATCCGGAAGGAGCTGCGCAGCGATGCGCGCCAGCGCGATGTAGACCGGGTAGCCGGGAAAGTGCGGCATGTGCGCGGCGAGGTCGTAGCGCCGCAGGGCGTACAGGAAGTTGGCGCCGTCCAGGCTCTCCACGCCGGGGGCGCGCAGCTGCCACGCGACCGCCGCGAGGACCGTGGCGCCGCTCAGGAGTGCAGTGATTTTGATAATCAGTCTCATTATCGACGGGCGGAGACTAATTGCGCTTCGTAGACCGGTCAATGACGAATGCCGGGGATTCTCTGAGGCTCGTCTTCTCGGCCGCGCGCGGGTCAGTCGCGGACGCGAAGCCCCAGGAACCGGTCGGCGCCGCCCGCCCACGCAGCAGCGGTGCCGCCGCGCTCGAGGTGGTCGACGAGCTGCGCTGCGATCACGGCGCAGTGGTCGAGGTTGCAGTGCAGGAACAGGCCCTGGCGCCCGAACGGGAACACGTCTCCTCCCTGCGCCACGCGCTCCATGGCGTCCGTCCAGACCGCTCGCCATCCCCGCGGGTAGAGCGGATAGACCCGGGGCAGGAACAGCTGCTCGGCGGCGATCGGGTGGACTCCGCCGGGCAGGATCCCGGCCGTAGCGAGCTGCGCCACCAGCTCCGGCAGGCGGTCGCCGGTGTACTGCAGGCCGGGGCGCGCTCCGCCCTGGGGGATCTCGACGCAAAGAACGGTCTCGCCGACGCGCCGCAGCGCTGGGGAGAAGTTGCCCAGCTCGGACACCCGGCCGAACCAGAAGCGCTCCTCCGGCGCGTACCAGGTGTCGACGGACGACACCCGGCTCAACGGGATCGCCAGGAACACCAGGGTCAGCCCGCGGTGCTCCAGCTCGGTCGGCACGAGCCCATCGAGCGGACCGGACCACAACACCGGGCCCTTGTGGCCGCCGGGCTCGACGGCGCAGTCCGTGCGCAGCACCACGCCCCGCGCGCGCAGCTTGTCGGCGAGCGTCTGGATGAGCTCGCTGATCCCACCTCGGGGATACGCGAACTCCCCGCCCTGCAGGGCCCGCAGCGGGTTGCTCGTGGACACGCGCTTCTTGGCGACGCTCTGGGAGAGCTGATCCGGCGGCAGGCCCCAGACCTTCTCCGCATAGGGGCGATAGAACGCCTCATAGGCCGCGGGCCCCACCCGGCGCCGCACGAACTCCTCGAAGCCGACGTCTTCGGGCCCGTCATTCTCCTCGGCCTCCCACTTGGGATGAACCCCCCGCAGGGCCAGGTGCGCGGCCGTGGCCAGGGCGCGTCGTGGGCCGAGCGCTCGAGCGAGGGGCAGCAGCCGCGGCGGGTAGGGGACCGCGTGTCCCCGCAGCAAGAGGCGCCCCCGCCGCGGGCGGCGCAAGAACATGCCCTCTTCGGCCAGCTCGGCGAGCACGGGCGCGCGCAGGCCCGCGGGGTGCAGCCGGTGCGAACCGAGGTCACAGGCGATCCCCCGAAACTCGACCCGGCCGGCGAGCCCGCCCAGCTCCGAGCTGCCCTCCACCACCTCGACGGGAAACCCGGCCCGCGAGAGCAGCAGGGCCGCCGACAGTCCCGAGAACCCTCCGCCGACCACGAGGCAGGGCGGGCGGCGCGGATTCGGCGAGGCGGCGAGCACCGCGGGAGCCTAGCCCGTCTGCAGCACCGAGTGCGGAGCGCTCAGTCGCAGTGCAGAAGCTCGGACCGCGCTTCGGGCTGACGGGAAGTGGACCGGTTATCGTGGCGCCGTGCACGGTGTCGCCGCCCAGATCGCCCGCCTTCCCGCCGATGCGGAGCTGCCGCCGCTGCCGCCCCGGATCCAGGTGGAGGTGACCAACGCGTGCCACCTGGGCTGCACGTCCTGCGCCCGGCACCACTGGGACGCGAACGCAAACCCCATCGGGGTGATCTCCGAGCAGACCCTCGACCGGCTCGAGCCTTTGTTCGCCGCTGCCCGGGAGCTGACCATCGGCGGCTACGGCGATCCCACCGAGGCCCCCGACGCCCTCGTGCAGACGGTGCGGCGGGGCAAGGCGGCGGGCTGCTCGGTGCGGCTCATCACCGGAGGCGCGAAGCTCAACGGGCCCCTGCTGGAGCGGCTCGCCGAGGCGGGGCTCGACCGGCTGGTGTTGAGCATGGACGGCGCCCGGGACGCCACCCTGCGCGCGCTGCGCGGCGTCTCGCTGCGGGCCTGGCTGGGGTGGATCCGTAGAGCCCGTGCCTTGGCCGGAGATGGTGCGCGGCCCCTGATCCAGCTGAACGTGGTCCTTCAGCGGGACAACATCGAGGAACTGCCGGAGCTGGTGACGCTGTGCGCGGACGAGGGCGTGGCCGGGATCCACGCGTTCCACCTCAAGGCCTACACGCCCGCCACCTTCGACCGGTGCCTGCTCGCCGATCCCGAAGCCGCCCGCCCCTGGTTCGCCCAGGCCCGCCAGCGAGCCGAGCGCATGGGGGTGTTCCTCAAGCTGCCGACGCTGGATCCCGCGCCCCTGATCTGCACGCAGCCCTTCGAGCACCTGCTCGTGCGGCACGACGGATCCGTGCGCGGCTGCTGCTCGGGGCTGTTCGAGCCCGCAGACTTCGGGCTGTTCGCCGGGCACCTCCGCGACGGGGCAGAGGCCGCCTGGCGGGCCCCGCTGCTGCAGCGCTATCGGCAGGCCGCCCGGACCGGCGACGACGGCGCCCTGCCCGTGCCCTGTCGCACGTGCGCGTTCCGCCTGCCGGATCTGGCCGCGCACCGACGCCCCCTGCAGGTGGTGGCGTGAGCGACTCCACGGGCATGGTGGCGCCGCTCCTTCCCGGCGCGGGCAACCGGCAGGGGTGGCGTCGGGCGCTGCGCCTGCTGGGGCACCTGACGTGGTGGGACATGGTGTCCCTGTACTTCGGCAGCTGGGCGGGGCTGCTGTGGAACTTCATCCTGCCGGGCATCGTGATCGTCGCGTACCTGGCGGTGTTCGAGCTGACGCCCGGCTTTCGCTTCGGCGGGCGCGACGCGGTGGGCGGCTTCGGCGTGAACCTGGTGGCGGGGCTGATCCCGTGGCTGCTGTTCCAGGAGAGCGTGGCTCGCGCTGCCACCGCCTACGTGGACAACCGGCACGTGCTCGCGCAGATCCCCGTGCCGGCGCCGCTCTTCCCCCTCGCCACCGTCGCGGCGGGGCTGGTGCGACACGTCGTCGCCCTGGCGCTGTTCGCGGGGATCCTGACCGCTTCGGGCACGCAGCTGACCGGATGGTGGCTGCTGCTGCCCCTCCTGCTGGTGCCCCTGCTGCTGTTGACGGCGGCCGCTGCCCAGCTCTTCGCCTGCCTCACGGTGCTCAGCCGGGACGTGGCGCCGACGGTGGGGGCCGCGATGCTGCCCCTGTTCTTCGCCACGCCGATCATCTACCCGCCGCACGTCGTCCCCGAGACCCTGCGGCTGCTCATGGATCTGAACCCCCTGTCGCCCATCGTGCTGGCCTACCGCGACGTGCTCGTGACGGGCCGCATGCCGATGTTGGACGGGCTGCTCTACTCGCTGGGGTTCGCGCTGGTGCTCGCCGCGATCAGCGCGCTGCTCGTGCGCAGGATCGGCCCCGAGCTGGCGGAGCGGCTCTGATCGGCCCAGACCGTCTACCATCCCCGTGATGTCCGGCGTGATCGCCCGCCAGCTCTGGAAGCGCTTCCAGGTCCGCAAGGACCCGCATGGAGGGGTGCGTCGGCGGGCCCTGTTCGGTCGCGCGAGCGCCGCCGAGGACTTCTGGGCGCTGCGCAACATCGACTTCACCGTGCCGCCGGGGGGCGCGCTGGGGATCATCGGCGCCAACGGATCCGGCAAGTCCACCCTGCTGCAGATCGTCGCGGGGGTGCTCAAGCCCACCCTCGGTCGGGTCGAGGTGACAGGCCGGGTGGTGGGGATCCTCAACCCCACGGCGGGGTTTCATCCGGATCTGACGGGCCGCTCCAACGTGCGCATGCTCGGCTCGCTGCACGGCCTGGACAAGGCCACCATCGAGGCGCGCATGGACGCGATCATCGACTTCAGCGGGCTCGAGGACTACATCGACCAGGCCCTGCGCACCTACTCGGCGGGCATGATGATCCGGCTCGGCGTCGCCGCCGCGAGCCACTTCTCGCCGGACGTCCTGGTGGTGGACGAGGTGCTCTCAGCCGGCGATCTGGCCTTTCAGCGGCGGGCCGTGGGCATGGCCCGGCAGCTTCGGCAGCAGGGGACCACGGTGATCGTGTCGACCCACGCCCTGGGCGATCTCGCGACCCTGTGCGACCGGCTGATGCTGCTGGAGCGCGGCGAGATCAAGTCCGAAGGCAGCGCCGACGAGGTGGTGGCGGCCTACATGCAGCGCATCGACGCCGACGGCGGCAAGATCCACCCCGGCGCGCCCATGGTCGCCGGCGTGCGCCCCACCGCGCCCACGCGCGACGTGACCCTGACCCGGGTGGTGGTCAACGGCGTCTCGGATCCCGACCACATCGAGGTGCGCACCGGGCAGCCGCTGCGCTTCGAGCTGCACTACGACGCCCCGGGGCCCGTGGATGACGCGCTCTTCCGCGTGCAGCTGTTCCGCAACGACGGCCTGTTCGTGCATGGGCAGAACACGGTGCGCGGCGGCTTGAAGCTCGGTCGTCTGCACGGCCGGGGCGTGGTGCGGCTCGACTACTCCTCGTTCGGCCTGCTGGGGGGCGAGTACTACCTGGCGGTGGGGATCTGGCCCGACGAGTACCGCAGCTACACCACCGGCGAGGCGTACGACCACCGGCCGTCGGTGGGCATCGTGCGCATGATCGACGCCCGGGCCGACGGGGCCGGAGTGGCCGCGTTCCCTGCCCGCTGGACCCACGAACGCGGCGCCGCCGGGACCAGCCCGGCACAGAACGACGCGGTGGAGGGAGCCTCGTGAGCCGTCGTCGTGTCGCGGTCGTGAGCTCCTGCGCTCCACCCCTGCCGGGCCACCCCGTGACCGGGGGCGGGCTGCGCACGGCCCAGCTGATCGCCACGCTGCAGAGCGACAAGCACAGCGTGGTCACGTTCATCGAGCAGGGAGCGCTGCCCCCGGGAGCGCCGAAGGAGCTCGTGCCGTTCGAGCCGAGCACCCTGGGCGCGCAGCTGCGGAAGGCGAAGCCGTCGGTGATCGTGCTGGAGCAGTGGGCGCTGGCGTCGTGGCTCGGGGATCCCGCCCGGGGGGGCGCGCCCGATGTGCCCCTGGTCATCGACCTGCACGGCTCGCTGCTGCTGGAGAACGTGTACCGCCGCGGCACGGTCGACGTGGTGCTGGACGGCAAGACCAAGCTCGAGGCCCTGCGCCGCGCGGATCTGCTCCTGACCCCCGCCGCCGCGCAGCTTCACCACTTCAGCTCCTGGGCCGCCCTGGCGGGCTTCGATCCCCGGGAGCTGCCGCTGGCGCTGCTGCCGTTGGCGACTCCGACTCCCGTGGCGCCGGCCCGTCAGGATCCGGATCCGCGCCTGCGCCTGGTGTACGGCGGGGCCCGCTGGCCCTGGATCGACTCCCTCGCGGCGCTGGACCGGGCGGCGGAGGTGGTCTTGCAGACCAAAGGCTCGCGCCTGGACGTGTTCACCTACGAGCCGCCCCGCCATGGGCTGCCGTTCGAGGAGGACCTGGGCTCCTGGGGCGACGTGGACGCGGCGCTGCGGGGGCGGGGCGAGCGGGTGGCCAGCCACGGCCGCACCGGGCACGCGGCCTGGCTCGCGTTCCTGACCGACAAGGCCACCGTGGCGTTGGACCTGTGGGAGCCGAACCCCGAGCGCATGCTCGCCGCGACGACGCGGACCATCGAGTTCCTGGCCGCGGGCCTGCCCGTGGTGACGATGGCGGGGGCGTGCTGGGCCGAAGAGCTGGTGGCCACCGGCGCGGGCTGGGCGGTGCCCGCCGGTCCGGAGTTCGGCGAGGCGCTGTCTGCGTTGCTGACCGATCTCGTCGACGATCCGAGCCGCATCGCCGCCGCGTCGCTCGCCGCGACGTCCCTGGCGGAGCGCCGCGCGGATCCGCAGATCACCGGGCGGGCGCTCCTGGACTTCGTCAACCAGCCCACGCGGCCCGTGCGGGCGGAGCGTTCGGTGGTGGAGGCCATCGTCGCGGTGCGGCAGGAGCACCTTGACGAGACCCTGCGGTCGCGCGCGGCGGCCCACGCCGATGAGCACGCCCGCCTCATCGCAGAGCACCGGGACGAGACCGCGACCCTGCGGGATCGGCACGCGGCCGAGGTGGCGGAGCTGCGCGCCGCGGGTCAGGCGGAGCTGGCGGCCGTCCGGGAGGAGCGAAAGCGGGAGATCGCGGTCCTGTCCGCCGAGCACCGCGCCGAGCTGGAGCGGCGGGAGGCCGGGTTCCGGCAGGAGCAG
>CALAGR010000296.1 GCA_937891735.1 uncultured Pseudomonadota bacterium | reverse complement strand
AGTACCTGCCCACGCCGCTGTTCCCGACCCAGGAGACGTTCTTCCAGGGCGTGTGGATCGCGCTGCACAAGGGCAACCTGGACACGGTGCGGGGCCCCAAGGGGGTGCTGCGCTGGCGGGTCTACGCCGACGACGCTCCGCCGCGCATCGGGGAGGACGATCTGTGGCGATTCAAGGTGGTGCGCAAGGCCGTGCGCTGGCTGGAGGACCAGCGGGTCCGGGCCCCGGCGCTCAGCCCTGGGCCATCCAGCGAGCCGCCTGACGGGCGTAGTACGTGAAGATGACGTCGGCCCCGGCGCGGCGGATGCTGGTCAGGGCCTCCAGGGCGACCTTGCGCTCCGTGACCCACCCGTTGGCCGCGGCCGCCTTGATCATCGCGTACTCACCGGACACCTGGTAGGCGGCGATGGGCAGCGCGGTGTTCTCCCGGAGCAGCTTGATGATGTCCAGGTAGGGCAGCGCAGGCTTGACCATCAGGATGTCGGCGCCCTCCGCCTCGTCCAGCTCGAGCTCCCGCAGGGCCTCCCGCGCGTTGGCGGGGTCCATCTGGTAGGTGGCCTTGTCCCCGAACTTGGGCGCCGAGTCCAGGGCCTCCCGGAACGGCCCGTAGAACGCCGAGGCGTACTTGGCGCAGTAGCTCAGGATGGAGACCTCGGTGTAGCCCGCCGAGTCCAGCGCGCGGCGGATGGAGCCCACCCGCCCGTCCATCATGTCCGACGGAGCGATGACGTCGGCCCCCGCGTCCGCCTGGCTGACCGCCTGGCGGCACAGCACCGCGACGGTCTGGTCGTTCAGGATCCGACCGTCCTCGGCGACGATGCCGTCGTGGCCGTCGCTGCTGTAGGGATCCAGCGCCACATCGGTCACCAGCACCACCTCCGGAAACCGCTCCTTGATGGCGCGCAGCGAGCTCTGCACGAGACCGTCGGGGGACCAGGCGTGGTCGCCCCGGGGGCTCTTGTGGCTGTCGGGCTCCGCCGGGAACAGCACCACGGACTTCACCCCGTCCTCCAGGGCGCCCTCCACCTCCCGGAGCAGGCCGTCCGGGGACAGCCGCGAGCAGCCCGGCATGGCACCGATGGGCTGATCTTCGGCGCCGGCGTGAATGAACAGCGGGTACACGAAGTGGTCGGCGCTGAGCCACGTCTCGCGGTGCCAGGCCCGGATGGCCGGGCTCTTGCGGTTGCGACGAGGGCGGGCGCTGAGGGGGAGCTGGCTCATGGGATCTCCGAAGGCATGGGCGGCGCCGCGGATCCTACAGGCTTAGACTCCGCGGCCATGACCGATCACGTCTCCACGCTGAACGCCCTGCTCGACCGGTTCACCCGCGCCCGGCACCCTGGACCCACCACCTACCGCTGGGCGCATCGCCACGACGGCGGCGAGCACGGCACCCACCTCGTGTTCTCCTCGCTGATCCACGGCAACGAGGTCGGCTCCCTGCCGGGGCTGGTGCGGGCGGTGGAGGATCTGCGGTCCGGCGTCCTGACCTACGGCGGGACGGCGACGCTGCTGCTGGGCAACCCCGAGGCCGCCCAGGCCGACGTGCGCTTCCTGCAAGACGACCTGAACCGCGTGTTCCTGCCCGATCTGGATGACGCGCTGCACGAGCACCGCCGGGCCCGGGAGCTGATGCCGCTGCTCGACGAGGCGGACGTGTACCTCGACTTCCACCAGACCCTGAAGGCCTGCCGCGAGCCCTTCTACATCTTCCCCTGGAGCGAGACGGGGTGGCTGTGGGTGCGGGCGCTGGCGGGCGCGCGGGTGTGGGTCACGCGCAACCCCGGGCAGGCCTTCAGCAGCGGCACGATGTGCGCGGACGAGTACGTGCGTGATCGGGGACACCCCGGCATCACCGTCGAGCTGGGGGAGAAGGGCTGGAGCGAGCAGGCCGCGGACCGGACCTACTCGATGATCGCGGACGCGCTGCGCTTCGCCGACGGCGTGGCGCGGGGCACCATGACCCTGCGGGAGGCCGCCGAGGCGCAGCCCGACGTGCGCTTCTTCGAGACGAAGCACCGCCTGGCCTTTTCGGATCCGGCCATGACCCTCGCCCCGGGCCTCGCCAACTTCGAGCCGGTGATCGCGGGCCAGCTGCTGTCCGCGCCCGGCACGCCGGAGCTGCGGGCCCCCAGCCCGGGGGCGGTGCTGTTTCCGAAGTACCCGCCGCGGGACGCCGCGGGGCGGGCGCTGGACCCCCGGCCGGGGGAGATCGCCCGGGTGATCTCCGAGCTCGAGCAGCACCCCCTCGCGCTCTGGGGCTGACCGCCGAGCTCAGGCCCGCAGACGCCGGCGCAGACCCACCGCGAGGAACAGCGGCAGCAGCGCGGCTCCTCCGCCGTCGCAGCCCCCGCAGCCCGGCTCCACCACGACGGGCCCGGCGCTGTCGTCGTCGTCTCCCGAGGGACGCGGGCGCATGCCCTCCAGCAGCTCCACCAGCGTGCCCCACAGCGGCTCGCAGATCCGGGCGACGTCGCTGCCCGCGGGGCACTGCAGGGGACCGGCCAGGTCCAGGGTCCGCAGCGCGTCGATCACGGCGTCCCCGGGGCCGATCCGGACCACGGCGCGGTCATCGGCCAGGGTGTTGACGGCCAGCCACAGGCCCCGAGCGTCGAGCGCGCCACCCCAGGACTGGGGGGCCTCGATCCGGGTCCAGGTCTGCGCGTCGGTGGACCGGAACACCTCCCGGGCTCCACCGATGAGCCACTGGCTGCCGTCCTCGCCGAGGGTGAGGTCGGTGAAGACGGCGGGCAGTCCCCCGACGGGCTCGAAGCCCACCCCGCCGTCCGTCGACCGGAAGAGCGCGTCCGCCGCGTCTCCGTCGAAGTTCAGCCAGAGCTCGTCGGGGTCTGTGGGTGACGCCGCAGGGATCCTGCCCAGCAGGACGGAATCGACCCCCTGCGTGGGCAGCGGCAGCTCCTGCCAGGTGGCGCCCTGGTCGTCGCTGCGCAGCAGCCATCCCTGGGGCGGATCCACCTGCACGGACAGGGCCCAGGCGCGGCCGCCGGCCCCGAAGCGCGCGGCCCGCATCAAGCGCGCGTCCCACTCCCGCACGAGGGTCCAGCTCGCGCCGCCGTCGGTGGAGCGCGCGATGCCGTTGGGGGGCACGCCGTCGCCGGAGTCCAGATCCGCGGTGATCGCGATGGCGATGGCCGGGTCGTCGGGATCGAAGCTCGCCCCCACCACCACGCGATCCTCCAGCCCCGTCACCGGCTGCCAGCTGCACCCTCCATCGGCGCTGCGGTACAGGGACACGCCAGGCACCACGACCCCGTTGAGCATGCCCACGATGGCGAGCAGGGTGCCGTCCGAGGCGAGCTCCAGGTCCGGCAGCAGGGCGTTGTCCCCGGCGGAGAACACCTCGTGGCAGACCCAGCGCCAGTCGTCGTCCGCGGCCCGGAACACGAAACCCCAGGGCGCCTTCATCCAGACGTCGTCGCTGTCCGCCCGAAGCAGGATGTCCGTCTGGCCCGCACCCGCCCCGATGTGTGCACCCGCCGGCGTGGCCACCATCAGGGACAGGGCGACGAGCATCCACGGCCTCATGCCGCCCACGCTAGCGGGTCACCGGCCGACGCGGACCGGGCGGGCAGCACCCCGCGGGGCAGATGTCCGGGAGCGCAGGCAGGCGTCCCCGCACCGGTCGCGACGCCCCGAAGCGCTCACGCACGAGGTCACCGACGGTGGCGATGAAGGCGGGGTGGGTCCCGACGGTGGGGGCCCGCACCAGGCGCAGGCCCAGCGACGCGGCGCGCTCCGCGGCCTCCACGTCCAGGTCCCACACCACCTCCATGTGGTCCGCGAGGAAGCCCAGGGGCACCAGCACGATGGGGCGGGTCTCGCCCCGGGCGGCCAGCCCATCCAGCGCCGTCAACACGTCGGGCTCCAGCCACGGGACCTGGGGCGGGCCGCTGCGGCTCTGCCACACCAGCTCCCAGGGCAGGCCCCCCAGATCCTCGCTCAGCAGCCGCGCGGCCTCGCGGAGCTGGTCCTCGTAGGCGCAGCCCGCGGCCTGGGCGACGGGCAGGGAGTGGCCGGTGAACAGCAGCAGGCTCGGCTCGTCGGGCAGCACCTCCTGGATCCGCAGGCGGCTCGCCTCGAGAAACCCGGGGTGGTTCCAGCAGGCCCGCAGCTTGTCGATCCGCGGCGCGCCGGGCACGGCGGACCAGGCCTCACCGATGGCGTCCAGGTATTGCCGACACCCCGACCAGCTCGAGAACGCCGAGGTCACGAAGGCCAGCGCGCGCTGCACGCCGTCGTCGCGCATCCGGGTCATCGCGTCCGCGAGGAGCGGCTGCCCGTGGCGGTTGCCGAGGTAGACCGGGATCTCGGGACCGTCGGCGGCGAGGTGCTCCCGGAGCGCCACCACCAGGGCATCGGTGGCGTCCACGATGGGGCTCCGGCCGCCGAAGTGAGCGTAGTGCTGCGCGACGACATCCAGCCGCTCCGGGGGCACGCCGCGCCCGCGCACCACGGACTCCAGGAAGGGGCGGACCTCGTCCGGGCCCGAGGGCCCGCCGAAAGAGACGACCAGGAGGGCGTCGGGCAGCTCGTCGAGGGTGAGGCTCATGCGCGCAGGATAGTAGGATGCGTGCCTCGGCGCCTGTGGCGCGCCGGCTCGGGAGACCCATGACAGATCGTTGCCTGTTCATCCTGGTGTGTTTGATGCTGCTCGTGGGGTGCACTCCCCCAGGCCTTTCCTCCGGCCCCTCCCAGGGACCCGGGGGCCCGGACGGCGGCCCGAGCGGCGGACCCGACGGCGGACCGGGCGGCGGTCCCCAGGGCGGCGGTCCCCAGGGGGCGGCCCCGACCGGCGGGGGCGACGTGGGGCTGCCCTCCCTGTCCTGGACCCCGGGCGAGATCATGGACATCCCGGTGGTGGCCATGGACTACGTCTCCCAGACCATCGAGACCAGCGCGGCGGGGTTCGAGGGGGACGTGGGCTCCCGGATCGGCTCCATGTACCAGGCGCTGGAGGGCAGCAAGGTGGACAAGACGGGCCCCGCCTTCGTCGTCCTGACGGATCCCTGGGGCCCCACCATGCGCGCCGCGGTCGCCTTCCCGGTGGCCGCCGGGACCACCGCCGAGGTCGTGCCGGAGGGCTTCGCGCTCGAGCAGCTGCCCGCCGGCGACGCGCTGGCGATGGTGTACCAGGGCGCCCGGGGGGGGCTGCCGGAGGCCGACGTCACCCTGCTCGCCAAGGCCGGCAGGAGCGCGGCGGAGGGCAACACGCGGATCTACGTGCTGCTCGACCGGCCCGAGCAGGCAGGACCCGCGGGCCCCAAGACGAAGGTGATGCTGCGTCTGTGACCGCCCTTCGCGACCTGCTCGGCCAGCAGTGGCCCGCCATCGAAGACGCCGCGCGCACCTTCGTGGGCGGTGGCGGCGAGACGATCCGGCCCGACGCCCCGGACGGCACCGACTCAGCCCATGGTCGGGCCATCGCGGCCCTGCTCGCCCACAGCCGGCTCAGCTCCAGCGGCAGCCGGATCAGCACCCGGGACGTGCTCGGTATGGGTGGCATGGGCGTCGTTCACGAGGGGACCCAGGTCTCCCTGGACCGGTCCGTGGCGGTCAAGTCCGTGCGCCCGGACAAGAAGACCCCCGGCTCCACCCTGAAGCTCCTGCAGGAGGCGTGGATCGCGGGGCGCCTGGAGCACCCCAACATCGTGCCCGTCTACGACATCGGCGCGGACGCGCAGGGCGAGCCCCTGATCGTGCAGCAGCGCGTGGAGGGCTGGTCCTGGGACACCCTGTGTCGCGAGGCGGACACGGTGCACACGCGCTTCGGCGCCTCGGACCTGCTCGACTTCAACGTGCGGGTGTTGATGCAGGTGTGCAACGCCGTGCACTTCGCCCACAGCCGCGGCATCGTGCACCTGGACATCAAGCCGTCCAACGTGATGATCGGGGCGTTCGGAGAGGTGCTGATCCTGGACTGGGGGCTCGCCATGAGCCTGCTGGACGACGGCACCGGGCGCCTGCCCCTGGCCCGGGACAACGCCGAGATCATCGGCACCCCGTCCTACATGGCGCCGGAGATGATGGCCCAGGACGGCGACCGGCTCGACGAGCGCACCGACGTGTACCTGCTCGGCTCGACCCTGTACGAGCTGTGCTGCGGGCAGCCGCCCCACACCGGACCCGGCATGATCGCGACCCTGTACAAGATCGCCACCCAGGCCCCCTGCCCGCCCCCGGAGTCCCCCGAGGAACTCGGCGCCATCTGCGTGCGGGCCATGGCCATGGACCCCCAGGAGCGATACGTCAGCGCCGAGGCGCTGCGGCTCGCGCTGCAGGACTTCCTGGAGCACCGCGGCTCGATCCGGCTCGCCGAACAGGCCTGCGCCCAAGCGGCGCTGCTGGACGGGGCGTTGGCGCAGGGATCCTCCGAGGACGTGATCCGCGGCCTGTTCTCCGCCGCCCGGTTCGGCTTCGAGCAGGCCCTGCACGCCTGGCCCCACAACGAGGTGGCCCGGAGCAGGCTGCGGTCCCTGCAGATCACGCGCTGCACCCATGCCCTGAAGAACGGCAACGCGGCGCACGCGGCGGAGTTCCTGGCAGAGATCGACGACCCGCCGGCCGCGCTGCAGGAGGAGATCGCTCAGGCCCTGGAGCAGAGGGCCGGGGACGCCGTGCGCCTCGCGGATCTCCAGCAGTTCGCGGACAACATGGACCTGCGCATCGGGCAGCGCACCCGGGTCTTCATCGTCGGCCTGATGGGGCTGCTGTGGACCGCCGCGCCCATCGCTCGGCACGTCGGGGGGGACGTGTCCGCTGAGCAGGCGGTCATCATGATGATCGGGTTCCCCGCGGGATTCCTGGTGCTGCTCGGGGGGCTGCTGATCTGGGCCCGGGACTCGATGACCCGCACGGTGATCAACCGCCGGACCGGGTGGACGGCGGTCGCCCTGCTGAGCTTTCAGATCGTGCAGACCGCGGTGGGCTGGTCCATGCACCTGCAGCACCTGCAGATCATGACCCTGAACTTCGTGCTGTGGAGCCTGTGCGCGGTCCTGTACACCATCGCCGTGGAGCGCCGCATGCTGCCCATGGCCGCAGGCTTCGTGCTGTGCATGGCGCTGACCGCCCGGTGGCCCGAGCTGGTGTGGATCCTGACCGCCGTGGCGAACGCGGGCCTCGTGATCAACGCGCTGGTGGTGTGGTTCCCCCGGCCGCTGTTCCCGCCGAAGCCACCGCCGTCGGCGGCGCCGACGTGATCGGCGCCCTCAGGAAGGACCTGTGGGAGCAGTTCCCGCTGTACCTGTATTACATCTACGCGCTCGGCATGCAGCACCTGGTGCTGGCCAGCCTGGATCCGCCGGCCCCCACCATGGCCTGGACGATGCTCGCGCCGCTGGCTGTGTTCGTCATCGCCCAGGAGGCGCGCCTGCGGGTGGGTCCGTCCCAGGGTCGCGCCGCCCGGCGGGCCTGGCTGGGGGTCGCGGTGGTGGGGGGACCGGCCCTCATCTGGCTGATCGCGCGGCCCTTTGCGCTGTCTGACGCCGTGGTGCGGGCGATCTACGAGTGGACCAACCTGGGGTGGGCGGCGCTGCTGATGCTGTGGCTGCTCCGCACCCGTCCCGCCGGCCAGCTGGGCCTGTACTTCGGCGCGCTGTTCGCGGTGGGGCTGGTGCTCGAGAACGGCGGCATCGCCATGGGCTACTTCGAGGAGGTCAACTACCACGTCCAGGTGCCGGGCCTTCATGCCCCCCTGGCGACCATGCTCGGCTGGTCCATGGTCATGCTCATGGGCCTGCACGTGGCGTTCGTCCTGCAACGGGCCTGGCCGGCGCTGGGGCGCAACCCGCTGACCCTGGGCACCACCGCCGCCGTCGCCATCACCGCGCTCGACGTGCAGATCGATCCCATCGCCTCACGGGTCGGCTGCTGGAGGTGGGTGGAGTCGGCGCCTCCGTGGCTGTTCGAGGTGCCGTTCCTGAACTTCGCGGCCTGGCTCAGCGCCCTCGTCCCCATCTTCACGATGGTGCTGTGGGTCGCTCGCGAGCAGGGGTTCGATCCCCAGGGCCCCTGGAGTCGCGCGGCCACCCTGCGGGTCCTGCTCTACGCCCCGGCCTGCCTGTTCGTCTGCCTCGTCTGCTTCCTGGGCATCATGACGCTGTGGGACGGCGGAGTGGACGGCCCCGCCTGGAGCGTCTTCGGCGCGTTCCTGGCGGATCCCGTCGACAAGATCCTCGGACGCTGAGGGTTCGTCGCCCCGTCATCGCGGCTCGCGATCAGGCGATCACGCGGTACGTCAGGCGGTAGTGGGCCCCCGCGCCCCTCAGATCCGCCGTGCGCAGCCCCGGGGTGCCCATCGCAGACACGAGGATCATCCCGATCTCGTCGTTCCGGCTCACCGGCCAGTCGATCTCCACGACCCGCACGGACAGGCCCGCGGTGGGGATCTCCGTCTGCAGGAACGCCAGGCGGCCCGGATAGTCGTGCACACCGACCGCCCCCGGAGCATCCAGGAAGGGGCTCAGGTCCGCCTTCGAGGCGCTGGACCGCTCGTTGACGAGCACCGTGCCCTTGCGGAACTTCATGTAGCCCGACGCCGGAAACACCTGCTCGCTGCCGTAGCGGATCACGATCTCGTCGCTGAACAGCTCCTGCTGCTTGACGCACTCCAGGGCCACGAACTCGAAAAACGCCACGCTGCCTCCGTTCAGGGCCGTCGATCAGGCCCGACGGATCGTAGACCAAATCGCGACAGCTACTTGAGCCCGGGCTGGGCCGAGGTGACCGGCGCCTTGAAGCGCAGCGCCCCCGACAGGCGCAGGTAGAACGGGAAGAAGGGGCTCATGACGTCCTTGAGGGTCGTGATGTTCGGACGACGCCGGATGTTGTCCATCAGTTCCTCGTAGATCCACAGGGGCTCCAGCTCCGGCGACACGAAGTGGAAGCTGCTGAGCAGATCGTCGTCGGCGGTGATGGCCCCCAGCTCGATCGCCTCCATCTGCAGGGGCGTGTTCGGATACACCCGCAGGCCCACCTGCACGAAGATCATGTCGTCGGCGGGGATCTCGTCGTGGATGAACGCGAACGTCTCGCGCATGGTCTCCTTGGTCTCGCCCGGGCCCCCGAGCAGGAACACCCACATCCACTCCATCTTGGAGCCCTGCTCCAGGAGCCAGCGGCGGTGCTCCACGGCCTGGCGCAGGTGCTTCATGGTGAAGCCCTTGCCCATGCGCTCCAGCATGGTGTCGTTGGCCACCTCGGGCGTGATGAGGACCTGGGTGAAGCCCGCCTGCTCCATCTTCTGCATCAGCTCGATGGAGGTGGCCCGCGGGTTGAAGCCGTTGGTGCCCAGCGCCGCGCCACAGTCCCGCGCGATGATCGCGTCCAGCACCGAGATGCAGTACTTGAGGGGCACGTTGAACGTGTTGTCCACGAACTCGATGGCCGCCTCGGGGAACTCGGCGTGCATGAACGCGATCTCGTCGGCGACCTGGTCCGGCGGCTTCTGGCGGTACGTCGCTCCCTCGATGGACGGGTAGTTGCAGTAGGTGCACTTGAACGCGCAGCCGCGCCGCGACTGGATCTGCAGCGGTCCGCTGTGGCGGAGGTAGTGGCGGAAGTCGAGCCACTCCCACATGCGGTGGTTGGGGATGGAGCCCAGTTCCTCCACGCGGTACTGCTCGTTGACCCGGTGCTGGCCCTGCAGCTCCCCGACGTTGGGCGTGACCACCCCCAGCACGGCGCTCGGATCGGCGCCCGCCGCGAGGGCCGCGACGTACTCGACCACGGACCGCTCGCCGTCGCCCCAGATCCCGTGATCCGCTTCGACGTAGGCCACCACCGGTCCCGGCGCCACCGCCACCGCGGGGCCGCCCACGAGGACCGGCACGCCGCCTCCCGCCTGGCGCGCGAGCCGCACGTAGTCCCGGGCGTCGTCCAGGTACCAGATGTTGTTCATCCAGGACGTGTTGTCCATGTTGCGGATCGACAGGCCGATGACCTCGGGCTTGTGCGCCTCGATGGCCTTCTCGATGGCCTTGTGGGGCTTGCGCGCCCACATCAGGTCCACGAGCTGCACGTCGTGGCCCGCGGCATCCAGAACCGTGGCGATGTTGCACGCGCCGATGGGAGCAACGGGCACGGGGGCGCGTTCGCGGTTGGTGGCGATGATCAGGACGCGCATGGACACTCCTGCTCCGCCGGACCAGCGCGCGGAGGGTAGCGGAGCCGCCGACGAGGGCAAGAACTCCCCGCGCACACTAGGATCTGGTGCGGTGCCGCCCACGCCTCCCGACGTCGCCCCCCTGGGGACCCTCCTGCACCGCGAGATCGCCGCGCTGCGGGCCAGTCTTGGGGATCCCGGCGCGCCGATCCTCATCGTGGCGCGGCGGGCCGGCGGGGCCGCCGAGGCGCGGC
>CALAGR010000295.1 GCA_937891735.1 uncultured Pseudomonadota bacterium | reverse complement strand
ATCGACACCGTGATCGTGCACCCTCACGCCGGCGTGTTGTCCGCCTGGGGCATCGCGGGCGCGCCCCTGGTGGTCCGCCTGCGCGCGCCGGTGCTGCAGGTCTGGGACGACGACACCGTGGCCCGCCACGCCGAGGCGGTCGCGGCCCTCAGGGATCGCGGTCGCCGCACGCTGGCCGCCGAGGGCTGCGCTGCCCCCACCCACGATCAGGTGCGCTGGGAGCTGCGGTACCGGGGAGCCCAGGCCGCGATGTGGTGCCTGGACCGGGCCGACTTCGACGCCCGTCACAGGCGGCTCTTCGGCTTCTGTCGCCCCGAGGCGTCGGTGGAGGTGCTCGCCGTCGAGGTGGAGCTGCGCGACGAGAACCCGGCACCGGCGCCGCTCCCCGAGCCCGAGCCCCGGGTTTGCCCAGAGCCGTCCGAGCGCGCCCAGGTCGCGTTCCCCGGCCCCGATGGAGAGCTGCGCTGGGCCTGGACCCCCGTGCACGCCCGCGCCGATCTCGTCGCTGGTACGGCCCTCGTGGGCCCGGCCCTGCTCGTCGACGACGCCACCACCGTCGTCGTGGAGCCTGGCTGGGCCCTGCGGACAGGCGCGGGCGGGGTGCTCGTGCTCACCGATCACGCCGGACCGGAGCGGGGCGGGGTGGCGGTGGGGCCGGGTCCGATGGGCCTGGAGCTGTACCACCGGCGCTTCATGGGCATCGCCACCCGCATGGGCGAGACCCTGGCGCGGGTGGCGTGGTCCACCAACGTCAAGGAGCGGCTGGACTTCTCGTGTGCCCTGTTCGATCCGCAGGGGCACCTCGTCGCGAACGCGCCGCACATCCCCGTGCACCTGGGGGCGATGGGGGAGACGGTGCGCTGCCTGTTGGCGTCGCTGTCCGCAGGCGCCCTGCGGCCGGGTCGCTCCTGGGCCGTCAACGATCCCCGGCAGGGGGGCTCCCACCTGCCCGACATCACCGTCATCACGCCCGCCTTCGACGCTCAGGGGGCCCTGCTGGGCTTCGCCGCGTGCCGCGCCCACCACGCTGACGTGGGCGGGATCACCCCGGGTTCGATGCCGCCGTTCTCCACCCGCCTGGACGAGGAGGGGGTGCTGATCACATCGCTCCTGCTGGTGCAGGACGGCCATTGGCGCACGGACGCCGTCGCCGCGGCGCTGGCGGCGGGGCCGTGGCCGACGCGGGATCCGGACACGGTGAACGCCGACCTGCAGGGGCAGGTGGCGGCGAACACCGTGGGGGTCGATGCGCTGGTGTCCCTGGCGGCCCGCAGCGGGGCCGCGTCGGTGCACCGCTGGATGGGCTGGATCCAGGACCACGGCGAAGAGGTGATGCAGGGTTGGCTGCGGTCCTTCGGCCCGGCGGGGCGCTCCTTCTGCGACCAGATGGACGACGGCACGGCCGTCGCGGTGACCCTCCGGCGGGAGGATCGCGGCGGTCGGTTCGTGCTCGTGGTGGACTTCGCGGGCACCGGCGCAGCGTCCAGCACGAACCTGAACGCGCCGCCGGCGGTGACCCGGGCGGCGGTGCTCTACGTGCTCCGCTGCGTGTTCGGTCGGCCCATCCCGCTCAACGACGGGGTGCTGCGCGCCGTGGATCTGCGGCTGCCCGCCGGCTCCCTGCTCGACCCTCCCCCCGGAGCCGCCGTGGTGGGCGGAAACGTCGAGACCAGCCAGCGCATCGTCGATGTGCTGCTGGGGGCGCTGGGGATCGCCGCTGCGTCCCAGGGCACCATGAACAACCTCACCTTCGGGGGCCCGGACGGCGGCTACTACGAGACGGTGTGCGGCGGCGCCGGAGCGACCGCGCGCGGCCCTGGCGCGGCGGGGGTCCACACCCACATGACGAACACGCGGTTGACGGACGTGGAGGTGCTGGAGCGCCGCCATCCGGTGCTGGTTCGACGCTTCGGGTTGCGGCCTGGGAGCGGGGGCGCGGGCCTGCACCCGGGGGGCGATGGGGTGGTCCGGGAGCTGGAGTTCCTGGCCCCGACGGAGGTCGCGCTCCTGAGCCAGCGCCGCCTCACCCGACCCTTCGGGCTCGCCGGTGGCGGTGATGGGGAGCCCGGCAGCGCGAGCCTGGTGAGGAACGACGGCTCGGTCCGCTCCCTCGGGGGGTGCTTCGTGCTCCAGGCCGCCGCGGGCGACCGGCTGATCCTGCGCACCCCTGGGGGCGGAGGATTCGGCCCCCCGAACGGGACGGATGGGACGCAGACGCGGAGCCAGTCTTGAGCACATGTGGAGATGCAGTGGCGTTCCCTGATTGTTCCCACCGCAGGTCTGTTGTTCCACCCAGGTCGGCCTGAGACGGACTAGGAAGAGGTTGCACCCACCTGGAGCCTCCATGGCTGGTCCCCGTCTCGCCACCCTCGCCCTCGCCGCCTGCGTCTGCCTCGTAGGGACCCTGCTGGTGCCCGCGTCCGCACAGGCGCGGCGCAACCGCACCCAGATCCCCATCGCGGTGTGGCAGCTGATGACGCCGGACGAAGACCGCGCCCTGGCCGAGCACTGGTTCGGCGAGATCGCGGAGGGGGTGCACGCCGTCGATGGCCTGATGCCGGATCCGGAGCGGGCCTTCTCACCGGATCTGAAGCCCGCCGAGGGAGTCGTGGTGGCCATCGAGACCGCCCAGCGCTGGCTGGACGCGGCGTGGCTCGCCCACTCCCGGCGCGAGTGGAGCACCACCCTGGGCCTCGCCGACGACGCGCTGGCCCTGGTCGAGCCGTTCCCGGCGGTCCGCCTGTCCGAGGGACTGCGGCGGGATCTGATGCTCATGCGCGCCCGCGCGCTGACCCGCCACGGCACCTCGCAGGACGCCCACGACGCCCTGCGTGACGCGATGTTCCTCGACCCCAGCTGGGAGGCCCACCCCCGCTGGGAGCACGGGGACGTCGTCGCCCTGTACGAGTCGATCAAGGAGGAGCGGGCCGGCGTGCCCGACGCGCGCGTCACGGTGCACACCAGCGTGCCGGGCGCGCGGATCCTGGTGTCCGGGGTCGGGCGGGCCGACAGCCGCGACGGCCTGGTGGCCCTCGATCTTCCCGCCGGGACCTACGAGATCGCCGCCCGCAAGGCCGGTCACACGGCCCCCTCGGAGACCGTCCGGGTCCGGCCGCGGGAGGAGATCGACGTGGATCTGGACCTCGAGGTCCGAAACACCGCGGCGTTCCAGGAGCTGCTGCAGGCCGCCCTGAAGGACCCTGCCTCCGCACGCCGCTCGGAAGTCTGGGAGGGCCTGCGGCTCGCGAACGACTCCGTGCAGGCGCAGGGGGTGTTGACGGCCCGCTTCGAGCGGTCCGAGGACACCGAGGGCGGCCGGCTGCAGGTGGCGCTGTACCTGCCGGGGAGAGCGGGCTGGGCGTTCTACAGGGAGGTGGAGCTGCGGCGGGAGGGCCGCGACGCCTTCGCGGTGGCCGCGCTGATCGACGAACTGACCCTCATCCTGGACCGGCGGTTCAACCCCGCGTCCCTGGAGGAACTGGCCGCCCGCTGAGGGCCGATCAGTCCTCGGTGCCCGCCACCTTGTCGGCGGTGAGCCGGTCAGATGCCTGGTACACCACCGTCTCGCCGTCGCCGTCCAGGTCGAGCTCGCAGCGGGCGAGCCACCCGGTGCCCTCGCGGCGCAGCTCGTAGCGGCCCCAGAGGGACACCACGGGGTCGAAGCCCAGCGCGGTGAAGCAGTCGGGCTGATCCGCCCAGGACTGGGCGGCCTCGGTGGGGATGGTGGCCGGCCAGGGCCCGCAGGACGTCAGGGCCCCCGGGTTCTTGCTCAGACCGTCCGCGATCACCTCCAGGTTGGTCAGGCACTCGGCGTTTCGCGACGCGTTCTTCGTGCGCTGCAGGAAGGGCCGCGCGATGATCATCGAGGCTGCGAAGCCGCCGACGATCACGATGTACGCGACCGGGCCGGTCGTGCGAGAGAGCGCTGTGGAGGGACGAGTGGCCATGGGGACAGGGTACCGCCCCCGCGTCCCCTGTAAGGTGATGGAGCTTGCCTCAACATCAGCCGGACCCATCCATGGACTCCACGGTTCCACTCCATACTGAAGGAGAGGCCCTCGGCCCCTACGTCCTCGAGCGTCTGCTCGGGCGCGGAGCAGACGCCGAGGTGTGGCAGGCGATCGAGACCGGCGATCTCGGCTTCCGCAAGCGCCAGGCCCTCAAGCTGCTCCGGCCTCCCCCCGGCGAGATGGAGGCCCAGAAGAAGGCGCTCATCAACGAGGCCCGGGTCCTGGGCCACCTCAAGCATCCCTCGGTGGTGGACGTGTACCGGGTGGGGGAGCACCACGGCGTCATCTACATCGCCATGGAGTTCGTGGACGGGCCCGACCTGAACACCCTCCTGGAGGGGCTGCGGCGCAGCAGGATCGAGATCCCCATCTCGGTGTGCATGGACATGGCCATCGAGATCACCGAGGCCCTCGACCACGCCCACACCGCCCGGGACGACGAGGGAAAGAGCCTGCAGATCATCCATCGGGATCTGAAGCCCTCCAACATCCTGGTAGACCGCCGCGGGCTCCTCAAGATCAGCGATTGGGGGCTCGTGAAGTCCGCGCTGAACCTCGAGTCGACCACGCGGGGAGTGGTCAAGGGCACGCCCGGCTACATCGCTCCCGAGGTGTGGGGCGGCACCCGCGACTTCCGGCCCAGCGTCGATCTGTTCGCGGTGGGCGCGATGCTGTACGAGTTCGTGGTGGGCGAGCGCCTGTTCCAGGGACGCAACCTGGCCCGGATCGCCGAGCAGGTGGCCCGTCGCAAGCCCGAAGACGAGGCGAAGCGTGTCGCGACCCGGTGCCCGGAGCTGGTGCCGATCATGGAGAACCTGCTCCAGCGCGTGCCCGGCAAGCGCTTCCAGACCGCGTCCGAGCTCTCGCGGGCCCTGCGCGACCTGCACCTGTCCATGGGCGGGGGCGAGCGCCTCAAGGAGTTCCTCAGGGAGACCGAGCACCTGGTCGAGCGGATCGCTCCGTCGGTCACCGGGACCGGTCGGATCAAGCCCCGAGATGACACCCCGGCCACGACCCCGCTGCCGCCCCCGCACGCCCTGGATCTGGACGCGCCCGACTCTGTGGACCTGATCCAGGAGCCGAAGTTCAACCTCGCCGACTCGGTCCGCGAGATGGACTCGATCGTGGACGGGGCGGTCACGGTGGCTCCGCCGGGCGACGACAGCCCCATGGACCTGCCGCCGGATCCCGATGACGCGGAGCCCGCCACGGATCCGAGCCTGTCGGCGGAGCCGGTGCTGGCCCACGCGCTCAACGCCGCGGCCCCGGCGCGTCCCGGCTTCGAGGTGCCCCAGACGGTCGCCATGTCGCCGATGGACGTGAGCCCGTCGCCCTTCGGTCACCAGGATCAGGGCCCGATGGATGCCGGCGGCGTGGGAGCCACCCGGGCGATGCCTGCGCAGCCAGCGGTGGCCGAGTCGTCGTCGGAGCCCAGCTACCCCGAGGAGGCGGCGGACACGTTGCCGCCGGACGCGCCGTCCGAGTCGGGGGCGATCCCCGGAGCCGGGTCCAGCAGCGGAGTGACGAAGCGCAAGCGCAAGCGCAAGCGACCCGCCGGCGCGGCCCGCACCGGGAAGAAGAGCAGCGAGGCCTCGGGCGTGCGCTCCCGGCCCGCCGCGTCCCCGTTTCAGGCCCCCGTGTCCACCGGGCCCAGCAAGGGCATGGTGATCTTCGTGGTCCTGGGGCTCACGCTCCTGGCCATCGGGCTCATCCTGGTGGTGCTCAAGTAGGGTCGGAGTCCGCGCTGTCGGTCGTCTCAGCCGCTTCGGGCCCGCCCGGCGGCCGCGCGTAGCGAGGTCCGGCCGCGGCTCGGGCCGCCATCTCCGGGGTGATCTCGCCGGGCTTCCAGTCCCGCAGCTCTTCCTGCGACACGTCCATCTGGCCCTTGCCGCTGCGGTGGATGAACATCCACACGCCCAGGGCGAACAGCATGATCGCCCCTATCTGGGCCGGGGTCAGCGCCAGGGAGCCGAAGTACCGCACGTCGCTGCTGCGCCCGATCTCCTCCAGGTCCGTCGCCCGCAGGCTGTCGAACAGCACGCGCATGGGCCCGTACACCAGCAACGTCACCGCGGAGTAGAAGCCGTCGAAGAACCAGGGCTTGTGCTGGATCTTCGCCCGCTCCAGCACCAGGAACGTGATGAACAGCCCGAACAGCAGGCCGGACTCGTACAGGCCCAGGTCGTGACGGGCGCCGCCGTAACGGGCCGGGAAGTCCACGGCCAGGAAGAAGTCCGTGAGCTTGCCGATGTGGTCGTGGGCGGTGAAGCACCCCAGCCGGCCCAGCCCATATCCGAGCATGAACCCGATGCACAGGTTGTCCAGGTAGGGCCAGAAGGGGACCTTCTTGATGCCCTTGAGGAACAGCGGGATCGCGATGGCTGCGCCCAGGAAGCCGCCGATGGAGCTGTAGCCCCCGTACCACGGCAGGATCCGGCGCCAGTCCTCGGCGAACAGGTGGTAGTTGTAGGCGAGGATGTGGACGAAATGGGCGAACAGGAAGCCCATGGCCACCATGAACAGGCAGCAGTCCACGATGACCTTGACCGACAGGCCCCGGCGGATCGCCCGGGAGCGCGCGAACTCGGTGCCCGCTGCGATGCCGAGCACCGTGAGCAGCAGCCACAGGTCGAGCCGCGACTCGGTGCCCGGGATGGGGAACGACAGCGGCGGAAAATAGGGGATCACGGGCAGCTCCAGCGGTTGCGGGGCGCGAATCTAGCAAGCGCCGGGCCCCACGGCGGGGCCGGTCGCGGGAGCGCTGGGTTCGGGACTAGAAGAAGAGCTTCAGGACGAAGGTGATGATCGGCTGCTCGGCGGTGGGCTTGCCGCGGATCCACAGCTCGGACAGCGTGCCCTCCTCACCCAGCAGGGCCAGTCCGGTCGGCGTCTCCAGGCTGCGCCGGACCGCGGCCTCCACCTCAGCGTTGCTGCGCAGCTCGGAGTAGGCGAGCTTGACGAGGCCCAGCAGGATCCGCGCGTCTGCGTCGTCCAGTTCCCGGTGCCGGGCGCGGATCGCATCCACCAGATCATCGCTCCACCACCCCGACGGCGTCGGCATGGGGCCCTCGTAGGTGCGGGACACCCAACCCGTGCCGGCGGGGATGCCCGACGGGACCTCGGCGGCCGGGCCCGGCTCCGCGCTCTCGGGCAGACCCACCAGCCAGTTGCCGGGGCCCACCTCGGCGCGCCCGCCCAGCCGGCGTCCGGTGAGCCCTGCCAGCGCGCCCTCGCGCAGCTCCCCGGGGGGCATGGCGCCCGCCTGCACGGCCCGCGCGATGGTGATGCTCACCTCGCGGCGCTCCTCCTGCACCGCGTCTTCGCGCCGGTACAGGCGCTTGACAGCGCGCCGGCGGTAGCCGTTGCTGAGCATTCCGTCGATCCAGGAGCGGCCCGTGGAGAAGTGCCGCACCTTGTGCTGCATGCGCTCCAGGGTCGCCACCGTGCTCGCGAGGCGCGCGTCGAGGCGGGAGGCGTCGCGCACGAGCTTGTCGAGCTCTTCGTCGGCCTGGCCCGCTGCGCTGCGCCGCTCGATGTCGGCGGACAGGGTGGAGAGCGCCCCCTCCAGCTCCGTGATCTCCTGGTCGATCCGGTGCTGCTGTCGACGCCAGCTGCGCGCCACGCGATCCCGGGCCACCACGTCGCGCGGATCGGGGATGGCGATCCCCGAGAACGGGCTCTGCACCCGGGCGCGGCCCATGTTCTGGATGGCGCTCGGCCCGTCGGTGTTGCGGGCCTTGGGCGTGAAGCCCAGGTGGAACGGCTCCACGAGCACGGCCCACATCAGGTCCAGGCGCTCCTCGAGCTCCACGAGCAGGTCGTCGGTCATGGGATCGCCCACCGGATAGGTCGCGATGTAGCGGCGCATGAGAGAGGAGCGAAGCTCCATCAGCTCCATGACGGCCTGCTCGCGATCCGCGGGCGCGCCCCTGCGCAGCCGTCGGTCCCGCTCCGCGGCGGCGGCGTCGAACCAGCCCAGCGCCTCCCGCACGTACGCCGGCGCATCCACCCCGCGCCACGCCCGGGGCAGCTCGTCTTCACACAGGTACAGCCGGCGCGCCGTCTCGGGCGAGTCGAGCCAGGTGCTTACGAGCTGAAAGGCGTCGGCCGACAGCCCGTCCATGGCGCGCTCCCACAGGGCCCAGGCCCGGGAGTAGTTCTTTCGCTCCACCGCGGCGACATGCACCACGCGCAGCGCGTCCAGACCGGCGCTCAGCTCCGGCTCGATCCCGGTCAGGCAGCGCCCCAGGGTCAAGGTCGACAGCGCTTGCCGCAGGGTGCTGTCGCCGACCGTGCTCCGGTCCAGGACCTGGTCGATGCGCAAGCGCAGCCCGGCGTCCGGATCGTCCACGCGATCAGGCACCTGCACCGCCCGGGCGGGCAGGGGAGCGAGGAGGAACAGCAGCAGGATGGAGAACAAGCGCACGGAGATCCGGCCCCTGTACCCCCCACTCGCCCCCGGCCTTCCCCCTCGCGGCCGGAGTTCACGCAAAAGGCGGCCCTCCATCGAGCACCGCGCGCTGCAGCCGCGGCCCCTCCAGCAGGATCAGCCAGGAGCTGAACATGGGCCCGAACCGATCCAGCAGCGGATCCCCCGAGGAGCCGGGCTTGCCGAACAGCGGCTCGCTCTCCAGGTCCTCGGAGGTGACGCCAGCGGCGAACGCGGCCGACCACCGAGCCGCCGCGATGTAGCTGAGCATGGCCCAGGGCAGGGTGGGGAACAGGGAGGTCTGACCCGCGAAGACCAACCGGCGCAGGGCGTCGCGCAGGTAGGGCAGCAGGTCCGGGTCCACCTCGGGCCACCGGTCGATGGCGTGGGTGTCCCGGTGGCTGTGCCACCGCCGGAACCGGTTGAGCCAGCCAGCGGTGGAGGTGCCGGGGTGCAGCGGACCCAGGCTGCCGCCCGGGACGTCGGCGATGTCCCGCCCGAGCAGGTCGTCCACGGCCTCCAGGACCGCGTCCAGGCGCGCCTCGAACCAGGGCTGCACGTCCGGCGGATCCTCCCGGGTGGGCCGCTGGGCCAGGAACGACAGCACGGTCGCGGTGTCGAGATCCGGCAAGCCGAGCACCCGCAGGAGCACCTCTTCGCCGACCGGAAGGGGGCGGTCGAGCACGCCCATGGGGTGGGCGACCACGCGGCTGATGAACTCGCCGGGCACCGGCTCGCCGTCGGCCCACATCCGGTAGTCCGACAGGCACGTGGGGCGGATCGCGATGCGCAGCGAGTCCCCGGTGCGGATCAGCTGGAGCGGAAACAGCTGGCACACCAGCGGCTTCTCTTCGCTCCCGGCGCTGGCGTGGATCACGCAGCCATCGCCCTGCTTGAAGAAGGTGCAGAACCCGTTTCGCTTGCGCAGGAACACGGCGGGGCGCTCGCGGTGGGTCTCGGTGACGAACGGATCATCGATGGGGTGGTCGGGGAACGCCGCGGCCACGGTGGGCAGCGCGGCCTTGACCCGATCGACGTCCTCCGGGAGGAGCGGGCCGACCCGGAACGAGCTGCAGCACGCCGACTTGTGATTGCAGGTGTGGCGCGGGACCCCGAGGGCCGCCAGACGCAGTGGAGACGAAGGCTCGCTCATGGCACACTCGGATCCGGGGCGGGTGTCGGTCCGCCCGACGGGAGAGCCGCCGGTCGGAGCCGGCGAGCCTACATGAGCCATCCAACGGTGTGCCGACAGGCCGTTGGGCGCCCTTTGCCGCGGGTCGGACCGCGGAGGGCTCGTCTGTCGTATTCTGTGGGGCATGCACCCGTCCGCACTGCACACGTCCACCACCCTGTTCCCCGACGCGGCCTCAGACAGTCTTCGCGCGCGCCCGGGCGGTTTGGTCCAGTCATGAGCCTACGTCGAGCACTTCTCATCGATCTTGATGGCGTCCTTCGCACCTGGGACGTCGAGCGCGCGCTGGCGGTCGAGCGCTGGGCTGGCCTGCCCGACGGCGCCATCGCCAAGACCGGGTTGGCCAAGGACCTGCTGGAGCCCGTGCTCACCGGCAAGATCGACGATCCCACCTGGCGGCGACGCTTGACGTCCCGGCTGCTCTCCAAGCACCCCGAGGCCCAGGTGGCCGACGCGGTCGCTGCCTGGTCCGCCAACGTGGGCACCGTCAATCGCGAGGTGCTGGGGCTCGTGCGTCGCGTGCGGGCCAACCACACCGTGGTGCTGGTGGCGAACGCGACCACCCGCCTGGCTGACGATCTGGAGCAGCTGGGCCTCACGGACGCGTTCGATCACGTGGTGAACTCGGCGCAGCTCGGCCACTGCAAGCCCGACGCCGCCGTCTTCGAGCACGCGCTGGCCCTGGCCGAGGTCGAGGCCGGCTCGGCGGTGTTCGTCGATGATGTGGAGTCGAACGTGGCGGGGGCCGCGGCCCTGGGGATCCCGGCGATCGCGTTCACAGACGCCGCCGCCCTGGGCGAGGCCCTGACCAGCAATGGGCTGCTGGAGGCCCCGGCGGCGGTCGCGAGCCCGTGAGCCCCGCTTCCGGTCGTTCGTGCTGAGCCACCTGTCGCTCGGCGTCTCTGATCTCGACCGCTCCCAGGCGTTCTACGACGCCGCCCTCGCCCCCTTGGGGGTGGTGATGGTGTGGCGCCACCCGGACGCCATCGGCTACGGCGCTCCCGGAGGGCCGGATCGGCTCGCGCTCTTCCTGACGGTGGATCCGCAGGTGCCGTTGGCGGCGGGACCAGGGTTTCACCTGGCGTTCGCCGCGCCAAGCCAGCAGGCGGTGACGGACTTCTTCTCCGGGGCCATGGCCCACGGCGGCGTGGACGAGGGCCCGCCGGGGCTGCGGCCCCACTACGGCGCGACCTACTTCGCGGCGTTTGTTCGCGACCCCGACGGCCACAAGCTCGAGGCCAAGGTCAGCTGAGGTTCGGGCCTTGCGGCCCCTACCGCGGGCCGGTGCGCTCGAAGCAGAGCACGGCGACGCCCTCGGGGGCCTCGATGTTTCCGTGCACCAGCTCGACGATGGGCAGGTTGTCGTCCAGATCCGCGGCCGGCCCGCCCAGGCGCTCGGCCAGCATGAACGCGACGTCGTCGGGCGATCCGCCGCGGGCGAAGGCGCTCCTGACCGCCGGGGCCTCGATCAGGGAACAGCGGGTCTTGAAGCGGTCGGGGCTGATCCGCACTCCGTGAAAGTCCAGCGGATCGCCGCCCAGACTGTGGTAGCCCGAGGCGCTCACGGATCCGTCGGGCAGCACCTCGAGCAGGACCGAGGCGTCGCCGTCGTAGATGTCGTGCTGAAACCCCTCGGCGTCCACCCGCTCGGACACCTCGGACAGCAGCGGCCGGCCCGTCGAGCCGGCTTCGGCGAGGGTCTCCAGGGGAGCGGACTTGACCAGGCACCAGCCGTCGGCCCCGGCCGCCACCAGCACCACCACGAGCTCGGAGGTGGTGGCCCGACCGTACTGCAGGGCGTCACCCAGCTCCTGGTCGAACTCGGGAGGGGAGCACGGCCGCAGGCCGATCTCGTGCAGCGCGCCGGTGATCCCCGCGCACACCGCCGAGACCTCGTCCGTAGCGAACCATGTGGTGTTCTTCCAGAAGCCCATGCACGCAGTCTACTACTCGCACTGCCCCGGGGACCATGCGCCACCGGGGTGTTCCCCCAAAGGGCACCAGTCCGGTGGGACGACGATCACCTCGAACTCCGCCGTGGGCCAGTCCGGGTGCTGCAGGGCCGCGGTGAGGGTGCCGGTGTCGCCGTGGGCGGACACCACCAGGCCCTGCACGGTCGCGGGGTCATCGGTGTCCCACTCGGGGGTGGCGCCCTGCCATCCCAGGGTGCTGAGCACCAGCGCGCTCGGCGGCACCGCTCCCACGAGCACGTCGTCTCCGTATCCCAGCTCGTGCACGCCGTCGGGGCCAGCCGCATACAGGCCCGCATCGATCGCCCAGGAGTCCATGTCCGGCTCGCCGCCGCCCCCCAGACGCAGCCACGGTCGGCTCATCAACGGGGGGCCGCCGATGTCCTGCATGTTGTTGAGCTGGTCGTGCACGAAGCCGAGCCCCACCGTGCCGTCGTCCACCACCTCGACTGTCACGGGCCCCAGGCTGTCCGGGAAGGGCAGGTCCGTGGCCCGCACCGTCACGGTCCAGGCGCCCAGCCAGGTGGGGGTGCCTTGCAGGACGCCGGCGGCCGTCAGCTCGAGCCCCGGGGGCAGATCGCCGTCCACCAACGTGAACGTCGCGTCTCCCGCCCAGCCCTGCACCCGGATCCCCGCGGAGTAGGGGACCAGGACGGGCGCCCCGGACAGCGCCCGCAGATCCAGGGGGCGCCCCGCCACGTCGTCGCCGTCGGTCCCGCCGAACGTGCCGTCACCCCCGCAGCCGAGCAGCCCGTGGGCGATGAGCCCGGCGAGCAGCCAGGCCGGTCTGACCATGCGTGTGTTCATGGTGCACATGATACGGGGGACTGTAGGGTGGCACCGCACCCGCTGGAGTCATCGCGATGAAGCTGTTGTCGGTCCTGTTTGCCTTCGCCCTCACGGTGCCCGTCGCGGCCCACGCCGGTGTCTTCCTGGGGGTGGAGCGGCAGCTGGTGGATCCGTCCAAGGGCGAAAAGCCCGTGCTGATCGTGACCTTTGACGAGGCGCTGCACCGCGCGCTGGTGACGGTCACCGCAGAGGGCGGGTTTCGCCAGCAGTACGCGATCCAGCCCGTCGTCGCGGGCCGGGATCAGCGGTACTCCTTCAGTCCCCCCAAGCCCGGCGAGGTGATGTACGACGTCGCCGTGGAGATGGTGCGCAAGGACGGCAGCACGGAGGTCATGGAGGACGTGTTCTTCGTCACCGCGGCCTCGCCGATCACCGCGTCCATCGACCCGGACTCGGTGGATCTCGATACGCGCACCTTCCGTCTGACCACCAACCATGCGCCGTCGCGGGTCGAGATGGAGGTCGTGTCCGACAGCATGGACACGCTGGGGAAGGGCTCGGTGGACACATCGGACGCGCAGGCCGGCCAGCCCACCTCTGTGACCTGGCCCCAGGACAAGCCCGGCAACGTCTTGAAGGTGATGGTCACCGCCTACGACGAGTTCGGCTACTACGCGGCGGTCGAGATCATCCCCTGGAGCCTGCAGATCCCCCACGAGGACGTGATCTTCCCCACCGGCAGCCACGAGCTGCTCCCGGACGAGGCGCCCAAGGTCGATCTGGCCTGGGACCGCATCGCTGCGGCGGTCAAGAAGTACGGCGATCTCGTGCAGGTGACCCTGTACGTGGCGGGCTACACCGACACCGTCGGCGACGCCAGCAGCAACCAGGCGCTGTCGGAGCGACGAGCGAAGAGCCTGGCGACCTACCTGGCGGCGAAAGGCGGCAAGTTCGCCATCTGGCACCAGGGCTTCGGGGAGTCGGTGCTGGCCAGGCCGACCGGGGACGGCGTGGATGAGGCGGCCAACCGACGGGCCCTGTACATCCTGACCGCGGGCCCTCCTCCGCGGAGCGGCCAGACACCGCGGCGGGCCTGGAAGAAGCTGTAGGACAGGTCAGCGCGCGAGCTGCTCGGCCATCCAGGTGGCGCCCCGCCCGTACGGGATCCGCTGATCGGCCGACCCCACGAACGCCCCGAGGGCGCCCTGCAGGTTCCCTCCGTGGCGCACCACCGCGGCGGCGCCGAGCCCCTGGAGCATGAGCGTCCGGTCCAGGACCCGGTCCCGGCCCCAGGTCTCGGTCCAGGCCGCCTCGACCCGGTCCGGCGGCGCCATGCCCGGCCGGGGACCCAGGGGCCGGGCCGAGTCCGGGAACCCCAGGCCGAACCCCAGGTCCGCATCGCTCGGGGAGCGGGTGCGCAGCCAGAGGCTGATGCCCGGCAGCTCGTCCCGCCGAAAACCCTGCAACGTGCTGGTCTGCCGCCCGCAGGAGAACCGCTGGAGCCCCCGGTCGCCCAGGGCGCGCAGGCCCGGCGCGGGCGTGTCCGCGAGGGCGGCCACATCCAGGGTGGCCAGGGTCAGGGGGATGGCCAGCACCAGGGCCGTCAGCCAGCGGGGCGCGCCGAGCCTGGTACGGGCTGCGTCCCCGACCAGCACGAGCGCCACGAGCGCATCCGGGGCGAGCTGCTGGGCGTAGCGCGGCTCGATGGACGAGATGCTGACCAGGAGCAGCAGGCCCAGCCCGTGTGCGCCGAAGAACGTGGGCAGCACCCAGCCTTGCTGCTGGCGGACCCGCCGCGCCAGGCCCAGCCCCAGCGCGGCGAGCAGCGAGGCCAGGAGCAGCACCCGCGCGCTCCACAGCAGGGCCGACCCGGGGACGGCAAACGCGGGAGAGAGCAGCGAGGCCCAAGGCTTGCCCTCCATCGTGCCGAGCCAGGGCAGCAGCGCAAACGCCTCGGCGATCTGCAGGACCCCGTCCGGGGAGGCGAGCGCGCGCACGAAGTCCATGGGCCCCCCTGCCGCAGACAAGAAGCGCAGCGGCTCGCCGAGGAAGACGCGGCACGCCACCCAGGGCAACAGCCCCACCGCGAACCCCGCGGCCGCCAACGCAAGGGCGCCCAGACGCCGGGTCGCCGGCAGGGGCGCCACGACCAGCAGGCCCGCCGCCAACGCGGTCACCACGAGGTGGGAGTACACGAAGAACACGCTGAACCCGCACAGCAGCCCCAGCGCCACGGCGAGCCGGGCCCGTCCCCCGGCGCTGCGGTCCCGTTCGATGAACGCCCACACGGCCGCCGCGGTCAGGGCCAGCGGCAGCGCCGACTCCGCGTGGTTGCCGTGCAGGAACATCTGCAGGGTCGCCATGGAGGCCGGCGCCCACGCCAGGAGCGCTCCCAGGGCCAGCGCCGGTCCCAGACCCACAGCCCGCCGCACCGTCGCCACCAGGACCGCCGAAGCGGTCAGCGCGATCAGCAGGGCCAGGCCCTTCAAGAGCCACCAGCTCGGCCCGAACACGCTGGCCAGGGCGGCCACCGCGAGCCCGTCCACCAGCGTGCCGCCAGCGAACAGCGGATACAGGTACGCGGGCAGGGCCTCGAGCTGCTGACCCCGGGCCAGGTCGAGGGCCATGTCCGCCTGGTAGGTCTCCTCGATGGCCCAGAACCGGGACGGATCCGCCAGGATCAGCCCCACCCGAAGCAGGACGAAGACCAGGAGCAGCGCTGCCCAGGCCCACCCCTGCTGCCGGGGACTCACCGGGCTAGCGCCTCCGCCGCCGCAGCGGGACACCGAGACACAGGGCCAGGGGCCACGCCGACAGAAGGGTCAGCTCCTGGCTGCAGCTGCAGCCGTCGTCAGGCGGCGGTGACCCGGGCTCGGGGAACGGCAGCGGGTCCCCGCCGGAGTCGTCGTCGTCGCCGGAGTCGTCGTCGTCGTCGCCCGCCGGCTCGCCGCAGGTGCCCCCGCAGTCGGGGTCCTGCTCACCGACGCAGCCGTCGCAGTCCAGGTCCTGGGTGCCGGTGCAGTCCTCCTGCGCGCCGGGGCTGGCGAAGGGGTTGGTGTCGTCGCAGTCGCCGCCGTTCTCGTCGTACCCGTCGCCGTCGTCGTCGAACGCCTCGGTGCCCTCGTCGATCACGTCGTCGCAGTCCTCGTCCACGCCGTCGGCCACCTCGGGGGCCCCGGGGAAGATGGTGGCGTCGGTGTCGTCGCAGTCCCCGCCCGCGGGGGGCCAGCCGTCGCCGTCTTCGTCCCACATGCCGCAGTCGATCTGGACCTGCTCGACGCGCCCCTTGACCGTCACCTCGATGGCCACCCCTTCGATCATCGACTGGCTGCAGCAGTCGTCGGTGTGGTCAGGATGATGGTGGCGTAGGGATCGGCGGTCATGTAGGGCAGCAGATCCGCGCTGGATCCGCCCCCCAGGAACGCGTAGCCCCCGGGATCGGTGATGCCGGACGGATGGCTCGCGCTGAACACCGTCATGCGCACCCCGTCGTCCACGATCTGCACGGCCACGTCCACCACGTCGAACGCCATGGTGGGCGGCAGGTACAGGACCGTCTTGAAGTAGGTGAACTCGGCGCCGTAGCGGCAGTCCGCCACTCCGCACAGCGTGGACCCACCGTTGAGGTTGTAGTCGATGGACAGATCGTCGGGGGCCGGTCCCCAGCCCGCCCCCGTGGGATCAGGGATCGTCGAGTAGTCGTACTCGGTGATGTTGCCGTGGGTGCCCATGTCGTAGCCCCAGGTCACCACGCCCTCGCCGCCGTGCATCTGCCAGGGCGTTCGACACGCGGTGACAGAGGCCTGGGCCTGCGTCGCGAGGAGCGGCAAGCAGAGCAGCCCGAAGAGGCAGGGGAGCGCGCGGAGCATGGAGATCGAGTGTCGGCGGGGCGCGCGCTGGGTATGTTGCGGGCCTGTGCATGTTGTCTGGAGATGGGCTGGGCCGCTGATCGCGCTGGGTGCCATGGGGTGTCCCAGCGAGGCGCCGCCGCGGGTCGCTTCCGAGCGGGTGGTGGACGCCAGCGGCGCAGGTCCTGGCGCGCTCTTCGCTCCGTACGAGGCCCAGCTCGCCCTGGCCCCAGCGGCGTCCGCGACCTGGGTCCTGAGCGCCGGGGCCCTGCCGTCGGGGGTGGCCCTGAGCGACGCAGGAGCCCTGAGCGGCACCCCGGATTGGACCGGCGCGTCCAGCGCCACCGTCACCGCCCTCGTGGACGGCGAGCCGCCGGTGACCGGCACGGTGTCGATCATGATCGATCCCGGGGAGCAGCCGGTGTTCCTGGGCTTCGTTCGCGCGCCGTTCCTGGCCCCCGCGGGCACGGTGCTGCTCGGCGACCTGTGGGGGCGGGCCGACGGGGGAGGGGAGCCCGGCCAGGGACGGGTGAGCATCGACCCCGGCTGGTACCTGGCGGGCCTGGATGGCCTGCCCGAAGGCGGAGGGGGGGACGACGTGCGGGTGGGCGACCTGGTCCCGGGGCAGGACGTGGACGTGATCGTCGGTCAGTGGCTGCCCAGCGACGAGGTCGCGCCGGATCCGCCGCTGGATCCGTCGGGGCACACCAACGAGGGCTCGCCGCCGCGGTACGAGCCGCCGGAGTTCGTGGCGGGATCGGACACGGGGCGGCTGTCCGTGACGCTGTGGCGCGCCGACTCCGACCCCCTGCTGACCCGCTTCGCCGTGGTTCCGCCGGACTGGTGTCCCGCCGGGGTGCACCCCCGCGGAGGGCCCAGCCCGGGGGTGTGCGAGTAGGCGTCCTCAGGGACACACGCCCACGTCGATCGTCTTCGGACCCTGGCCCCAGCGCCCGACGGTGAACCGGTTGTCCCCCTGTCGGAACAGGTCCCCGCCGAAGAACCACGTCTGATCACCCCAGGGCCACGCCGCGTGGAAGTGGTCCTCGGTCAGCGGCGTGTCCGGGCAGTCCCAGGTGGTGCCGTCCCAGCGGGCCATGGCCCCGAACGAGCCGGCGACCCACACGTCCTGCCCGGGGCCCGTCCAGACCCCGTTGAGGGACTGGTTGGTGCAGTAGGGGTCCATGTCGACGCGCGCCCAGCTCCCGGTCCAGTGCCACACCTCGGCCGCGGACTGGCCGCCCACGGCCCACACGTCGTCGTCGGCGCGCTTGCGCACGGTGAGCAGGCGCGGCGCGTCCGGGGGGCTCCTGTCCACCAGCTGGTCACCCTCGATGCGGTAGGCGCTGCCCACCCCCACGATCCAGTCCTCGTGGACCTTGAACAGCGGTCCGGGGAACTGGTCCGAGACGAGCGTCCAGTCGCCTGCATCGTCCCGCTTCCACACCTGTCCGCCGGGATCCTCCGCGAACGGGGTGCCGCCCACGGCCCACACGACGGTGCCGGTGTCCCACACGCCGTACAGCGTCGCGTCGGTGGGCACGCTCTCGTCGAAGCGATCACCGCCCTGCTCGCGCATGATCAGCCCCTGCTCGCCGACCCCGAACCAGCGGTCGGCGCTGCCCGCGACCCACCACAGCGGCCGCTCCGGCGGGTCCGCCTGCACGCACCATCCGCTCGCGTCGGCGCGCACCACGAGCCCCCCGGAGCCATCCAGGTCGCCGCCCACGGCCACCAGTTCCTCGCCTGCGGTCCACGCCGAGAGCAGCACGCCCCCGTCGTGGCCGCTGATCGGCAGGCTCCAGCTCGGTTGGCAGGCGCACAACGCCAGGGCGGGCAAGCCCAGCAGGGCGCGCGCCCCGCTCACGGGTTCAGGATCACGCCCAGGGCGCGGTCGCGCACGGCTTCGGAGGCCGGACCGGTCCCGGAGTGGTGCCACACCGTCGTGTCGTTGCCGTCCTCGTCCAGGAACTGCAGGCCATCGACGAGCTCGCCCTGGGCGCCCTGGAGCATGAACTCGCCGGTGCCGAAGCCGTAGATCCCCCGGGCCCGGCTGAGCTCGGCGTCGCTGGCGTCGCTGCGGTGGCAGTCCGCGCATCCCCGGGCGTTGGCGGTGGTGGTGTGCTGGAACAGCGGCGCGAACCCGATGTTGGCGTCGAACCCGTTGGCGGCCCGGAACGCGCCCTTCACCACCGTGCCGCCGGCGCCGTCGTCCACGCGACCGCCGTGCAGCAGCTCGCCCTCGCCGGTGCCGTAGTCCTCGCTGCCGTACACCACCATCTGCACCTGCTGGCTGGGGTGCACCGTCTGGATCCGGCCATCGGGCGCGGTTCCCAGGAGCAGGCTGTCCAGCGAATACGTGGTGCGGGAGCCCCGGGCCAGGCCCGGCGTCTGGGTGCCGGTCTGGTAGTCGGTCTCGTCGAAGCGCAGGTCCAGGCTCACGTGGCAGCCGATGCAGTACTGCGTGTGGCTGGTGTGGCACGTGTCGCAGGTCAGCGAGTCGGTGTGGGACCAGTCGTTGCCGTCGGGGGCCATGGAGGCCTGCATGGCTGCGCTGCCCTGTCCCGCGGCGAGGATCTCCGCGGGCTGGGGCACGATGTGGTCCCGCTCGCTGATCTTGCCGCGCAGCAGGACCTGGCCGTTCTCGAAGCGAAGCTGGGTCAGCTCGTTGCCGCGGTAGCTGATGAACCGCCCCTCCGCGTCGGGCCGCGCGGGCTCCCGCGGGGTGCCGTGGCAGTCCTCGCAGCGCAGCGTGACCTGCAGCTTGCTGGAGCTGTACAGGCGCCCGTCGCCGTGCACGTCGCGGCCCACGTGACAGTCCACGCAGTGCATGCCCGCGGCGTAGTGCGCGTCCGGCGGCGTCTCGTCCACGCCGTTGGTGGTGTCTTCGTCCGTGACGTAGTAGCCGGGGGCGTGGCCGTACAGGGTCTCGTTGATCGTCTCGGCGTTGGGCGGCAGCTGACCGCTGAAGCCGCCCTCCCGGATCCCGCGGAACAGCAGCCCGATCCGGCCGCCCTGGAAGTGGCACGTGGCGCACTGCTCCGCGGGGATCGCGGTGGTGATCACGTGCTCCTTGGCGTGCACCGGAGTGCCCCGCGGGATCGTCGGGTCGCCGCCCAGGTACACCCCGAGCTTGTCGTACACGAAGTGGCACGAGGTGCAGCCGCTGGACCGGTACAGCCCCGGCGAGTTGTTGCGGGGATAGCCCGCCTGGTGGCACGTGTTGCACTTCTTGGACAGGTAGCTGCGGTACGTGATGTCGAGCAGCACGTCGTCGGTGGGCACGCCGTTTGCGAACGCGTCCACCACCTCGTCGTGGTCCGCGGGGGTCAGGGTGGCCAGCGCGCAGACCGTGCCCGGGTTGGCGACGGGATCGCAGTCCGGATCCGTGGCCGCGACGCTGCCGTAGTGGGCGAGCTGGTCGTCCTGGAGGCCGGCCAGCAGCAGGGTGGGGAAGTAGTGTCCGGCGTTGGTGGACATCACCGAGTTCGGCATGGTGGCCACCTGATCGGGGTGGCAGCCCCCGCAGGCCACGCCGGCGGCGCGGATGTCCCCGGGGTTGATGAACTGCAGGTACGCCACCGGCAGCTGGTCCAGCTGCTCGGGGGCGAAGTCCTTGATGAAGCCCACGGGGGCGGCGGGCAGGCTGCCCCGAACGCTCGCCCACTCCGCCGGCACGGCCACATGGGCCTTGGCCTTCTTGACGGTGGTGGGGTCGCCGCCGTGACAGGACGAGCAGCGACCGGGCGCCAGGTAGGGCGCGTGCACGTCCTCGATGCCGTCGTGGCAGGTGGCGCAGCCATCGCGGGCGCCCTGGGGCCCGTACACCTCGCAGCCCGAGGTGAGCACGGCCAGCAGGGCCAGGAGGAGCAGTGTTCGCATGGGGATCCTGACTCTAGTTGCCGACGGACACGACGACGTCGCGCTGCACGTTCGCCGAGTTCCCGGTGGAGTCGGTGATCGTCACGTCCAGGGTGACGGTCTGCAGGTCGAGGGTGAGCAGATCGTCACCCGAGGAGTAGCGGGAGGAGTCGAAGCCCACCACGACGCCGGACATGCGGCCCCCCTCGGAGGCCCCGGCGCACAGCAGGCGGGTGCTCTCGGCGAGGAAGCTGCCCTCGAGCGTGTCGCCGATGAGCACGTCGAGCTGCGCGTCGGCGAGCTCCGTGTCGGAGGCGAGCAGGCCCGTGGTGGACACCAGGGTCGTCACGCCGAACCCGCCCTGGGGGGCGGAGTCGAGGTGCACGGTCTGTCCGTCGGTGTAGGGCTCGAAGGCGCCGCCCACGCCCGCGCCCAGCTCGATGGTGGGGTTGTCGGACGACGCGCACAGATCGGCGCAGCCGGGGGCGACGAGGAGGCAGAGCAGCAGGGCAGTTCGCATCGGATCCTCGTGATGGCTAGACGGGGACGCTATCACTCCTGTCCGCGCGCGTGCTGCGGGTCAGGCCCTGACGGGCCGCGTCTCCACGGGGATCCCGACCCGCTGGTAGACGAACTGCAGCAGCCACGCTGGCCCCACCAGCAGGAACTGCACGTCCTGGAAGAACGACGGCTTCTTGCCCTCCACCTTGTGGCCGTAGAACTGGGCGGCCCAGGCCAGGGCGAAGATGCCCGCCGACACGGCCGCCAGCGAGACCCCGGTGGAGGCGATGAGCGCGTTCAGGGCCATGAACGCCGCGCCCCACAGGAGCATGCCCGCGAACACCGTCCAGCTCAGCGTCGCGTAGAACACGAGGCAGACGGCCCAGCAGATGCTTGCCCAGTGCAGCCCCGGCACGGCGCCGAAGGGGTGGGGGATGGCCTGCACGAGGCCCAGGCTGGCGAGCAGGATCGCGGGGATGCAGATCCAGTGGATGAGCTTGTTGGTCTTGTTCTGGTGGCTGGCGCCGTACAGATCGAACCAGGCCGTGGCGGTGCGCATGGTGCAGCCTCTCGAAGAGTGTTTACTTACAGGGAAGTAAGTAGCGCGATCACGGTAGGCTCCGCAAGCACTTTGTGATCGCCGCCCACAAAAGGACCCCATGGCCCGTCCCCGCAACGCCGAGCTGACCCGCGCCGCGATCCTCGCCTCGGCCGAGGAGCGCCTCCGAGCCACCGGGCCCGGCTCCTTGCGCCTGGACGACATCGCGTCCGACGTGGGCGTGTCCCGGCAGGCGGTGCTGCACCACTTCGGCAGCCGCGACGGGCTGCTGCGGGCGGTGGTGCAGGGCGCCTGGTCTGCCCTGTTCGCCGATCTGGCGGGGCTCGCGGGGGCCTCGGGGCGCCTGGAGCCCGACGCCTTCCTGGATCTGGTGGATGACGCGGCCCGTCGCAAGGGCAACGCGCGGCTGGGGGCGTGGCTGCTGCTCAGCGAGCAGGGGCTGGATGAGGGCTTCTTCGAGGGCGCGCTGGAGGGCCTGCCGGCGCAGCTCGATCCCGACCGGGCCACCGACGAGGCCCGCTACGCCCTCCTGCTCAGCGGCGCTGCGCTGTTCGGCGACGCGATCTTCGGCACGCGGCTGCGCCAGGCCCTGGGCCTGCCGGACGGAGAAGGGGAGCGCGCCGCCTTCAGGGCGTGGCTGGCGAGCCGGATCTAGCGCCGCTCAGGGCGCCAGGACGATGCTCACGCCGGCGGTGCCCGCGGCCACGGGGTCTGCCACGGCGCCGGTGGGGCCGTCCTTGGTGGTCGCGTTGCCGTCCAGGTCCAGCCGGGCGGCGAGGCTCAGGGAGTCCGGGAAGGGTCGGTTGCCCATCATCGGCGGCATGTCGCCCGGCCCGATGCTGAACTCCATGGGGAAGGTCCCCGCTGGCATCCGCACCGCGGCGAGCGGAGGACCGGACGTCTGGCCCGCCGTCCGCGCGAACACGAAGAGCGTCGCGCCCGGTGCGACCTCCACGCCCGGCTCCAGCGACACGCTGCCATGCACCGTCTTGTCGTCCGTCGCGGCGACCTGCGTGCCCTGCTCGTCCACGGTGGGGTGACCGGGAGGGGCGCCGCCGGCGACGGGCGCCGGGGGAGGCTCGCCGTCCGCCATGGCCATCAGCTCGTCGAAGCCCTCGCCGGGGTACAGCCCTTGACCCTTGCTCCAGGCGGTCTTTGCGCCCGCGGCGTCGCCGGACTGCCAGCGCAGCGACCCCTTCCACGCGAGCGCGCGGCCATGGGTGGGGTCCTTGCTCAGGGCCCGATCGATCAGCCCCTCGGCCGCATCGGTCATCCCCATCTTCATGCGGACGACCGCCTGCTGGGTCAGCGAGTCGGGGTTGCCGGGATCGAGCTCGTCGAGCTGCGCGGCGTTGTTGAACACGTCGATCCAGCCCTCGGCTTCGATGAGGGCCCAGCCCAGCTCGACCCGAGCCTCCACGGACTTGGGGTTGGCGGCCACGTCTGCGCGCGCCGCGTCCACCCGGGGCGACGCCTTGGGCTGCATGGACGGGGGCACCCCCTGGACCTGATCCCCAGGTCGTCCCGAGCCCGGAGGTGGCGCGTTGAGCCGCTGGCCCATGGCCGGGGGCCCGCCCGTGATGCCCATGTTGCCGGTGCGCTCGCCCGAGTACTGCTGCAGGGTGAAGAGCAGCAGCGCCGCGAAGCCCACGACGGCGCCGCCGATCAGCGCGCCCCGCATCTGGGACGGAGGCG
>CALAGR010000294.1 GCA_937891735.1 uncultured Pseudomonadota bacterium | reverse complement strand
GCCGGGGGCCCGCTCGTCGCCGCCCACCAGCGCGGGGCCGCCGGGCACGAAGCAGAACCGCTCGCCGGCCCGGGACGCGCCGCGCAGGTCCAGGTTGACCCGCCGTCGCTCGTTGCGCCGCAGCAGGATCGGGTAGTGCCACGCGGGCGGCGCGGCGTCCAGATCTGCCGCCGTGCCGGGCACCAGGGCGTAGCGGCCCGGAGACAGCGCCCAGGTGCCGGAGGGAGCGAGGTCGATCCGCTCGCCGGGGCGCAGCTGGCCTTCGATCTCATCGAGGCGAAGGAGCTGGATCGGGCTGCCGGGGGGCTGGACCTGGACGTCGAGCTCGGCGCCGGCGCGGAGCCAGCGTCCCCAGCGCCCGTCGTCGAACTGGCGGAGCATGGCCCGGAAGAACGCCCGCTCCCGCGGCAGGTCCAGCAGCTCCGCCTCGGCGTACCGGTCGCCGTACAGCTCGGCGAGGCCCGAGCGGGCCAGGGCGTTCTCGGGATCGTCGGTCACGGCGCGGTGCAGCGCCCAGACCGCTTCGCTGAACACGCCGTCTGCGGCCCGCTCGAGCGAGTCGACCCGCTGCTGCAGGTTGCGCAGCTCCCGGCCGTCCGCCGAGTCCGGCGGCTCGGATCCCACCGGGCCGCGCTGCTCGAGGAGCTTGGCGTGGGCTCCCCGCTTGCGGCCCACCAGGACCTGGTAGCGGGCCCGGGTGCTGTCCGCCTCACGCAGCCGGCGTGACGACGCCTCCCGGCGGCGGGCCCCGGAGCGCCAGCCCTCCAGGGCCTCGGCGAGCTCGCCGGCGGATGCGTAGCGATGCCCCGGGAACTTCTCGAGCGCCCGCAGACAGATCTCTTCGAGCTCCGCCGGCACCGCCAGCTCCGGGGCGCGCTCCCGCGGGGGGACCGGCTTTTCGTGACACAGCGCCTCGACCACGTCCTCGACCGATGCCCCCATGAAGGGCGCGTGGCGGGTCAGGGTCTCGTACAGGATCACGCCCAGGCAGAAGACGTCGGCCGGAGCGCCGACCTGATCGGGGTGCTTGACCTGCTCGGGGGCCATGTACGGCGGGCTGCCCCGTACGCGCTCGCGGCGGGCGTCCCCGGCCTCGGACCACAGGCGTCGGATGGAGTCGGTGACCTCGACGCCGTCCTCGGGCGGCACGAAGCGCGCGATGCCCCAGTCCACCACCAGGACCTCGCCGTGCCCGCCCAGCAGGATGTTGGCGGGCTTGAGGTCGCGGTGCAGGATCCCGCGGGCGTGGGCGTAGCCGACGCCGTGGCAGGTCTGGATGAGCACCCGCACGAGGCGGTTGAGGTCCCAGGTCCGCAGCGTCGCGGGCTCGCCGCGCCGGAGCTTGGACAGCACGTTGTGCAGGTTCTCGCCCGGCATGCGGCGCATCGTGTAGTACAGCCGGCCGTCGGGGACCTGGCCGGCGTCGTACACCGGCATGATGTTGGGGTGCTCGAGCTGGCCCGTGATGCGGGCCTCCCGATAGAACTCGACCAGGTGGCGGTCCTCGTTCTTGGAGCTGTGCAGGGTCTTGAGGGCCACCTGGCGGCCGAGGTCCCGGTCGAACACCAGCTCCACCCGCCCCTGGCCCCCTTCGCCCAGGGTCGCGAGCCAGCGGTACCGCGCGGGCAGCTTCAGGGGGGCGTCGCCGTCGGGGGCGGGCACGTCTTCGACGACCAGATCGACGGTCTTGCCGATGAGCTGGCGCACGCGATCCTGCAGCGGCGCGGGGCTCGCCGTGCCCGGCACCTCGTCGGGCTCGGGCTGCGAGGCGAACTCGATGGCGGGGCCTGTGCGATGTGCGCCGGCGGGCACGGGCTGGGAGCGGGGCAGGGGGCGGGTCTCGACGGCCTTCTCGCCGGCGATCCAGCTGCGGATGTCGTCGCTGAACCCGGACCGGGCCGCCGCCGCGATGGAGTCGGCCTCCTGCAGGGCCGCTTCGCGATCCCGGGACGGGTCCGGGGGTCGAACGATCCCTTCCGCGCTCGGCACGCCGACCAGATCGTCCAGCGCGGGCGGCGGGAGCGGGGGCAGGGTCTCTTCGCCGGGCGGGGTCTCGTCTTGGGGCGGGGCCTCGTCTTCGGGCGGGGCCTCGTCTTCGAAGGGCGCCGGGACCGGCATCGCCTCCCGGGACGGGCCCCGGGGGGGGAGCACGCCCCCGCCGCGAGGCAAGGGGGTCTCCCGGGTGGGCGGCGGGTGCGCCGGCCCCGTCGGCACCGGCGCGCGCACCGTCACCGCCCGAACCTGGGACTCGCTCAGCGAGTCGATCCAGTTCGTGATGGGGGGCGCTCCGTCGATGATCTGCGGTGGTCCCAGGCCCAGCTCCGCGGACGCGAGCTCCCACGACGCGCGCGCGGCCTCCTCGCCCAGCGGATCCGCGGAGGGTCCCTGCTCCGGGGCAGGTGCGGCCGGGGCCGTGGGTCGATCACCGTTGTGCGCCATCGGTCGCGAGTCTACCCCTGTGAGCCGCGGAAGAAGGGCAGGGGGGCTCCCTGCGCGGCCCGCAGCCCCCAGAAGGCGACGAAGGCGTACTCAGCCACTCCCGACACGACGTTGAGCAGGCTGATCCCGAACAACAGGGGCCCGATGAGGATCTCCAGGGGCGGCGGCAGGGTGCCCGCGGCCGTGGCGAACCAGTACACGCCGAAGACGCCGAGCTGCAGTCCGATGTGCATCACGAGGATCGACGCGCCGACCAGCTGCCACCGCAGCGCGCGCTTCGCCTCGGCCCGATCCTCCTCGGACGCGTGGGGCCGCCGGCTCGCCAGGGCGACGGGGATCAGCCCGAAGATGGGAGCGAGGACCCACAGGTGCAGTCGAGCGACGGGGGATGCGGTGGACACGCGGTGAGTGTGCCGCCCCGGGCCTGCGCCGTCGATGAGGGGAGCCGCGGCCCCCGACGGGACCGCGACTCGCTCGTGCAGGGACGCCCTCGTCTGTCGTCGTCAGTCGCGCGCAGCGTCAACTTCAGCTTGGTTCCGCGTCCACGTCCATTCCGCCGGACGGCCTGGGGCCGGTGCACGTGCTGTCGACGAAGTGCAGGCTAGCCCCCGAGGTCGCCAGAGTCGACACTTTTTACCATTGGCTGGGGCGGCTCCGATTCCGGGCGGATCGGGCGGAGCACCGGTGTCGGGTATGCTCCGCCCGTGCGTTTGCGCGACTTCGTCCATGTCGAGTTCGCCCGCGCCTGGCAGGAAGAGCAGGGCGCCGCCCGGGTCGATCCGGAAGCGGTGGCGACCACTCGAGCCGATCCGGCGCTTCCTCCCGAGTCCGATGGCCCGGGGCGTCTGGCTCTGTACGCCCGCACGCTTCTGCGACTCCGGCTCGACGAAGGCGAAGGTGAGCACGCCGTCACGGCGCTGACCGGGGCCCTGTCCGCGGCGACGGCGCTCGTTCCGCTCCTCGGCGCGTTCGCCGGGGCGGCCATGCTCCAGGTGAGCCTTCCCCCGAACGATGTGCGCCCCGTCAACCTGCTGCACCTGCTGGCCGAGGGGGTCCTGCTCCCGGGCGCGTTCCTGCTGTGGACCCTGGTGCTGTCCCGCCTGCTGGGTCGGAGCACCGGCAGCCTGCACTGGGTGGCCCTGGCGCTGGGGTGGATCCGGGGCCGCGCCATGGGCAGCGGCGTGGGGCGCCTGGCGGGCCGGGTGCTGCGTCGGAGCGGCGTCGCAGCGCAGCTCTTCACGGGGTACAGCCACTCGTTCTGGATCGGCACGCTGGTGGTGTTCGTGGGGCTCGGCTTCTGGCGCTTCGCCTTCGCCGACTATGTGTTCGCGTGGTCCTCCACCCTGCCCGTGACCGCGGACGGGGTACACGCCCTGTTCACGGGCCTGACCTTCCCGGTGGACTGGCTGCCGGGGGTGGACGCGCCCTCCGCGGAGCAGATCCGCGTGTCGGAGTTCGGATCCCTGTCCTCCAGCGGGGGCAGCGGAGGCGGGTACGTCGGATCCACCGGGGATCTGCTGGCCGATCAGGCGCTGCGCAAGGCCTGGTGGAGCGCGACGCTCGCCATCGTGGCGTTCTGGGGCCTGCTGCCGCGGCTCGTGGGGATCGTGGTGGCCCGCCTGGCCGTGCGGCGCGGGGTGCGCAAGGCGCTGCTGGATCCCACCAGCCTGCTGATCCTCGATGCGCTGGCGCCCCCCGCCTCGGTGCCGCCGGGCGGACCCGAGCAGGGCCCCAGGGTGGAGTCCGAGCCGTCGTCGGCGGTCCCCGTGGCGCCCCTGGAGCAGCGCGCGGGGCGCGGTCTGGACGTGGTGGTGTTCGCCGCCGAGCCGCCCACCGCCGCGTCGCTGGAGCGCACCCGCCTGGTGCGGTTGGGGCTGTCCGGCCGAACGCACGTCATCGCCAGTGACGACGACGACGACGCAATGGAGGCCGTCATCGCCGCGCTGGCGGGGCCCGATGCGCCCGAAGGGGCGGTGACGGTGTTCGCCATGGGGGCGATCCCCGACGATCTGAAGGAGGAGTTCCTGAGCGGGGTGGTGGCTGCGCTCGGTGCGGGCGCGCCGGTGCATGTGCTGCTCACCGGGGTGCGCCGGTTCAGGACGAGCGGTCGGGGCCGCAGCCTGGACGCGCGGCTGGCCGCCTGGACGGAGCTCGCGGGACGAACCGGGGTGCCCGCAGACCGGGTGCACCTCGAAGAGGACCTGGGATGAGCGAGGCGCCGCTGACCATCGCCCTGGCGGGGCACGCCAACGTCGGCAAGACGAGCCTGGTGTCGGCCCTCATCCGGGACGCCTCGCTGCTCGTCGCGGAGGGCGCGGGCACGACCACCGAGCACTACGTCAAGACGTTCAGCATCGCGGGCACGCCGGTGCTGGCGTTCGTGGACACGCCCGGCTTCGCGCGGGCCTCGCGGATCAACAAGTGGCTCGACGAGCGCGGGGGCGTGGGCTCGCAGCGGCTCGACGACCGGTCCGTCGTGCAGGCCTTCCTGGACGATCCCGACGTGCCGGCGGCCCTGAACCCCGAGAAGGAGGCGCTGCGCGGCGTCTTGAAGGCCCAGGTCATCGTGTACGTCGCCGGGCTCGCCCACGACCCCCAGGGCCAGAACGTGCAGGAGGTGCGCCTGCTGCGTCGGGTCCGGGTGCCGATGATCGCCGTGCTGAACTACGTCAGCGACGACGAGGAGGCTCCCCGGGCGTGGCGGGACATGCTCAACCGCGAGGGCATCGACGCCATCGTGAACCTGGACGCGATGAGCTTCCCCGCCGACCAGGAGCGGGCCTTCTACAACGCCTTGCGGGTCCTGCGGCCCGAGCACGGGGCGGCCTTCGACAGGATCAGCGCCCTGCGGGAGACGCTCAAGGTCCAGAACCTGCGCAAGTCGGCGGTGGTGATCGCCGAGATGCTCGTGGACTCGCTGGCCTTTCGACACGTCACCACCCACCCCGACGCCGAGGAGGCCAAGCGGTACCGCAGCACCGCCAACAAGCGCTTCAAGGAGGCGCTGCGGGCTCGGGAGCAGGAGTGCTTCGCGGAGCTGGCGTCCATCTACGGGCACGGCGCGGCGTCCATCGGAGGCGCCTCCCTGCAGGTGCAGTCCTGGTCCGGCGAGGTGACCGACGATCTGTTCGACGTGGAGGCGATCCGCCGCTACGGCGTGTCCGCCGGCACCCTCGCGGCCATCGGCGCGGTCACGGGATCGCTGCTCGACGGGGTCGGGGGCCTGGGCTTCGGGACGGTGATCGGCGGGGGTCTGGGGTTCGCCGCGGGCCTGTTCCTGGGGCGACGCGTGTCCACCAGCGTGGACGGCGACACCCTCACCGTGGGGCCCGTGGACGCGATCCAGTTCCCCTCGGTGCTGTTGAACCGGTCGCTGGACTGCTGGCGGCAGCTCGCGACGCGCTCCCACGCCGACCGCAGCGCGGTCGATGTGCACGTCGCCGAGCCGGTGCGGCTGGGCCCGACCGGCGTGCGGGCCCTGAACAAGCACGCGCGCAAGTGCAGCAAACGCGCGGAGTGGAGTCGGATCGACGGCCGCTCGGTGCCCCCGGAGCGGGGGGCCGCGGTTACAGGGCTGGCCGAGGTGGCGGAGGAACTGCTGCGGAAGCAGCTCGAGTCTGACGTCCCAGCCTGATCTGCTCGAAGAGGGCCGCGATCACCTCGGATCGGTCTGGGGTCGGAGCCAGCACCAGCGCCACCCGCCCCGGGACCGCGCTCTCGAGATCCGTCTGCGGCGGCAGGGCAGCGACCACCAGGGTCCGGTCGGTGCAGTCCTGGATCGCGCCCCGGGCCTTGGCTTCAGCGACCCGGTAGGCGGGCAGGGTGCGCTCCAGGTCGCACACCAGCGCCTCCACCGCGGCGCGGCAGCGATCCCCGGGAGCGGGGAGCAGGCCCAGGACCTCCGTCGGCAGCGGCCCGTCGGTGTCCGCCAGGAGCACCACGTATCCACGAAACCCTTCGATCAGGGGCAGCAGGCGGTCGAGCCGGGGCAGGGGACCGGTGCGCGACCAGCCCACCAGCAGCGGCAGGTCCGGATCGAGGGCGGCGAGCTGCGCGGCCTGCTCCCGCCGCTCCTCCTCCTGCTCCCCGATGGGGTGCACCGCGGTGTGGGCGCCCCGGGTGGCCGAGCTGATGAGGTTCTTGATGGCCAGGTCGGCTTCGCTGGTTCCCGACAGCCCGAACAGCGCGATGCGCAGCTCCGGCGGCAGGCCCTCGCCGGGGCGGGTGAGGCACAGGGCCCGCAAGCGGCCGCGGCGCCCCCGGGTGATCGACAGGGCCGTGCGCACGGGCGCCCGGTCCCGTTCGGTCGGGACCACGAGCACGGCGGCGAGCCGCTGCTCATCGAAGCGATGACTGAAGCGCTGGAGCACGCGCGGATACTAGCGTGTGCGCACAGGGGACCTCGGCACCACAGGACCCGCTCGTGTTGAGAACCCGTGGAGGTTGACCCGTCGGCGCCCGGGCGGCCGACCCTGCTAACGTCGCGCGCTGTCGTGGGGCCTCCCACGCCTGGAGATGCCATGTTTCGCCGACCCATGACCCGCCTGCTGCTGTCCGTCCTGTCCCTGGCCCTGCTCGCTTCGTGCGAGACCTCCCCCGAGGGTGCGCAGGACGGGGGCGACTCTCCCGATCTGTCGGGGATCGTGATGGAGAAGGACGAGATGGCCGGCGAGCTCGGCAAGGCCCAGGGCATCTCCGCCAAGGAGGGGCAGATCAAGCAGGAGCAGGCTGAGTTCCTGGAGCTGAGCCAGGCGTTCGAGCAGCGCTACGGCAAGAAGCTCGACGGCGTGCGGCTCACCGAAGGGCAGGCGGCGCTGCTCAAGACGATGCTGTCGGCCGAGATGGACGTGAGCCTGCAGGGCCTGCTGCAGTCGCTGATCGACACCCGGGACGACATCGAGAAGCTCGAGCAGGACATCGACGGGCTCAAGGCCCAGCTGCCGACCCCGGACGTGGTCGGGAGGGGCGACGCGCACCTGTCCCTGGCGGTGGACTACCTCGTCAAGAACCACGGTCTGGACAAGAAGGAGGCGGATCGGCTGGCGCGGCGCTCGCTGCTCACCGACAACCTCGCTCCCGGCATGGAGGTCTGGCACTTCTACACGGACGGCGTGTACGCCACGACGGTCACGCAGGGCACGGCGAAGGTGTCGCCCTACTTCCTCAACGTGCGCGCCATGCGGCGGCTGCAGACGGAGCGGGACGACGCGATGGCGCTGGCCGCGAGCCTGGAGGCCGAGATCACCGTGCTGGAGGCCACCCGGGATCAGCTGCGGGCGGATCTGACGTCCCTCAAGACGCGCCACGAGGACCTCAAGATCGAGCGGGACCTGCTCTACGAGGACAAGGAGGCCCTGGTCGAGGCGGACGAGTCGGTCTGGTACTACGTGGACACGAAGCGCAGCCTCCGCCAGAAGGAGATCATCGCGCCCGCCGGCATCAAGCTGAAGGACTGGCGGCCCGAGCTGTTCGTGGACAAGCTCGACCTGCGCACCGACGACACGATCGACATGTACGCCGAGGACTTCGGGGTCAAGCGGATCAAGGGGCTGATGCTGCTGCCCGACGGGGTCTGGCGCGAGGGGCGGGACTACACCGTGATCCTGAACGACACGGGCCGGAAGGCCACGCTGCAGCTCGACGCGACCGACCGGTTCAAGAGCGAGGCGTTCGTCGTCGTCTTGAAGTAGCCCCGCGGCCGGCTGGTAGTCTCCGCGCCCACGCGGAGAGCCCATGTCCGAGCAGCTTCAGCACACCATCGAGAGCAACTACGGCCAGCCCGGCTGGACCGACCGTCCCGGCGTGCGGGAGGCGATCGAGGAGGTCGTCGCGCGGCTGGACCGCGGGGCCCTGCGGGTCGCCTCGCCCCCCGACGAGGAGGGCGGCGAGTGGGCCGTGCACGCCTGGGTCAAGCAGGCGATCCTGGGCTACTTCGGCATCGCGCCCATGGCGGTCATGGAGGCGGGGATCTACCGCTGGCACGACAAGATCCCCCTCAAGGACATCCCCGCCAGCGGGGTGCGGGCCGTGCCGCCAGCCACGGTGCGCTACGGCAGCTTCATCGAGCCCGGCGCGATCCTGATGCCCGGCTACGTCAACATCGGCGCGTGGGTCGGCGCTGGCAGCATGGTGGACACGTGGGCGACGGTGGGCTCCTGCGCGCAGATCGGGCGGGGCGTGCACCTGTCCGGCGGCGTGGGCATCGGCGGGGTGCTCGAGCCCCCCGGAGCGACGCCGGTCATCATCGAGGACGGGGCCTTCATCGGCAGCCGCGCCATCGTGGTGGAGGGCGTGCGGGTGGAGCGGGAGGCGGTGGTGGCGGCCAACGTGGTGCTCACCGCGAGCACGCCGATCATCGACGTGACGGGCCCCCAGGAGGTGATCTACAAGGGCCGGGTGCCGGCCCGCAGCGTGGTGATCCCGGGCACGCGCCCGAAGACGTTCCCGGCTGGCACCTACCAGCTGGCCTGCGCGCTGATCATCGGCACGCGCAAGGAGAGCACCGACCGCAAGACCACGCTGAACGCTGTGCTGCGTGATTTCGAGGTGTCGGTCTGATCGCGAGCCGCGGAAGACCTGCGTGACGCCCGATCTGCTGGCCGCGATGAGGTAGCCTCGGGCCGCTGGGAGGACATGGTTTGAGCGACATCCTTTCTGTAGGCGTGCTCGGCGCCGGGAGCTTCGGCACCGCGCTGGCGAGCGTGCTGCTCGAGAGCGGCCACGACGTCACGCTGTGGTGCTTCGAGGACGGGCACGCGGCGGAGGTCAACGCGGCGGGGCGGAACACCCGCTACCAGACCGGGCACCCGCTGCCGGGCATCAAGGCCACCGGCGACCTGTCCGAGGCGTGCGCGGGCAAGGACCTGGTGCTTTTCGTGTCGCCGTCGCACGTCACGCGCTTCGTCGCGCGGCAGGCGGCGCCGCACCTGGCGGACGACGTCCTGATCGTCTGCGCCGCGAAGGGCATCGAGGCCGGCGGCGAGACGATGGACGAGGTCCTGCGCGAGGAACTCCCCGAGCGCCTGCACGGCCAGCTGGCCTACATCTCGGGCCCGTCCTTCGCGTTCGAGATGTTGGGGCACAAGCCGACGGCGGTGGTGGTCGCCTCGCGCGACGAGGCCATCGCCGAGCGGGTGCAGCGCGCGTTCCACTGCGCCTACTTCCGCACCTACCGGACGACCGACGTGGTGGGCATCGAGATCGGCGGCGCGGTCAAGAACATCATCGCCATCGCCACGGGGCTGTGCGACGGGCTCGAGATGGGTCACAACGCGCGGGCCGCGCTGATCACCCGCGGGCTTGCCGAGATGTCGCGCTTCGGCGTGACCCGGGGCGCTGATCCCATCACGTTCATGGGGCTGGCCGGCATGGGGGACCTCGTGCTCACCTGCACGGGCGACCTGTCCCGCAACCGAACGGTGGGCAAGCGCCTGGCCACGGGCATGTCCCTGGACGAGGTGACCGCGTCGCTGGGCGGACAGGTGGCGGAGGGGGTGTTGACCACCGCGAGCACCCGGGAGCTGGCCCTGCGCATGGGCGTGGACATGCCGATCGTCGAGGCCGTGTGGCGCATCCTGTACGACGGCAAGGACCCCGCCGGCACGGTCGCCGTGCTGATGGGGCGTCCGCTGAAGGCCGAGCGGGACTGAGGGCGTGGCCGCGCTCCCCGAGTCGCCGCCGATGAACCTGCCGTTCCAGCCGCCCCTGGAGCCGATGCTGGCCAAGGGAGCCAAGGCGCTGCCTCGGGGCGACGGCTGGATCTACGAGCCGAAGTGGGACGGCTTCCGGGTCCTCATCTTTCGGGACGGGGACGCGCTGTATCTGCAGTCCCGGGGCCGCAAGCCCTTGCTGCGCTACTTCCCGGAGGTGCGGGGTCCGCTGCTGGCCGCGCTGCCGCCGCGCTGTGTGGTGGACGGGGAGCTCGTCATCGCCCGGAACGGAGAGCTCGACTTCGACGCGTTGCAGATGCGTCTGCACCCCGCGGATTCGCGCATCGACATGCTGGCGGAGCAGACGCCGGCCCAGGTGGTCGCGTTCGACCTGCTCGCGCTGGGGGACCAGGACCTGCGGCCGACGCCCTTTGCGGAGCGACGGGCGATGCTCGAGTCGATCCTGTCGGCGGTGTCGCCTCCCATCCACCTGACGCCCGCCACCCGGGACCGGGCGCTGGCCGCCGACTGGTTTGAGCGCTTCGAGGGGGCGGGCCTGGACGGCGTGGTGGCGAAGGGCACGGGGGCCGCGTACGAGCCGGGCAAGCGGGTGATGGTCAAGGTGAAGCACGACCGGACCGCAGACTGCGTGGTGGCCGGGTTCCGGTGGCACAAGAACGGCCCCGAGACGCTCGTGGGCTCGCTGATCCTGGCGCTGTACGCGGACGATGGGCGCCTGCAGCAGATCGGGGTGGCGGCGTCGTTCACGGCGGCGAAGCGGGCGGAGCTGGTGTCGTTCCTGGAGCCGTGGCGCGACGACGCGCTGGACGGCCACCCCTGGGCGGAGTGGATGCAGGCCGAGCAGCACGGCGACCGGCGGCCCGGCGTGGGGTCGCGGTGGAGCGGGGGCAAGGACCTGTCGTGGCAGCCCCTGCGGCTCGGCCTGGTGGCGGAGGTGGGCTACAACCACTTCGATGGGGGGCGGCTGCGGCACCCCGCGCACTTCAAGCGGTGGCGGCACGACAAGCCGCACACCGACTGCACGCAGGAGCAGGTTGAGGTGGCCCCGCCCATGGAGATCCAGGAGATCTTCGACGCCTGAGGGGCGCCCGAACGCGCTACTTGCTCGTCCAGGCGGTCAGGACGGGGCTGGCGCTGATGATCATCTCGCCGAGGGCGCGGGCCAGGTCCTGTCGGTCGCGCAGCGCGTTCATCGCGTCCACCTCGATCCCGGGGCGCCGGATCCCCTCGGGGTGGTGATACAGCCGGATCCACGGAAAGGCCGCGCTCGGAGGCATCACATACAGACGCAGGACGTCACCTGAGGTCAACTTCGGCATCGCTTCCTCCACCTCGCCAGCGTACTGCGTCAAACGGGGGGAGCCCGAGCCGCCTCAGCTCTCCCAGCCCATCCCGGCTGGGTTGAGACCCACCTGCCAGTCCCCCCTGGCGCGTCATCGGTGCCAGACGGGTTGTCTCCCCTCGATGACGCAACGGTGCGGTCCATCGGACCGTCCGGGGTGGCCCGTCACCGGAAGCAAAACCCCAGCCCACCGCCCCTCAGCCTCCCGCTTCGGCCCTCGCCGCGATGCCCTGCAGCCACCGTTGGTGCCACCGCAGCAGCGCCGGGCGCAGGTACAGGCGAAGCAACCAGGGCACGGGATCCCGTTGGGTCGCCTCGGTCACCAGCAGGCAGCCGGTGGGAGTGGGGGTCAGCTCCCAGGTGTGCACGCCCCGCCCGTAGAACGCGTCGCCCCGCCAGGACAGCGCCCGACCGGGCTCGAACACGCAGACCGTGGTGGTGACCTCCAGCCCGAAGGTCCGCCAGGACCTGGTGGTGCCGGGGGCAAGATCGGGGCCCTCGGGGGGCCAGACGACGCAGGTCATCGGCCTCGCATCCTGTCAGGCGGGGGTGCCGTCGTACCCCGGGGGCAGCCGCGTCGTCGACATCCCCCGCTGGATCTCGATGGTGGCGGGCCAGGCCTGGCCCGGGTCTGCCGCGACGTCGGGGGCGGCGTGCTCCGCCCACCAGGACCGGGCGTCCTCCTGGGTCCAGGGCGGCAGGGGCAGGGCGTCGAGCCGTTCGATGAGGGCCTGGGCGTTCGCGGGTCGATCGCCGGGCTCCTTCGCCAACAAGCACGCCACCAGGTCTCGGAGCTCAGCGGGCGTGGACTCCGGCAGGGGCCCCGGATCCCCCTCGCGATGGGCGGCGAACAGCTCCAGCAAGGAGTCCTGCTGGAACGGCACCCGCCCGGTCAGCAGGAAGTGGGCGAGGATGCCGAGCGCGTACAGATCCGAGCGGGGATCGGCGTTGGGCAGGCCGTACCAGCCCTCCGGGGCGAGGTAGCTGGGCGTGCCGACGACCATGCCCTTGTCGGTGCCGTCCACGTCCTCGATCTCCCGTGCGAGGCCGAAGTCCACCACCTTGACGAAGTCGAGCTGGCCGCCGCGCGCGCACAGCAGGATGTTGGCGGCCTTGACGTCCCGGTGCACGAGTCCGAGGGAGTGGGCTTCGCCGAGGGAGCCCGCCGCCTGGCGCAGGATGTGCACCAGCCGCCGCGGATCGACCGGACCGTGGCGCCGGACGAGCACCTCCAGGTCGCAGCCGTCCAGCAGCTCCATCGCGTAGTAGAACACCCGATCCACGGTCCGCCCGAAGTCGTAGACGGCGACGGTGTTGGGGTGGCTGAGGGACGCCGTGACCTGCACCTCCTGCTCGAACCGCGTGATCGCCGCCTCCCCCGCCCGATCCGGACGGATCAGCTTGATCGCCGTGGGCCGCTGCAGCATCTCGTGCCGCGCCCGGTACACCTCGCCCATGCCGCCGGCCCCGATGCGCTCCTGCAGCTCGTAGCGGCCGAGCTTGCGGGCCTTGCTCAGGTCCGCGCGCAAGGAGTACGTCGTCCTGCTGATGAGGACGGAGATGCCGATCGCGAACGTGGCGTGCATCCAGAACGTGCCCAGCTCCAGCATCCAGCCGATCAGGGGCTCCTGGTTGAGGCCGGGCACCGGCACCAGGGCCAGCAGCGCCACCGGGCCCATCGCCAGCGAGCTCATCACGGCGGTGCGCCCAGGACGGGAGGGGACCACGGTCGCTCTCCAGGCCGGGACCGTCAGCGCCACCAGCAGCCCTGGGAACCGCGAGATCACCGCATCCGGGCCCATCCAGCTCATGGTCGCGGTGGCGAGGCCCACGGCGATCATCAGGCCGGTCTCCATCCTCCGCAGCGTCTCACTCGTGATCGTGCGCCGTCGCATCGCGCCCCAGGCGAGCAGGTGCACTACACCCAGGGCCGCCAGGGCGACATCGCCCACGCCCAGACTGAGGGTCGGACGTCCCCCGCTGACCGGGATGGCAGGGAGGACAAATAACGCGCCGCAGCCGAACACGAGGGCGTACAGGCGCAGCCGCTCCTGCAGGAACGCGCGGGCGCCTTCGTCCTCCGACAGGACGCTGGTCTGGTGCTCGGACATGGTGGGTTCCCTCTCGGCACCTCTTCGGTCAGGCGCGGGCGCACCTGAACCGCCGACGCCTCGTCCGGACGCTGCTGAGGCAGACTTGTCGGATGACCACCATCGCCCTGCTGCGCGGCATCAACGTCGGCGGCGCCCGCAAGCTCCCGATGGCCGACCTCCGCGCGTTCTGCGGGGACCTGGGGTTTCTCGACGTGCGCACCTTCATCGCCAGCGGCAACCTGCTGTGGAGCGGTACCCAGCCCGGCTCGCCCGCCGCCCGGGACGCAGTGGCCGCGCTGCACGAGGGGATCCGGGACCGGTGGGGCTACGAGGTCCCGGTCGTGACCCGCCAGGCCGCGGAGCTCGTCGCGGTGCGGGACGGCAACCCGTTCCCGGACGCGCCCCAGGAGAAGTGGCTGCACGTCGCCTTCCTCGACCGGGCTCCCGAGCAGGCCGCGGTCGACGCCCTGGATCCGAACCGGGGGCCCGGTGATCGCTTCGCGGTCCGGGGCCGCCACATCTACCTGTGCTACGGCAACGGCAGCGGGAACAGCAAGCTCACCGGGGATTGGTTCGAGCGGCAGCTCGGGGTGACCGCGACGGCTCGCAACTGGCGCACCCTGAAGGCGCTGATCGAGCTGAGCGGCGCCTGAGGGCTCGCGAGCACGAAGGACGCGGCCCGATCCGGGCGCTAAGGTGCCCATAAACGGGGAGACACCATGACCACGACACTCTGGGTTCTGCAGGGGCTGCTCGCGCTGGCGTTCATCGGCGCGGGCTCCATGAAATTGATGAAGGCGCGCACCGACCTGATGGCCAAGGGCATGGGCTGGGCCGAGGACTTCACCGACGGCCAGGTCAAGGTGATCGGAGCCCTCGAGCTGGCGGGAGGGCTCGGCGTCATCCTGCCCTCAGCGCTCAACATCGTCCCGGTGCTCGCGGGCGCGGCCGCGGCGGGGCTGCTGCTGACGATGCTGGGTGCCGCGGTCGTGCACATCAAGCGGGGTGAGCTCCCGATGGTGGCGCCGGGCGCGATCCTGGGAGCGATGGCGGCCTACGTGGCCATGAGCCACCTGATGTAGCGATCAGCCGGGGCGGCGCAGGCCGAGCACGAGGCGGGCTCCGCGGGGGGCCCGGTTGCCGAGGGCGACGGTGCCGCCCATCGCCTCCATCAGGCGCTTGATGATGTACAGGCCCAGGCCCGTGCTCGGCTCCGCTCCGGTGGGGCGGGCGCTGAGCCGCGCGAACTTGCCGAAGGCCCGGTCCAGATCCTCGGCGGTGAAGCCGGGCCCGTCGTCGAGGATCTCCACGCCGTCCTCCCCGGTGACGATCCACACGGACGAGGCGCCGAACTTGAGGGCGTTCTCGATGCCGTTGGTCAGCACCCGCGCGAGCGCCTCCGGGTCGGCGAGCAGGCGCGCGGATCCGGAGACCACGATGTTGGCGCCCTTGTCCGCGGCCTTGCCGGCCAGGGCGGCGACCACCCGATCCACCACCTCTTCGATGGCCACCGCTTCGGTCGCGACGGCGTCCGTGGCCTCGGCGGCGTGGGCGTGCACGAGCTTGTTGAGCATGAGGGCCATGCGCTCGCTGGACCGGGCGATCTCCGCGCCCAGGGGGTGGCCCGCCTCGTTGAGCAGCTCGCCGGCCATCTGGATGGCGGTCAGAGGGGAGCGGAGGTCGTGGGACGCGATCGCCACGAACTCGTCCTTCTCCCGCAAGGCCTGCTCGAGCTCGGCGTTGGCGGCGGTGAGGGCGTCGGAGGCGTCGCGCAGGCGGTCGACCTCGAGCTGCACCCGCAGCAGGGCGAGCTCGGTGTCCTTCTGGGCCGCCCACGCGGCCTCCTGCCGGCGGGTCAGCTCCCGCTGGAAGACGAGCGCCTCCTCATACCGGGCCGCCGCCTCGAGTCGATCCACCAGCAGGGTGCACACCACCACCGCCCACTCCGGACTCTCGGTCTTGGCCGCGAGGGCGCGCTGGGCGGCGCTGATCGCTGCGTCCAGATCGGGGTCGAGTCGAGCGATCTCCTGCCACGTCGCCGCCTCCAGGTGCACCGGCAGATCGTCGGAGACGAGCGCGCGAAGCCGCACCAGCGCCGCATCGGAGTGCCCTTCGTCGGCGTCCAGGAGGGCTCGTTGGTGCTCGACCAGCAGCGGCGTGGTGGGGTCGCCGGCGAGTCGCGCCGCTTCATCCAGGCTGGCCCTGCACGCGACCAGGTCACCCAACGCCCGCTGGGAGATCGCCAGATCCAGCTGGATCCGCGCCATGCGAGCCGGGTCGGCGCTGAGCGCCGCGGCGGCCTGGAGGTGGTCGATGGCGGGCTCGTGCCGCTCCAGGCGCGCGAGGGCGACCCCCAGGTTCACCCGGATCTTGGCCTCCAGATCCGGGTCGGGGCGCAGCGTGAGGGCCCGCTCGAACACCTCGACCGCCACCGCCGTCTGGCCCAGCAGGTCCCGCGCGGCGCCCAGCACGTTCATCAGCCGGGCGCGGTCCTGGGGATCCAGCGACTCCCGCAGGACCCGCGTGCCGAGCCCGACGCTCTGGACCAGCTCCCCGGTGCGGG
>CALAGR010000293.1 GCA_937891735.1 uncultured Pseudomonadota bacterium | reverse complement strand
CCTGGCGGTGCGCGTGGGTCACGACGCGCTTGATGACCGCCCGGTGCCCGAGGTGCAGCCCATCGTACGTCCCGATGGTCATCACGATGGGGCCGAGGCCCTCCCCGAGTGCCTGATAGCCCCGAATGATCTGCACGCGCGGGTGATAGCATGCCGCGGCCCATGTTGCGTTGCCTCCCCATGCTCCTCGTCGCGCTTCTGCTGCCCATCTCGGCGGCTGCGATGGGCGATCTGACCGGCGCCGAGGGGGTCACGCGGATCCCCGAGCCGTCCCTGAGCTACCGGGTGCGGGTGACGGACACGGAGATGAACCGGTTCCTGGTGGACAAGGCCAGCTTCGAGGGGCACATCTACCTGTCGGGCAAGGTGGGCAAGGCCCGGGTGAGCCTGCCCTTCGACAAGATCCGCAAGGTGATCTTCGAGCCCCTTGAGGGCGGCGACGTGCTGGCCGTGGTCACGCTGGACTCGGGTCGGCAGCAGAGCCTGATCGTGCGTGGCAACACGCCCTGCTACGGCCTCGCGGACTTCGGCAACGTCGCCATCCAGCTGTCGGATCTGCGGGACGCGGAGTTCCTGGGTCGAGCGCCGTCGAGCGGTCCGGAGCCCGAGCAGGCGGCCGAGTGATCGCGCACTCCCGGCGTGCATTTATGCACCGCCTGGGGGTCTCGGCCGCGGGGGCTGCGGCGCTGTGTGGTCTGGGGCTGTCCCCCCGCTCCGCCTTCGCGGGCGTGACGAACGCCGACCTGAAGTTCGTCTTCTACTTCAACTCCGGGGGCTGGGATCCGCTCACCGTCTTCGCGCCCCTGTTCGGCAGCGAGGACATCGAGATGGCGGAGGGCGACTCCGAGCTCCAGATCGGCGGCCTGCGCATCGTGGACTCGGCGGAGCGGCCCTCGGTGCGCCGCTTCTTCGAGGAACACCACGAGCGCACCGCGGTGCTCAACGGCGTGTCGGTGCGCTCCCTGTCCCACGAGGTCTGCCGGTCCATCTGCCTGACGGGCACCAGCTCGGGCCAGGAGCCCGAGTGGGCCGAGCTCCTCAACAGCGCGCGGGGGGCCGGGTCCAACGAGCCGCAGCAGGGTGAGACGGTGCTGGAGGCGCTGCGCGGGGGCGTCGGCCGGTCCGTGACCATCTCGCCCGCCGTCAGCTGGGACACCCACCGGGACAACGTCCAGCAGAGCGCCCTGTTCGAGACCCTGTTCTCCGATCTCGGCCAGCTCGTGGAGCGGCTCGCCAACACGCCCGGCGATGTGGGCGCCAGCCTCGCGGACGAGACGGTGCTGGTGGTGATGAGCGAGATGGGGCGCACCCCGCGCTTCAACGGGCGGCAGGGGCGCGACCACTGGCCGTACACGTCCCTGATGCTGATGGGCCCCGGTATCAACGGGTCGCGGACCTACGGCGGATTCGACGACCAGTTCCGCGGCGTCCCCATCGATCTGGAGCTGGGCACCCCCGACCGGGAGGGTGTGCTCCTGACCGCGGGGGGGGTGGGCGCGACCCTGGTGGCCCTCGCGGGAGGCGACCCCTCGACGGCCCTGCCCGGCCAGCCGGCGATCCGGGGGCTGCTGGCCTGAGCCTTCGGGGGCCTACTCGACGCCCGTGGCCGCCGCCAGCCAGTCCTGCTCGAGCTCCGCGGCCGAGCTGCCGAAGGCCGTGACCAGCGCGCCCTCCAGGTTTCCGGTGCGGTCCAGGGACTCCAGCAGGCGACCGACCTTGCTCCACCCGTGTTCCTCGACGAGCCAGCTCGCGAAGGAGCGCAACACCAGCTCGGTGGGGGCGGGGTTGTCGCTCAGCGACACCGCCATCCCGGTCGGGGAGAGCTGCCCGTTCTGGACGAACTCCGCGACGGCGGTGGGTCCCACCGGTCCCTGTTCGAGCACCAGCGACACACCCACCAGCAGCCACGGAGGAACGCTGGCGCCGCCGGCGCGGCGGACCGCGGCGCGGCCGTACAGGAGCTTCGCGGCGGGAGTGAAGGAGCCCTCCCCCGGGCCGCTCGCGCCCCCCAGGGGGAACTCCAGCACGGGGGCGTACGGGGCCGACGGCCAGCGGCGGGCGCCGGTGGCGTCGAGCAGCGGCGCGTCGGTGAACCGCAGGGGGGTCCTGCCGGGCCGCGTGCGCAAGGTGGTGTCGATGTCGCGGGCGGCGGCGTCCAGCGCCGCCAACGCGGCCCGCGCCGTGGGCAGATCGAGGCCCGCGTCCAGCGTGGGCTCGAACGCCTGGCTGCGCAGCGGGGCCTCGGTGACCGCCTCTTCGGAGGCGGCGGGCTCGGCCACGGCCTCGGTGGCGACGGCCTCGTCGGGGGCGACGGCTTCGGCCCCTGGCGTCGCCTCCCCGAAGGACCCGTCCCAGCTCGATGCGTCGTGCGCGGGGGCCTCGAGGATCGGGACCGCCGGCGCCTCGGCCACCAGCGGCTCTGCGACAGCCCCGATCTGCTCCCGGCGGTCGTGCGCCTCCCGCGACCGCTCCGCCACGAGGGCGATGGCGAGCGCCAGGCTCAACGCGCCCAGCACGCCGGCCACCACCGCGCCCGGCGACGGGCGCCATCCGGGGCGGACCACGGAGCGCAGGGCCCGCGTGTCCATCGCGCCCGGGGGGCGAGCGAGATCCTCCTCGGAGAGCCCGCCAGGCTGCGGAGGCCAGAAGGCCTTGAACGGCAGATCCTTGATCTGCATGTCGCCGCCGTGCGCCTCGTCGGCGGGGACCAGCTCGACGTCGGCCCCCATCTCGAAGAACGCGCGCTGCATGCGGCGGGCGCGCTCCCGAGGGGCCTTGAAGGCGGCGCGAAACGGGAGCGCCTGGAGCAGCGGCGCGACCACCTCGGCGGGCCGCCCGACCGCCCGCCCGATGTAGGAGGCGATGTCCTCGTCGGCGCCGTTGCGGTTCCAGCCGACGAGATCGACATGGAACCTCGCAGGCCGATCCGAGCCCGCGTAGGTCTTCTGGCAGGACGAACAGCGCCCCGCCTGGTCCGTGGTGTTCCTCGACTCGTGCCGGCACCAGGCGATCCGCGCCATCCGCGCCGCGGGAGCCAGCTCGGAGGCGATCCGCATCGCCTGCGCCTGCACGATCGCGTACGACTGCGGCCGCAGGGCCGGGTCCTTCTGGAGCATCGAGCCGATGAGGTTGATGATCGGCTCGGGCAGCCGGGGATTGGCCTCGCCGAGGTTGGGCACGGGGTGGTTGATGTGCTTCATCATCACGCCGTAGGGCGTGTCCGCCTCGTAGGGCGGGTAGCCCACCAGGAGGTGGAAGAAGGTCACTCCGAGCGAGTAGATGTCGGCCCGGTGATCCCCGCCGTCCCCCCGCACGATCTCCGGCGCCATGTAGTACGGCGTGCCGAGCATCGTCCCTGTGCGGGTCAGGGACTTGTCGTCGCTGAGCTTGGCGAGGCCGAAGTCCACGATCTTGAGCACGCCGTTGAGGCCCACCATGAGGTTGGCGGGCTTGATGTCGCGGTGCACGATGCCCGCGTCCTGGGCGGCCTGCAGCCCCGCGCAGCTCTGGGCGAGCAGCGACAGCACCTGGTCCAGCCGGAACCGCACCCGCGCTTCGACCACGTCCCCCAGGGACCAGCCCTCGATGAGCTCCATGGCGTAGTAGGGCGCGCCCTCCTCGGTCTCGCCGAAGAAGTACACCGTGGTGACGTGGGGGTGATGCAGGCGTCCCGCCGCGCGGGCCTCCCGCTCGAAGCGCTGCACGAGCTCGGGCTTGCGGGCCACGGAGTCGAGGATGACCTTGACGGCCACCTCCTTGTCCAGGCGCACGTCCCGGGCCACGTACACCTCGGACATCGCCCCGGAGCCGAGCGGACGCAGCATCTGGTAGTGGTCGAGCGCGCGGCCCACGAGCACGAAAGCCAAGAGGACTCCTGATCGCTGGACCTCCAGCGCCGAGGGGCAGGGTAGCGCTCTAGAAGCGGCAGTGCGCCAGTTCGACGGCCTCGCCGCGGGCCAGGTGGTACTGGCGCGGGTCCAGCGATCCCAGTCGGTGCATCGTCCGCAGGATCTCCTGCACCCGCTCCTGCCGGTTCTCGGTGAGCCCCCGCCCGCCCAGGTGGTAGTACCGGTGGTAGCGGATGGGGGAGGGGAGCAGGGACGCGAGGAAGGCCGCCTCCTCCGGCTGGAGCACCGCGGGGGTGCGGTTGAAGTAGTGGTCCGCGGCGTCCTTGATCCCGTACATCCCGGGGCCCCACTCGGCGATGTTGAGGTAGATCTCCAGGATCCGCTCCTTGGGCAGCGTGCTCTCCAGTCGCCACGCGATGATCGCTTCCTTCAGCTTGCGCGACAGCGTGCGTTCGCCGCTCAGGAAGAGGTTCTTGGCGAGCTGCTGGGTGATCGTGGAGCCGCCGCGTCCGTCCCCGTCCCGCAGGTTCTCGAGCAGGGCCTCCTTGAGCTCGCCCACCTCGAAGCCGGAGTGCTGGAAGAAGCCCGCGTCCTCGGTGCTGATGACCGCATGGCGCAGCCACGGGCTGATCTCGTTCAGGGGCACGAAGTGCGGATCCTCGGGGCCGATGATCCGCTGGATCTCGGGCCCTCCCGGCTCCGCGGGGGGCAGCCGGTGCGCGAAGGGTCCCGCGAGCTGACGGGCCTGCCGCGCGAGCTCCCCGTCCGCGAGCACCACCCGCGAGAAGTCCGCCTGCCAGTCCATCTGCCACTGCGCGCGGTCGTGAAGGGGGCCGGACAGATCGGCTTGCACGTCCATCGTGCCCTGGATCTCGTCGGCCCAGTCCCCGGGCAGGAGCGTCTCGGGCAAGGAGCCGAGCAGCTTGCCCAGCGCCACCCGCTCCCCGCTGATGTGGGTGGCGAGCCGGGCCGGGGAGTCGCCCTCGAACGGTCCCGCCCGCAGGTCGAGGGTGCCGCCCACCTCCTGGACCGACCACGCGCCCTCCCGCAGCACGAGGCTCTGTCCGTCGATCACGATCCGGCCGTGCAGGCCCACGCTCGGCAGCGCCGCGGGCTGGGTCCCCAGGAACGGGTGCGTCACCACCGGCGAGGTCAGCTGCAGCTCCACGGGCCAGCTGCCGTCCATGGCCTGAAACGCGATGGAGCCGGTCACCGCGCCGCGCCCGAAGTCCACGACGTTCGTGCGGCTCAGCAGGGTCACGAGATCCACCGAGTCCAGGCCCAGGGTGACCTCGTCCAGCCCCTCCGGCCCGAGCCGCCCCCCCGCGGTGACGGTTCCGCCGGTGGACAGCGACGCCGCCACGCCCACCACCAGCGTGTCGCCGTCCCGATCCAGCCGCGCGCTGAGCTCCCTCGGCACGGGCAGCTCCGACGGCGGATCCAGCAGATCCACGGTCACCCGGTCGAACCGGATCTGTGCGTCGGGGGCCAGCCGCGCGAGGATCGCGGGTACGCGGGCGCCGCCGGGTCGCGCGCTCAGGCGCTCGTGGGTGTCCAGGAACCGGATCGCCAGCCGCTCCAGGGTCGCGGACAGGGACACGTCCTCCGCGGAGTCGTCGTCGTCCCCCCCGGAGTCGTCGTCGTCCCCCGGGGCCGGGAACCGCGCGCGCACCACTCCGCCGTGCACCGAGATCTCCCGCACCGGCGGCAGGGAGCCGAGGTACGGGCTCGCGAACTCGATGGTCGTGACCGTCGCGGCGAACCCCACCACGGGACCCTGCGCGAGCACGCAGGCCACGTCGCGAAGCTCGACGATGCGAGGGCTGAGCACGGTGGCGCCGCCGACCTGGCACTCGCCCCCGAGCAGGGCGCGCAGCCGGAGCCCCACCCGCTCGGCCACCTCGCCCCCGCTGCGGGCGGTCCACCACCACGCCCCGGCGCACGCCAGCACGGCGAGCAGGGATCCCAGGATGAGGAGCCTCCGACGCATGGCTCGGAGTCTAGAGAAGAATCAGAGGACGCCGTGATCGCGGGCCCAGCGCACGGTGTCCCGGATCCCCTCGTCGAAGGGCATCTCGGGGACGTAGCCGAGCTCGTCCCGGGCGCGCTCGATGGCCGCCCACCAGCCGCTGGCCGAGCCCTCGCGCACCTTGTCGCGGTTGAAGATCGGCAGCTTGCCGCTCAGCTTGCCGAACATCTCGCTCGCCAGCGCCGCGGGGTACGCCACGGTCACGGGGATCGTCAGGGTGTAGGCCTTCTTGCCGAGGGCCGCGGCCGCTCGATGGCCCAGCCCGGCCCAGGTGTACTGGCCGCCGTCGGTGATGAAGTAGATGCCCTCGCCGTCGGGGTGGTGGCCGTCGTGCGCGGTGTCGCGGGAGAGCCCGCCGCCGGACAACGCGTGGCTCTCGGCGGCCGAAGGCAGGTGCTTGCCCTTGTCGCCGGCCAGCACGATGCCCCGCACCAGATCGTGCGGGTGCACGGCCGAGAACCAGGCCTTCTTGAAGCCGAGCACGAGGACGAGGCGGCTGTTGGCCATCTGGATGACCTGCAGGAAGTCCTCGTCCCGCGGGCCGTAGACCACCGGCGGCCGCACGATCGTGACCTGCACCGCGCCGTCGGCCGCAGCCGCGTGGGCCGCGCGCTCGCCGGAGGCCTTGCTGCGCCCGTAGATGCTCACCGGCGCCGGCGTGTGGTGCTCGGCTCGGGGCACCCCGTGATCGCTGGGTCCGGCGGCGGCCAACGAGCTGACGTACACGACCTTGCGGGGGCCGTTGCGCGCCTTCTTCGCCGCCGCGAGCACGTTCGCCGTGCCCTGTCCGTTGATGGCTTCGTAGTCCTGGGCCGCCCGCCCCGCCGTCATGCCGGCGAGGTGGTAGACGACATCGACCCCCTGCATGGCGTCCGCCAGGGAGTCCACGTCGGTCAGCCCGGCGTACCGGTAGTCCACGGTGCGGTGGTCGAGGTTCTTGGTGTTCGACGTCTTGCGGACCATCGCGTATGCGACGTCGCCCCGATCCTGGAGGAACTCCACCAGGTGGCTGCCGATGAAGCCGTTGCTGCCGGTGATGAGGGCGGTGCTCACAGCTCGCTCCCGTAGATGCGGTACGTCTTGATCTTCGTGCCCCTCATGGCCTCGATGGCCCGGTTCACCATGTCGTTGTCTTCCAGCGTCCAGCCGATCTCGGCGCCCGTCCAGCCCAGCTTGTTGGCGTTGCGGTGGGTCTGCACGAACAGCACCGAGTCCGCGCCCCGCCGCCGGTAGCCCGACTTGATGCCCATGACGATGAGCCTTCCCGTATCCACGGACTTGGCGACGTCCAGCCGCCACCACAGCTTGAGCCCCCCCAGGGGGACCAGCGAGCCGTTCAGCCCGCGCATCGCCTGGTTGAGGTTCTTGATGGTGATGCAGAACGCGATGGGCTCGCCGTCCACCTCGGCCATGAGCGCCATGCCGGGCTGCACGACCATCTTGAGGTCTGCCGCGAGGTGCCGGAACTCGTCGTCCCCCATGGGCACGAAGCCCCAGTTGTCCTCCCAGGCGTCGTTGTAGATCTTCAGGACCCGCTCGACCTCGACGTTCCAGTTGCCCAGATCCATCTCGCGCACGTCGATCCTGTTGCGCACCGCCACCTTGTCGGCGACCCGCGCGACCTTGTCGGGCAGCGGCGTGGCCGCGTCCAGCCACCACTGCCACAGGTCCTTGACCTTGTTGACGCCGGCCTTCTGCAGCAGCGCGTCGTAGTACGGCGGGTTGTACGGCATCTGCACGCCGGGTTCCTTGTCGAACGCGTCCACCAGCACGCCCGCGAGGTAGTTGGTGCTCAGGTCGAAGGGACCGACCATGTCCTGCCGGCCCTCACCCCGCAGGAACGCCCGGGCCTGGTCCAGCAGGGTCGAGGCGACCTCGACGTCGTCGATGCTCTCGAAGAAGCCGAAGTAGCCGGTCTTCGTTCCGTGGGCGGCCTCCCAGTCCTTGTCCCAGACCGCGGCGATCCGGCCCACGTCGCGGCCGTCGCGCACCGCGATCCAGCAGCCCACCTCGGCGTGGGCGAAGAACGGGTTCTTGTGCACGTCCAGGTAGTCGCGCCGATCCATGAACAGCGGCGCGATCCAGTGCTCGCTGGGGTGGAACTCCTGGTTGGCCTTCCACTGCAGCCGGATGAAGCGGTCGATGAGGCGCCCCGCGGCCGTGCGCAGCAGTCCGCCCCAGGGCAGCGGGATGTGCCACCCCTTGACGTGCAGGGGGACTTCGATGAGCTCGACGGCCATGGGACCTCCAGGTGTGTGGGGCGGCCCCGAGCGAACCTCAGATCAGCTGGGCGAGCCTGCCGACCTTCTCGAAGACCGACAGGGCGAAGTCGATCTGCTCGGCGGTGTGCATGGCCATGAAGGACGTGCGCACCAGCGTGGCGTCCGGGGCGACCGCGGGGGGGATGACGGCGTTGGTGTACACCCCTTCGTCGAAGAGCATCCGCCAGAAGGGCAGCATGCGCATCTCCTCGCCGATGTAGATGGGCAGCACCGGTGTGTGGGCCTCGCCCACCTTGAAGCCCAGCTCCTTGAGCCCCGTGCGCATGCGGCGCACGTTCGCGTGCAGGCGCTCTCGGGGCTCGGGGTCGTTCTCCATGATGTCCAGGGCCGCCAGGGCCGCGGCCACGTGCGCGGGAGACATGGACGCCGAGTAGATCAGCGAGCGACCGTGGTGCCGGATGAAGTTGATCACCGACTGGGGCCCCGCGATCACGCCGCCGATGGACGCAAAGCTCTTGCTGAACGTGCCGGTCACGAGGTCCACGTCGTCCATGACCCCGAAGTGCTCGGCGGTGCCTCGCCCGTTGGGGCCCATGGTGCCCAGGCCGTGGGCGTCGTCCACGATCAGCCGCGCGCCGTACTTCTTCTTGAGGGCCACCAGCTCCGGCAGGGGGGCGATGTCCCCCTCCATGGAGAACACGCCGTCGGTGATGATCGCCGCGTTCTTGGTGGGGTTCAGGGCCGCCAGGACCCGCTCGGCGTCCGCCGTGTCCACGTGCTCGTAGCGCTGGATCCGGCAGCGCGAGATCATCACGCCCTCGTAGATGGAGGCGTGGTCCTGCTTGTCGAGGACCGCGACGTCGTCTCGCTGGAGCAGCGCTCCGAGGGCGGCGAGGTTGGTGGTGTAGCCCGTGGTGACCACGGCGGACGCCTCGGTGCCCAGGAACGTGGCCAGCCGGCCCTCGAGTTCCTCGTGCAGCGCGAGGGTGCCGTTCAGGAACCGGCTGCCCGAGCAGGACGAGCCGTACCGATCGATGGCGGCCTTCGCGGCTTCGCGCACCTTCGGGTGAAAGGTCAGGCCGAGGTAGTTGTTGGACCCCAGCATCAGCCTGGTCCTGCCCTCGATCACGACCTCGGAGCCCGTGGTCTCGGTGATCGGCAGGAAGTACGGGTACAGCCCCGCCGCCTTGGCGTCATCGATCAGGGTGTATTCGCGGCAGCGCTGAAACAGGTCCGGCATCTGGAGGGGCCTCACTCGCCCCCGCGGCGCGCGCGTGTGATTGGCGTGGGGCGGCGCGGAGCCGCGGAACCGTAGCGGAGCCGCCACTGCAGGGCAAGAAGCGACCCGCGCTCGGGGGCCCGGGGCGCGGATCCGAGCCTCAGCGCACCGGGATCGCGGCCGTCGTGTCCAGGAAGGTGCGGCCGGCCACCGCGAGGCCAGCCAGGTCGTGAAAGGCGATGTTCTCTTCGTTCAACCGCCACTTGCCCGCCACCAGCCGCAGGGTGACGGGTCCCTTGTCGGGCACCACGAACTGCAGCTCGAGGACGCGGGACTCCCTGGGCTTCAGCCGGTTGTCCGAGACCTTGGTGACCTTGGGCCACCAGGAGTAGACCGCCCCGATCCGGTGCTCCGTGCGGGCCAGCTCGACCCCGTCGGCGCCCGTCGCGCTGGCGGTCACCCGCACGAACCGCTCGGGATCGCCGGTGGGCAGCAGGTGCCCGGCGGCCTCGTTGGTGTAGCGAACCGTCAGCCGCGCCGTGCTCCCGGGGGCCAGGGTCTCGGGCAGGGCCTCCCAGGAGGCGGCGAGGCCGTCGGGGAAGACGTCGCGCAGCGGGGCGAGCTCCGCCTCGAACGCGGCCGCCTTCGGGATCAGGGAGCCCCCGAACCAGTGCCGGCGGGTGGTACGAGGACCGGCGCCGGCTGCCATGGGGCGCACCACCTCGGGCATGTGGCAGCTCTGGCAGACCTTGCCCTCGGCGGCGTAGGGGCCGCGCAGGTACTCGTCGCCCGTGTCGAAGGTGCAGGCCAGGTTGAGCTCCACGAACGTCGCCGACGCCTGGTGGCACTGGGTGCACACGGCGACGGTGAGCAGGTCCTCGCCGCGCGCGGTGTCGTGGGGAGCGCGGGTGTCGCCGAAGGGGCCGATGACCTTCCCGTCGCGCACGTGGCAGGTGGCGCAGCCGATCGCGTCCTTCTGCATCACCGGGTCGAAGCGCGGGTTCGGGACGAGGATCGGTCGGTCCTTCCTTCCGTCTTCGTAGCCGGCGACGAGCGTGGGCAGCTGATCCTCGTAGGGGGTGTGGCAGTTCATGCACATCCAGTCCACGCCCTGCTCCTTCGACTTGGCGAGCTCCGCCAGGAACTGGGCGTCGTCCAGCCACGCGCGGGCGTGCGTCGAGATCGCCCACTCGGCGTAGATCTCCTGGTGGCAGGCGCCGCAGGTGGCGGAGCGCACGTCGGGCAGCCCGCCGGGCACGGCGCTCCCGGGCACCGGACGCAGGTAGCGGGGCTGGGTCGCCGCGAACGCGCGGGCGTCGGCCACGGTGGGGCCGGTGGGATCTGCGGCGGGGGGCGCGGGGGCGCAGCCGGACAGGGCGAGGATCAGGAGGAGCAGGAGCCGGGGCATGCCCTGTTCTAGGCACAGTTCGCGTTGCCGTGCTACCCGTTCCGCCGGATGTCAGGCCTTCGCGACCCCGATCAGAGCTTGCTGCTGACGGGCGGCACCTCCGCCCTGGGGTGGGCGGTGGCGACCCGCCTCGCCGGCGCCGGACACGGCGTGCACCTGCTGGTCCGCAAGGGCAGCCGCCGCCTGGCGCGGGAGCGGGTGGCCGACCTGAGGACCGCAGCGCCGGACGCGGCGGGTCGGATCCGCCTCGTCACGGGCGACCTGCTGACCCCCGGGCTGTTCGAGGGCGGAGCGGGCGAGCGCCTGCGCGCCGAGTGCGTGGGCGTGGTGCACTGCGCCGTGGACCGCCGGCCGGACGTGGCCCGCGATGCCCTGTTCGAGGTGAACGTGCGGGCCACCCGGGAGCTGCTGGCGTTCGCCGAGGCGCTGGAGCGCGGAGCCCACCGCTTCGTGCACGTGTCCGACACCGCGGTCAGCGGCGACGCCCGCGGGGTGTGGATGGAGGACCAGCTCCTGGACGGCCAGGGATTCGATGACGACGCGGTGTCCGAGAGCCGACTGGTGGCCGAGCGCCACGTGCGCCGGGCGATGGGGCGGATCCCTGCGGTGATCGCGCGCGCGGTGCTGCCCGTGGGCGCCCGTCCCGGCCCGCCGGATCCTGTGATGAAGCTGGTGGGGCGGGCCCAGACGCTGGCGCGGGCGCCGCTCCCGGGGGTCTTGCGGCGCTTCCTGCTCGTGCCCGGCGCGTCACGGCGGGTGCACGCCCTGCCGCTCGCTCATGTGGCCGACGTGGTCGCCGCGTGCTGGTCCGACGCGGGGGCGACCGGCGCCACGGTGCACATCGCGGATCCCTTCGCCCCGACGCTCATGGAGTGGCTGCGCGCCCTGTCCGAAGAGGTCGGGCTGGCTCGGCCCGGTCCCTCGGCCCCTGCCTCCATCGATCTGCTCGATGATCGGTTCCCGGCCCGGGCCGTCTCGTACGACACGAGCCACGCCGACGGACTGCTCCGCCGGGCGGGCCTCCGGCGTCCGACCTTCAGGGAAGGGATCGAGGCGTTCGCCTGTTCACTCCGGGCGGGTTGATTGCGCCCCCGGAGGGGATCGTCCTATCCTGCCGTGCCGCCGGTGGACCCGGCGCATCAAACCGGGGACCACACATGGCCGAAGGCGGGTTTTTTTCACGCATCTCCAACCTCTGGAGCGGGTTTCTCTCCCTGTTCATCGGGAACATCGAGAAGGAGAACCCGGAGGCCGTCTACGAGGCCGCCATCCAGGCGCGCAAGAAGAAGTACGACGAGCTGAAGAAGGCGGTGTCCGGGATCATCGTGCTGCGCAACAAGCTCAGCAAGGAGCTGGACGAGAAGACCTCCGAGCTCAATGAGCTCGACGGCCAGATCCGCGTCGCCGTGGAGCAGGACGAGGACGAAGTGGCCCTCGTGCTCCTGCAGCGCAAGGAGGACGCCGAGAAGCGGGTCGCCTCCATCGAGGGAGAGCTCGAGCAGGCGCGCACGGACGCGGAGGCTGCGAAGGCCTCCATCGTGACGTTCCAGGCCGAGATCGAGAAGCTGCAGCGCGAGAAGGCCGCCACGCTGGCCCGTCTCGAGACCGCCGAGGCCCGCATCAAGATCCAGGAGACGCTCGACGGCATGAGCCTCGACGCGGACATCCAGGCGCTGGACAACGTGCGCGACCACGTCGCCCGCAAGCAGGCCGAGGCCGACGTGAACTCCGAGCTCGGCGACGCGGAGATCGGCTCCAAGTTGAAGAAGATCCAGGCTCAGGCCGGCACGGCCACCGCCCGCAACAAGCTCGAGGCCCTCAAGAGGGCGCGGGACTCGGAGCGCTCCCAGCAGGCCGGCGCGGCCCAGGCCGTGAAGAAGCAGATCTAGACGCGAGCCCCTGACCAACCAGCGGCTCGGGGGCGCCGCACCTGGAACAAGCATGATCCCTGATCCCGCAAGCGGGCCCCGCTGGGCCTTGATCCTTGGCGCGTCTAGCGGTTTCGGCGCGGCGACGGCCCGCGCGCTGGCCGCCGACGGGTGGAACGTCTTCGGCGTGCACCTCGACCGCCGGGGCACGCTCCCCAAGGTGGCCGAGGTCGTGTCCGACATCGAAGCGGCGGGCTGCGAAGCCCTGTTCTTCAACGTCAACGCCGCGGACAGCGACAAGCGGACGGGGGTGATCGACGCCATCGCCGCCAGGCTCGCCGACGATGGGGGCAGCATCGGCTGCGTGCTCCACAGCCTGGCCTTCGGCTCGCTGTTGCCGTTCGTGCGCCAGCCGGACGAGCCAGGCAAGACCGCGACCCAGGCGCAGCTCAACATGACCCTCGACGTCATGGCCCACTCCCTCGTGTACTGGGTGCAGGACCTGGTGGCCCGCGAGCTGCTCCGGCAGGGGGCCCGGGTGTTCGCCATGACGAGCAGCGGCTCGCGCCTCGTGTCGCCCAGCTACGGCGTGGTCTCGGCCGCGAAGGCCGCGCTGGAGGCCCACTGCCGGCAGCTGGCGTTCGAGCTGCTGCCGCGCGGGATCACCGTGAACAGCATCCTCGCGGGGGTGACCCGCACCCCGGCGCTGGAGAAGATCCCCGGGGCCGAGCTGCTCGCCAACAAGAGCATCTCGAAGTCCCCGGTCGGTCGCCTGACCCACCCCGAAGACGTGGGCGGCGCCATCGCGGCGCTGTGCGATCCGCGCCTGTACTGGATGACCGGCAACGTCCTCGGCATTCACGGCGGCGAAGAGATCATCGGCTGACGGCGGCTGAGCCGGGCGATCTCTGCGTCGGGCTTCGGTTTCGCTTGTGCGGCGTACTTGTGTACGCCTCCGCGCTCTGCCTCGCCCTCCTTGACCTCGACCGGCTCATCCGCCGTCATCGGCCTAGGAGCGCGTCGCGCGTAGATCCAGTGGGCTTGCGTCCGTCGATCAGGATCACGACTACGAGCGGGATCACGACTACGAGCGGGATCACGATGACCGGCGAGCGCGAGCACGAGAGGCAGGGAGCCTGGGTCGATGGGTGCCGCATCGCCGCGCTGTCTGCCACCGAGGACCACCCCCTCCGGCAGCGTGCCTCCGAATAGCCGGTGCGGGGGCCGCGTCAAGGGGCCGAGAAGTGCTGCGCACTTCCGCACAAACCCCTTGACCCGACCCCCTGATGCACCGGCTGGGAGAGGGCACGCCGGAGGGGATGGCCCTCTCCGGTCGGAGAGCCGGCCCATGCGACATCCTCTTGCCCACGAAAACCTCGACGCCTACAGGCTCGCCCGCGACGTGGCCCGCTGGGTCCGGGCGACCGACTTCGCCCGGGGCGACGCCGACCTCAAGGACCAGGCCCTCCGGGCCTCCCGGAGCTGCGTCCTCAACCTCGCGGAGGGCTGCTCCTCCCTCGGCGGTAACCGCCGCAAGCACTTCCGCATCGCCATGGGCAGCGCCGCGGAGTGCTGCGCCGCGCTCGACCTGGTGGTGCTGCCAGGCGCCGCCGAGCGCCAGGACGAGCTCCGGCGTGTGGTGGCCATGCTCCACAAGCTGAAGTAGCGGAGCCCCCGCGGCCCGGTCCGCCGGGTCGCGGTGCTCGCCAGGATCGACTCCGGACCACGCGCATGATCAAATCACCCCATGGCGCGCAAGCAGTACCGCGGTTGGGTGTCCCACGACGAGTCGTTCCTCTTCCCGCCGTCCCCGCGGGACTGGCTCGATGAAGGGCACCTCGTCTACTTCATCCTCGACGTGGTCGAGTTGCTCGACCTGAGCGCGATCGAGGAGGTCATCGAGGCCAAGGACGCACGAGGAGAGCGTCCCTACAACCCGGCGATGATGGTGGCGCTGCTCGTCTACGCCTACTCCGTCGGCATCTTCTCTTCCCGGAAGATCGCGCGTGCGACCCACGAGCAGGTGGCGTTCCGAGTGCTGACGGGGGGCCAGCATCCCCACTTCTCGCGTATCAACGCCTTCCGCAAGACCCACCTGGTGGCGTTCGCGGGGCTGTTCAAGCAGGTGCTTCGGCTCTGCCAGGAGGCGGGCCTGGTCAAGCTGGGCCACGTGGCCCTGGACGGCTCGAAGGTGCAGGCCAACGCCAGCAAGCACAAGGCGATGAGCTACGGGTACATGGTGAAGCTCGAAGCGAAGCTGGAGACGGAGATCAGCGCGCTCCTGGCTCGTGCCGCCGAGGCGGATGCGGCGGACGACGCCCGACTCGGCGCCGAGAACGACGACGTGGACATTCCGGCGGAGCTGCGGCGTCGCGGAGACCGACTGGCGAAGCTGCGCGAGGCCAAGGCAGGGCTCGAGGCCGAGGCGAAGGCGGCGCGAGCCCAGCACGAGCTCGACCTGGCCGCTGGCTGCGATGAGCGCGCGGAGGCCGCCGAGGCCGACAAGGACCGAAAGCTCAACGAGACCCTCGCGGCGAAGCACCGAGAGGCCGCCGACCGGCTCTCGGATGACGACGACCCGCCCTTCGTCACCCCCGAGGGCCTGCCGAAGCACCGACCCAAGAGCACGCCCGATGGCACACCGAACGACAAGGCCCAGCGGAATCTCACCGACCCCGACAGCCGGATCATGCCGAGCGGCGGCGCCTTCCTGCAGGGCTACAACGCGCAGGCCGTGGCGGACGACGCGTACCAGGTGATCGTCGCGGCGGCGCTGACGAACCAGTCACCGGACGCGGGGAACCTGGCGCCGATGCTGGAGCTTGCGGTGCGCAACCTCGGCGCCGCTCCGACGGCCCTGACGGCCGACACCGGCTACTGGACCCCACAGGTCGAAGAGATCAGCCGCAAACTCGGCACCGAAGCCTACGTCGCGCTCAAACGGACCAAGCACAACGAAGGCGTGTCACCTTTCTCCGGTGAGGCCCCACCCGCCGGCGCCGACGCACGAACCAGGATGGCCCACAAGCTGACTGCGCCCGCTGGTCGCGCCATCTACGCCCTCCGGAAGTCCACCGTCGAGCCCGTCTTCGGCCAGATGAAGGAGGTCCGGGGCTTCCGCCGCTTCTCACTCCGAGGCATCGCCGCGGCCGCCGCGGAGTGGGACCTCGTATGCCTCACGCACAACCTGATCAAGCTCTTCCGCTACGGCGGCCGACCACTTGCGGCGGAGTAGCCCGTCGCGCCCCAGGGGCAACTCGCGCTCGCCAGCGCCTCGCCGATCGACTTCGTGCTCGCCGGCGCCTCGTGCTCGCTCTCGCCGGCGCCTCGCCGATCGACTTCGTGATCGGAATCGACCTCGTGATCGCACTCGGCCTCGCCGCTCGCCCTTCGACCGCGTGGCCACGGTCGGTCCGTAGCGTGCCGACGCGGTTGGGCCGGTGGCGCTACGTACGACAGGCTCCTAGCAGCGTGCGGCATTCCGGCCGATCTGTGAGGTTGTCTTGACCGCGGGGAG